>CAKVBA010000029.1 GCA_934725305.1 uncultured Parabacteroides sp. | reverse complement strand
TATGCTGATGACAAGGCATCAGAAAATAGCTAAACTATTTGATGAAGATTTTTGGGTGACGCAATGACGAAGTCAGGTAAAGAGCGATGTATCAAATTGGTTATTTTTGACACATCGCTCTTTTTTTATACCTTTGCAAACAAAAATAAATCCTACGATATGGTTATTGAACAACAGATTACCGGTGCCATCATAGCCGGAATAAAAGAGCTGTACGGAGCCGATGTTGAGGCAAAGCAGATACAGCTACAGAAAACAAAGAAAGAGTTTAAAGGTCATCTGACCGTCGTTGTGTTTCCTTTCCTTCGAATGTCAAAGAAATCACCGGAGGCAACAGCTCAGGAATTAGGTGAATACCTATTGAAAAACGAACCTGCTGTAGCCGAGTTTAATGTAATCAAAGGCTTCTTGAACTTGTCTATTGCCTGCTCATGCTGGATTCAGCTATTGAATGATATCCACGAACAGCCTACATATGGTATCACACCGGTGACCGATCAGTCTCCATTGGTAATGGTTGAATATTCATCACCCAACACCAACAAACCGCTTCACTTAGGTCATGTACGAAACAATCTATTAGGCTTCAGCTTATCTGAAATCTTGAAAGCAAACGGCAACAAGGTGGTTAAGACAAACATCGTAAACGACCGTGGTATTCATATCTGTAAGTCTATGCTGGCTTGGCAGAAATGGGGCAATGGCGTAACTCCGGAAAGCGCAGGTAAGAAAGGAGACCACTTAATCGGCGACTTCTATGTATTGTTCAGCAACAAACTAAAGGAAGAGACAGCAGCCCTCGAAGCTCAAGGCATGACCAAAGAAGAGGCTGAAGCCAAATCTCCGTTGATGGCAGAAGCTCGCGAAATGCTTCGTAAATGGGAAGCTGGCGACCCCGAGGTTCGTGCTTTATGGGAAATGATGAACAACTGGGTTTATGCCGGATTTGACGAAACCTACAAGATGATGGGAGTCAACTTCGACAAGATTTATTATGAATCACAAACCTACCTCGAAGGTAAAGGCAAAGTGTTAGAAGGTTTGGAAAAGGGAATCTTCTACAGACGTGAAGATGGATCTGTATGGGCAAATCTAACCCATGAAGGCTTGGACGAAAAGCTACTGCTTCGTGGTGATGGCACATCTGTTTACATGACTCAGGATATCGGTACAGCCAAATTGCGTTTCGACGACTATCCTATCAACAAGATGATCTACGTTGTTGGAAACGAACAGAACTACCACTTCCAAGTATTGTCAATCCTGTTGGATAAGTTAGGATTCGAATTTGGCAAGGGTTTGGTTCACTTCTCTTACGGTATGGTTGAATTGCCTGAAGGTAAGATGAAGAGCCGCGAAGGAACCGTGGTAGATGCCGACGATTTGATGGAAGAAATGATTAATACGGCTCGTGAAATCTCTCAAGAACTGGGCAAGATCAACGAAATGAGCCAGGAAGAGGCTGATCATATAGCTAAGATTGTCGGTTTGGGTTCATTGAAATACTTCATCTTGAAGGTTGACCCTCGCAAGAACATGACTTTCAATCCGAAAGAATCAATCGACTTCAACGGAAACACAGGACCTTTCATCCAATACACCTACGCTCGTATCCGTTCAGTATTACGCAAGGCTGCCGAACAGGGAATCCAATTACCGGCTCAGTTAACAACAGATTTCACTATCTCTGAGAAGGAAGAAAATCTGATTCAGATGATTGCAGACTATGCTTCTGTAGTGAAAGAGGCCGGCGCAGCTTACAGTCCTGCTTTGATAGCCAACTATACATACGACTTGGTAAAAGAGTACAACCAGTTCTATCACGACTTTTCTATCTTGCGCGAAGAGGACGAACAGCTGAAGACATTCCGCTTGGTTCTTTCAGCCAATGTAGCTAAGATCATTAAATCAGGTATGGCTCTATTGGGTATTGACGTTCCAGAAAGAATGTAAATATACAAATAAAGAGGCTGCATCACCACAAAACAACTGTTTTGATGCAGCCTCTTAAAAACACATCTGAATTAGTAATATTATTCTTCTTTACCAGACAAACTATTCAAGGCATCGTTAATCTTCTTAGCCGCTTTCTTCATGCCACTCTTCACCTTGATAGCAGCATAAGACGCCTGCAACTTAACGATTTCGCTCTTTTCATCTGAAGTTAATTCTGCTTCATATTTATCATATAGTTCGTCAGAAAACTTAGCGAACTTCCGATCCATCTTTTCCCAATCCTGTTCTGTGTATTCTGCTGCGTCAGCTTTCACGTTTTCAATGAATCCCCGAAAATCGCTCACATAAGATTCCTTGGTCTGACAAGCTGTAAGTGCGAACAGCACAGCCACCATCATAACAAACTTCTTCATTTTTATTCTATCTTTAGTCGTAAGAAACTATCATTTGCCCGTCTTCTTTGCCACACGACCGCGCTTTTTAGGAGCAGGTTTCTCTGCTGCCTCTGCAATAATCTTCATACAGTCTTCCAAGGTCAACTCAGCCGGTTGCTCCACGGTCTTTGGAATCTTATAGTTGTTGCCTTGATAAGCTATATAAGGACCAAAGCGTCCATTCAAGATCTCAACCTCAGGATTCTCTTCAAACGATTTCACATGACGCTGAGCCTCTTTCAAGCGTTTAGCCTCAATCAATTCAATCGCCTCTTCTGCTGTAATCGTCATCGGATTCAACCCTTTCGGGATAGAGATGAACTTACCATCGTGACGTACAAAAGGTCCGAAACGACCTACAGCAGCCACCATCTCCTTACCATTATATTCGCCGATATGACGAGGCAATTCAAACAGCTTCAGAGCCTCTTCCAACGTGATTGTCTCAATAGACTGTCCCTTCAGCAAAGTTGCAAACTGTGGCTTTGGAGCCTCTTTATCTCCTGGATGAGCCTGCCCAATCTGAGCAACAGGACCATAACGGCCAATCTTCACAAACACCGGTCGGCCACTCTTCGGATCGATACCCAATTCGCGTTCACCCACTTTATGTTCGGTACGGATAGCCGCTGTCTGTTCCACTATCGGATGGAACATCTTATAGAACTTATCAATAGCATCGGTCCAGACCATTTCCCCTTCAGCCACTGCATCAAATTCCTTCTCAACACTGGCTGTAAAGTTATAGTCCATCACAGTCGGGAAATACTCTATCAAAAAGTCGTTTACCACAATACCAATATCAGTCGGCATCAACTTATTGCGGTCCGCTCCCGCGGTCTCCGTCTTTTCAGTTTCCGTAATCACGCCCTTTTCCAAGGTAATCACGCAATAGTCGCGTTTAACGCCCTCTTTATCACCCTTTACTACATATTCTCTATTCTGAATAGTCTGAATAGTAGGCGCATAGGTTGAAGGTCGTCCAATACCTAATTCTTCCAGACGACGCACCAGGCTTGCTTCGGTATAACGCGGTGGACGCTGGGTAAAGCGTTCGGTTGCCTCAATATGCTGTAATGACAACACTTCGTTCAGTTCAACTGGAGGCAGCAATCCATTCTCCTGTTCCTTTTCAGTCTCATCGTCATAGCTCTCACGATATACCTGCAGGAAGCCATCGAATGTAATCACCTCACCTACGGCAACAAAACGCTCTTTCATGCCACCAATACCTACCGAGATAGTTGTACGCTCCAACGCGGCATCAGCCATCTGCGAAGCAATAGTACGCTTACGGATCAACTCATACAAACGCTTCTCCTGCGCATTTCCACTAATCTCAGCATTACCTATATAGGTCGGTCGAATAGCTTCGTGAGCCTCTTGTGCTCCCTTGCTCTTGGTATGATATTGACGGAACTTATAATATTCCTCGCCATACGTATTAAAAATAGTCTCCTTCGCTGTGCCCAAAGCCAAATCACTCAAGTTGACAGAGTCGGTACGCATATAGGTAATCAATCCCGATTCGTAGAGACGCTGGGCAATAATCATGGTCTGTGACACAGAGTAACCCAATTTACGAGCAGCCTCTTGCTGCAAAGTAGAGGTTGTAAAAGGAGGAGCCGGTGATTTCTTGACCGGTTTAGTTGTGATATCATCAATGGTAAAGGTAGCATCTTTGCATGATTCCAAGAATCGGTTCACCTCTTCCTTGTCATGCAAACGGCGGCTCAATTCAGCCTTCAACACAGTTGTACCATCGGGCAACAAGAAATTGGCTATTACACGGAAGGCGGCTTCGGACACGAAGTCCTTGATTTCACGCTCTCGCTCTACTATCAGACGTACAGCCACAGACTGCACACGTCCGGCAGACAAGGCGGGTTTCACTTTGCGCCACAGTATCGGCGATAGCTCAAAACCCACAATACGGTCCAATACACGACGCGCCTGCTGTGCATTTACCAGATTAATATCTATATGACGGGGAGTTTCAATAGCATGCAGAATAGCACTCTTGGTAATTTCGTGAAAGACAATTCGCTTTGTGTTTTCAGGCTTCAATTTCAACACCTCATACAAGTGCCATGAAATAGCCTCTCCTTCGCGGTCCTCATCAGATGCCAACCACACCTGTTCGGCTTGCTTTGCTTCGTTCTTCAACTCGGTTACCAATTTCTTCTTATCGGCCGGTATTTCATATACGGGAGCATAGTTATGATCAACATCAATACTAAACTCTTTCGTTTTCAGATCACGGATATGGCCATAGCTTGACATAACCTTATAGTCCTTACCCAAGAACTTTTCAATGGTCTTTGCTTTGGCGGGTGACTCCACTATTACCAGATTTTTTTGCATACTCTTCCTTACTCTTCTTTGAAATCGAGTGCAAACATACATAAATAATTTACTTAACACCAATTCCCTCGTAAAAAAATCAGTTTTTCAGTCACTTTCAGAAGTAAAATAGGCCATATAAGTATATCTTTGTCTTTCAAATCAACACAAAATTTCAATCTGATGGAAACCATTAAACAACTTATTCAACAGGGGAAGACCCAAGAAGCCATCCGCCTGCTCAATACATATATTGCCGAACATCCTCAGTGCGACGAAGCTTATTACCTACGTGGAAATGCTTACCGCAAGCAGCAGGATGTACGCCAAGCTCTCAACAATTACCTGCAGGCCATCGAGCTGAATCCCGACAGTCCGGCCGTTCAGGCTCATAATATGCTGATTGATATTCTCAACTTCTACAATAAAGACATGTTTAATCAGTAAGTCGCATCTGCGAATATAAACTCTGACGTACCCAAAAAAGAAAAGACTGTATCAAAATGGTTGTTTTTGATACAGTCTCGTAAAGTGCGTCAGAAGTAGTAAAATGACAAGTGCTCTTAGAAATTGATATTCACACCCACCATACCACTGAAGTTCTGCAATGGATATCCATAATACATCTCATATTTCTGACACAATACATTTTGCAGCTTCACATAAAAACCAAAAGTATCGTTCAAACTATAAGTTCCTGTCACATTCAGCTCATTGATATTCTTCATTTCAACCAAAGTTTTTTCTACCAATGCCTGACGGCCAGTAGCTAAGTAGTAATCGACATCGACAGCTAACTTATTGATCGGCTTAACCGTTACACCGGCTGAAATCTCCAGCTCCGGTTTGCCATATGCCTCTACCGGAACATCCGAGTTGTCCGATTCTACCTTCCAGCTGTTATAAACGCCTTTCAAACGGATTTCGAACAGCTGCTGATAGTTATACTTCAGACTGGCTCCACCAAAACCATGCTTTGAATCGAACTGAAGTGCACCATACAAAGCGCCCAACTGATTATGACGATAAGTCGGGACGAAGAACACATCATCGTCTGTTATCTTGTAACCGGCAAAGAGATCGAACCAGAAACCGGGAGCTACACCACTTCGCAAACCAATGACGGCATCTATCCAATTACGAGAAGGCAGCAACTCGTCACTCTGGATGAAGTAACGGTTTATGCGCGAAGTCTCATACAGACTGTTGGAATACATCTTACCACCGGCATTCAGATATAACTCGGTCTTGCTGCCCAAATCAAAATCAGCTGCAATATTCGGAGAGGCCATAAACTTGTTTTCGCCCGTTTCCATCATCACATTTGCGCCCAATTTCAACTTCCAAGAATCACCATCAACCTTGAAATAGGGAGAAAGCATAATCTCTGCATGGTTCTCAAAATGATAACCAGCATAGCCACTCGAAGCTTTCGCATTCAAGTTGCCATCATTCGCCAAGTTTCCATAATGGAAGTATTCGGCCAAACCACCAACGCCAACACGCATGTTTCCATTAAAACCGGCATTCATGTCAAACTTAGCTTCAAAGGTATTCTCCATCATCTTGTCGTTGATATCCAATCCCTTCTTGTGCGAGAAGTTGGTCACACCCAAATCCAACAAATAACCGATATGAGCATCCTCTTTGGATTCCACACCCATATGTGCCTGAATGGTCTGATTAGCTTGTGATTCATATTCGTTCACCAGAGCTTCCCAATCTGTATTACCCAACAACTGCTCTGTTGCACCGTAATAGTTGAATGCAGAATAGCCGAACTTGGCCCCCATATTCAACGTCAGCTTATTAAAATGGTGACGGAAATCAAGACCGCCCAAATTGTCATTCAATTTAGCCTTTACCTTCACATCGTCCAGCTCCTCTTGAATATACTTCACCTTACCGTGCGCAGAGCGATGAGAGAACCATACATTCAGCAGATCCGTACTGGTACTGAGGAGATGATAGCCCAAGTCTCCATTCAGATTCATAGGAGAACCAACACCCAAATTCAGATAACCACGACGTTTGTTATAATTCATCTGCGTCATCACATTGCCTGAAGGTAACAGTCCGATCTCCTTTTTCGGATCGGTCGGAGTGGTGAAAGTTGCATAATCAATCGGAATTTTACGCACCTCAGGCTCTTTGATCTCGGGTAGCGTATTCACCTTGCTGGCATCCTGCACAGAAGGGTCGTATTCGCGTTCCAAGGTCATTTCGCGGTTCAGATTCTTACTCTTTGAAGTATCCACCTGTGCACTGGCCACAGAAGCACCGCCCAAGAAAGCCAATACACACAATACCTTTATATTATTCGTCTTCATCGTCATCAATTATTTCTTAAGTTTACCCAATCTGTTCTCGATCATACCGGCAATATCATCATCGCCCTTATAGTTGTTCTGCAAGCTGTTCAAATAAACACGTGCCTGCACATCATCGCCCTGACGGATATAGATATCAGCCCAAAGAATAAAGCCACGGGCCAACCAATACTGATGAGGTGTTCCATTCTTGGCAAAGCTATCCAATACCTTTTCAGCATTCTTATCGTCATTCATGTCATAATACAGTTGGGCCAACAAATAGGTAGCCTCAGCACCATAGGTTGTTCGCGCATCTTTGCTCAACACCTTCAAGTCGGCCAGAGCCTTCTGCTCCTGCTTCATGTCGATATAGGCCTTTGCACGCACATAACGGGCCTCTAACTCAATCTCAGGAGACAGCTTCGGAAGTTTCAACAACTCAGTTGCAGCCAACAACGCCTCTTTCTGCTGTCCTGTCTGCAAAGCACAACGCATCACACCCAAGCGAGAAGCCTCCTTGTTTTCCGGATTTTCCGCTACAATCTGCAAGCGTTTGAAGCTTTCCATAGCAGCCTCATAATCCTCTTCCATATATTCAATCTCGGCCTTACGCGCCACAGACTCTTCCAAGAACTTGGTATCACCGCTGGTAATCACCTCGGCAAACAAACGCTTAGCTTCGGAATAATCCTTCTTGCCAAAAGCAATACTTCCCAAATAGAAGTTTGCATTTGAGCTGAAAGCTCCCTCCGGATAGTTCTGCAGATAGCTTACCAGACTACGGCGAGCTCCTTCATTGTCTCCCTTCATAAAGAGCTTCTCGGCAGCCAGATAGGTCAACGAATCCTGTTCGCTCACATCCACACGCACATTACCGCCCAATGAATTCACATAAGAGGCATACGAGTTGATATCATTCAAATCAACATAAAGAGATTTCAAGTCCTGCAAAGAGACTTTTGCCTCTTCGCTGCCCGGGAAGTTATCAATCACTGCCTTATAAGCGGCAATTGCCTTTTCGGGCTGATTGTCATTAAAGTAGATCAGACCTAACTGAACACCGGCCTTACGGGTCAGGCTGCTCTGCGGGAACTTCTGCACCAAGGTTTCAAAGGCTTGAGCGGCACTACGGTTATTCTCTAACATAACGTAGGCACGACCCTTTTCAAACAGCGCATCATCGACATACTGAGATTCGGGGAATTCGCGGATCAAGCGATCCATCGCATTGATCTTGCCCTTATAGTCTTTACGCAAGCCCATTACAAAGCCCTTCTGATACATCGAGTAATCACCTGCCGACGGTTGCAACTGGGCTGCATAAGCATAACTCTCTTCGGCCGATCCAAACTGACGGTTGTGGAACTGACAGTCTCCGATACGGTTATAGGCATCTGCCAAAGAAGCGGCCTGCTGATTCTTTTCTATATCGACATACTGACGGAAACGATTCATCGCTTCGTGATAGTCTTTCTGCTTGAAATAGCTATAACCTAAGTTATAAAAGGCCAACGCATACATATCTGTATCGCGCTGCTTAGTTATACTCTGATAAGTTCTATAGTCTGAGATAGCCTGAGCAAAATCTCCCTTACGGTAATAAGATTCACCACGCCAGAAGTAGGCTTCGCTACGAGCCTCTTCGTTGTAGGAGCCCAACGCAATGGCCTGGTTAAACAGCTCGATAGCCTCATCGAGTTTCATGTTGGTAAAGGACTGCGTACCCAACTGGAACAGGATGTTTTGCTTTGCCTGCATAATCTTAGATCCGGGGTGTTTGATCTTATTGATAGAAGCCAAAGCTGCTTCATAGTTTTTCGTAGTCAGATAAACCTCCACCAAGTAGTCGTTCACCTTATCTGCATAAGGCGAGCTGGGGAAATCATTCAGGAAGTCTTCGAAGATGGTCACAGACTCACCAAAGCCGGTAAAGCCCGTCTCATGAATCAACAGACCATAGTTATACATGGCCACCTCGGTAACACGCTTATCAAAGGAAGAGGTTGCTGCTGATTCAAAAGCCATGCGAGCGTTGTTCTTATCCTTGAGCTTCAGATAGCTCTGACCTAAATAAAGGTAAGCATTCTGTGTCAACGCATCATTTTCGCGTACCGTACGGCCCAACATATTCACAGCACTGCTGTAGTTGCCACGGTCATAATAACATACGCCCAAGATATAGAGATCGCCACGCAAAGGCTCATCGGTTGATGCCACATACTTGCTCAAGGCACTGACAGCCTTGTTGGCATTGCCCATGTGATAATAAGAGTTACCTACTACACGATAGATCTCCGCATTATCTTTGCGATCGGGATAAGCAGCCAACAGCTCTTCTCCTTCACGGATTGCCTTCTCATATTTATTCTGGATAAAATAGATCTGTGTGATGTAATAAAGAGCCTGCTCCCGATACTCGGCATGATCTTTCAAGCGGGTAAATTCCGCCAAAGCACTTGGATAGTTGCCCGAAGCATAATCGATATAGGCCAAATAATAGACTGCGGCCTTGCGATAGGTAGTTCCCATCTGTTCGATACGAGAGAAATAGTTACGGGCTTTGTCCATCTTGCCGGTCTGCAACAAGGAATAGGCCAGACGGAAGCTGTATGCCTCCTGCTCTTCCAGCCCCAGCATGTCGATATTCGATTCACCAAACCAGAAGACCGCTTTTTCGTAGTCACCACGTCCAAAGTGAGCCGAAGCAATACGGAAACAGACCTCATCACTATGCCGTGAAGCCGGATAAATATCCAGATAGCCTTTCAATAATTCGATTGCATTAGGTCTTCCCTGCTCATACGCAGAACAGACCAACATAAAGTCTGCCTCCTGCACCAGATCGGCATCGGCGGCATGCTGCTTATAAGCCTCTAACTTATCGATACAACCTGCATAATTCTTTAGACTAAACAATTCTTTGCCTTCCACAAACAGACGGTCTGTCACATCAAACTGATGCGATCTCTGCCCGATTGCCACATGACTACCCAATACAAGGCATAGCGGAATAAGTATTCTCTTCATCACTCACTTGCTTTTAGTTCTAATGTCAACCTCAACTTGCCTAATACGAACCAAGTTGACAGTCACACCTTTTTGTTCTAAATGCAAATATAGAGATAATGTGATAAATGCAGACAACTTGCCTGCAAAAAAGCTGCTATTGTCCCAATCTTCTCACGAATACGCCCACCGCCTTGCGTATCGATTGCAGGCCAAATTGTTCCGGATCTATCTCTTTCGGTTTCAGCACCACAATCTCGGAGGCATCATCAGCGGCTTTGGCCTTGTCAAACGATTCCACTTCGCAAGCATAGAACATATCCAGCGTGTGCACCTCAAACCCTGAATAGGGATAGATATTGGGAATGGAAAAGAGATAGTGGCAACTCTTTAGTGTAAGGCCGGTCTCTTCCAACACCTCACGGCAAGCAGCCTCTTCGCCGGTCTCATACAGATCGACAAAGCCTCCCGGCAAATCAAGCGTTCCCTTGGCCGGCTCTTTCCCTCTGCGCACCAGCAGGTATTCTCCTTGGGTATTGCGAATAAAACAGGCAACAGCCGACGATGGATTGAAGTAATAGACAAAGCCACAGACTTCGCAACGCTTCGACTTCTCATTGTTCTCGACAAAGCGCTTGGCTCCACAGATGGGGCAATAGACGAATTGATGTAAAGGATGTTTCATCTTACTAATTCTAAAATATTTAAGGGGCTGCATCAAAAGAATCATTTGACACAGCCCCTTTGTAAACTTATCTTCAAGCGGTCTATTAAACTGCAAGTGTAGGATCTTGGTATTTAACTTCCCAACCCAAAGCACTTGCACCCAAAACAGCCGCATCACTTTCTTTCAATTGTGAGAACAGCACTTTTGTCTTACCTTCATACACCTTCAACATATTGGCATCCATAGCACGTTTCAACGGATCCATGATCAGGTCACCAGCCTTTGTCAAACCACCAAACAAGATGATTGCCTCAGGACTAGAGAAAGTCACAAAGTTAGCAAAGGCTTCGCCCAGCATTGAACCGGTCATCTCAAAGATTTCAAGAGCCAGCTTATCATTCTTCATCGCTGCATCATAAACATCTTTTGATGTGATTTCTGAAGAATCCAATTCACGCAAAATACTCTCGTCTTTACGTGCATCCAGGAATTCACGAGCTGTACGAGCCACACCTGTGGCAGATGTATAAGCTTCCAAACAGCCTTGACGTCCACAACCGCACAAGCGACCATTACGACGTACAATCATATGACCCAGTTCTCCGGCAAAACCATCATGACCATAAACAAGATTTCCGTTGATAACGATACCGCTACCTACACCTGTTCCCAAAGTGATAACGATAAAGTCCTTCATTCCACGGGCTGCACCGTAGGTCATCTCTCCGATGGCAGCAGCATTGGCGTCGTTTGTTAATGCTACAGGTATACCGCCTACCTGTTCACTGATCAACTGTGCCAAAGGAATTTTACCTTTCCACGGCAAGTTGGGTGCGAATTCGATACAACCGTTAAAGTAGTTACCATTAGGAGCACCTACACCAATACCCTTGATTTTGTCTGTACCGCCAGCCTGTTCGATGATCTGCATCAAACCCTGACCCAAAGCAGCTACATAATCAGCTATATCAGCATATTTACCTGTCTTAATTGAACCACTATACAAGACTGTACCTCTTGCATCTACTACACCGAAAACAGTATTGGTACCACCTATATCAATACCTACTACATAAGGCTTCTCCATGATTTTATATTTAGGATTAATAATGACATTTCAGTATTTGGGAAGCAAATATAAGGGGATTATAACAATTAACCATATAATTCCCTTGGAATTTTACATAAAACTTGACATTTATCTATTTCCTCTGCATTCCTTTATACCAAGAATCATCTTCGTTGACAGAATTTATTTTGCGCCTGTTTAATCCAATTCGGTCAATTAGATTGTGTATAAATTTTACAATACAACCAACCTGTCTTTCCCCTTAGCGATTCTCGTTGGAATTGGACTTAAAAGAAAAGCTGCCGCCCTTTTTCCAAAAAGCTGCCGCCCTTTTTTCAAAAAGGGTGCGAGCTTTTTAAAAACAGCTTTTTAACGGCGTTTAAACAGTATTATAATGGTGTTATAATGGTGTTCAAACAACAGGTCTAAAAAGACACACTAAGCATTGAAAAAACGGGTAGGTACTTTTCTGAAATTGGGTAGGCACTCCGTTCAGATTGGGTAGGCACTCCGTTTTTACCGGGAAAACTACCGCTTTTCAGCCTCCAAAGAGACCGTCCAACGGCTTTATCAATCCATGCCGCCGACTGATTTTATAAACAACAGTTTGCCTTTACAGAGGTAAAATCTCAATCCAATAATCATCAGGGTCGTTGATGAAATAAAGTCCCATTGAAGTGTTTTCAAAACATACACAACCCATCTCTTTGTGGTAGTTACGCACAGCCTCATAATCACCTGCCACACGGAAACAGAGATGACTTTCATTATCCCCTAATTCATACGCCTCCGTACGATCTTTCAACCATGTCAATTCCAACAAAAACCCGGTCTGTTCATCGGTTAGATAAACCAGCGTGAACGAACCGTCTGCGGCCTCTTTGCGATGATGTTCCTTCAGTCCTAATGCCTTATTATAAAACGCGATACTTCTTTCCAGATCCAACACATTGATGTTGAAATGATCAAATCTACCTTTGATTTCCATATATATTCCTTTTCTCTTATTTATGTATATACTCTTCTATCTCAATTCCTTCACCCGGATTGGCCAACAGCACAAAGCGGCAACCTTTGGATTCGGCATAAGGTGCAAAACAGGCAGCCTCGGCCGGACGACTCCAAAAGTGCATCGGCACAAACATCTTCGTGTGTATATGGCTGACAAACTGCTCGGCTCCTCGCATATAATCTGTGCCTATACGAGGATCGACCGGAAACATTGCCACGTCCAGATGATCCACGATATGAACAATATCGCGTAGCTCGCCCAGATAGCTGCCTTCGGCCGAAGCCACCTCCTGCGGAGTGGATTCATCTTTCCAATGCCAGTTGTTCAAATCGCCGGCATGAAAGATATACAATCCTTTTATCTGCAACAGGAAAGAGACGCCTACATCGGTGGATCCACAGGCTTTCACCCACAGATTCTCATCCTGATAAACCTCGCCCTTCTTCAGAAAACGCGCATCATCAGCTTTGGCACGACGATGTTTCAGTATGTCTTTCGAGAACAGATAACAGATATCCTCTTTCTGTTCACGCCATGAAAGAATCTCTTTATTGAAATGATCGGGATGAAAATGGGAGGAAAAGACATAAAGCATACCGGCACGATGCAACAGATAGTCATGTACAAATCCATGCAACGGTTGCTTATCGGTGTCCCGATAATAATCGAACAACATGGCAAATCCATCTGCCTCAATAGCAAATGAGCTATGATTTATATAGGTCAACCTCATACGTTATTCCTCCTTTCCTTTGTATTAGAACTTACTGAATAGCCAACGGACGGTTCACAAACACAGGAGAAGCAAAAGGTCGCAACAACAAACTGCCCGGAGTAGAACGCAAAGCGGCACCGTTCAGATTCAATGTGCGGTCAAACGTCACAAACTCTTCATAACTCTTGGACGATTCTCCGGCTGCCTTCATCGTCTGATCATAGATGGCCTTGCGTGATGGCGCATTGAAGCCAACCGTATTACTGCCCATCATACTGTCTTCCGACGGCCGGAAAGCTCCATACCGATAGGTACAAGCTCCTTCGAACACGCCCAGTTTCTCTTTATCATACCGGCTGTCCGCCAGGAACTGACGCCATATAACTTCGCCTGGATTGGATGTAAAATCGACATTTACCATCCATCCGATGTTCTGCATCTCTTTTCTCCTATCCACTTCGCTCGCTGGTATCGTACCTTCATAGAAGTATTCATCACTCAACTTACCGAAACCGTGACCTACCGCCTCATGCACCAGCACCTGTCTGAAATTCTCACTATTAAGATCTTTGATTATCGGACAATAAGCGATTGCAAATTCGATGGGATAACCGGCTCTGTCTGTATATCCGAAATAGGTGGTTCCTGCATGTGAGGAGCTATTGAGCAGCACAACGGCCAAAGCCTGTTCGGAATCAATCCCTTTGACACATTTCACATATTTCTCCACCTCTTCGTTATTTCCCTTAATCAACGAGCTGTTTCCGCCCTCCAGTTCACAATCAAAAACGGTATCAAACGACTTGCCACAAGCATTGTCAAAAGAGACGGCTGTTACAGCATAGACATTAAAATAGTCGCGAAGCGTACGGAACGGTTCTTCTGAAAAGATATTCTCACAAGCCTTGTCCATTACCTGGTCATACGTTCCATCGCTAATCTTCTGGTCGATAAAGCCATCGCCCATCAAAACGATAGGAATACCTTTTCCCTTAGTGGCAACTTGTAGCTGACGCACCTGCTTATCAGCAGAGAAATCCACAGACTGCATATTGGATGTACCACGCTGTGTAATAGAGACGTGACAGATTTTATCATCTTTGGTCGGATTGTCCGTAGCACGGACAAAGGTAAGATAGGCCGTACGCACATTCTCCGTCTTATTGGGCTGGACGGTCAGATAAATGGCATAAGTGGTTTCCTGGCCGGCCTTGGTGTTCTGTTTGGAATTAGAAATCCAATGGCTGTCATCGGCATATACCTTAAAGGCGTCTGAAGCCATATTGGTTGCAAACTTAACGGTCAGTTCTCCGCCATCGGCCGAAACAAGATAATCTTCTTGTTCCAATTTAATATAATCTCCAACCGGTTGCTCCAGGGTAATAGTCTCGCTAACCCGGCCCGACTGCAATGTCAGAGTGGCCGTGCGAGGTTCATCCGTTGTATTCTCATTCTTGGTTGTCACCACTAATGAGACGGAACCTCCGGTTCCCGATGTCGGATCGATAGTCAGCCAGTCGGCCGAACACTTGGCACTCCAGTCTGAGGTGCTTTCAAAACGGATAGTAGTCTGTTCTCCCTTCTTGGAAGCTACCGTAACACTGTTTCCTCTTATCTGCAATTTAAAACCCGGCTCCACCTCATCGGCACAGGCAGCCAACAGCAATAGGAAACAATAGATAAACCCATAATAAACAATCTTCATACAAACTCTTTTTCTTAAATGACTTCTGCAAAAATAAAATAATTGCTGAGATACGCACTCTTTAACGAATAAAAATTCAAATATATCAGCCCTGGCTGACCCTGGCTGATTCCGTTCTCCGAAAACAAAAAGCACTCTGTTAAGGTTTTATAATATTAAATAGCTTGTAATACAAGGAACCAAATATGTCTCTATATTTGTAACTACAGATGAAAATCTATTAGCCACAAATGTAACCTTTTAGGCTAATTTGAGTCTAATATCATATATTAAACAGACGAAAGAGATGATTGAGCTGAGAGATATTAACAAGACATATTACAATGGAGCGCCACTGCACGTTCTGAAAGGAATCAATTTAGACATTGAAAAGGGAGAAATGGTTTCCATCATGGGAGCTTCCGGCTCGGGAAAATCCACCTTGCTAAACATCTTGGGCATCTTAGACACCTATGACACAGGCAGCTATCGCCTCAACGGACAGCTCATCAAGAATCTGAGCGAAAGCCGGGCAGCCGAACTGCGCAACCGTATGATCGGTTTCATCTTTCAGTCGTTCAACCTGATCTCCTTCAAGAATGCGATGGAGAATGTAGCCCTGCCGCTCTATTACCAAGGGCTAAACCGCAGGAAACGCAACGCCATGGCAATGGAATATCTGGATATGGTGGGACTGAAAGACTGGGCAGAACACATGCCGAACGAGATGTCGGGTGGACAGAAGCAGCGTGTGGCCATTGCCCGTGCCCTCATTGCCCAACCGCAGATTATCCTGGCCGACGAACCGACAGGCGCACTGGACAGCAAGACAACCATAGAGGTGATGGAGATGCTACGCCATGTCAACCAGAAAGGAATGACAATGGTAATTGTTACGCATGAACAGTCGGTGGCCGATGTGACCGACCGCATCATACGCATCAAAGATGGATTGATTGAACAGATAGAGAAAGGACTGGGACATGTTTGATTTTGACAACTTCCGTGAAATATGGAGTACGATACAGAAGAACAAGCTGCGTACTTTCCTGACAGGCTTTTCAGTCTCGTGGGGAATATTCATGCTGATCTTTCTGTTAGGTGCAGGCAACGGGCTGTACAATGGCGTGATGCAAAACTTCACCAACTTCTCGATGAATCAGGTGAGGGTTTGGGGCGGCTATACAACGATGCCGTGGAAAGGACTACCGACCAACCGTAGCATCACTTTCAAGGAGACAGACTTTGAGATTATCAAGCAGGCTCATCCTGAAATAGATCTCTGCTCGGCCACTATCTCGCACACCGATACGATTTATGTGAACAAAGAATACATAACCGGCAATCTCGAAGGCGTTTATCCCGATCACGCCCTGATCAACTATGTCAATGTCAATAAGGATAATGGCCGTTTCATCAATGAGCTCGACATGAAGGAGCAACGCAAAGTGATCGTGCTGAATCCGCGTATGGCCGAGGTGTTGTTCAGAGACCAACCGGCGGTCGGACAATATGTCAAGGCCGGCAACATCATGTATCAGGTGATAGGAGTTTGCAACGATGACGACAAGAGTAACAATGCTCCGGCTTATATTCCCTTCACGACTGCGCGTACATTATATAATAAAGGATATGGCTTGGGCGGTTTCACCTTTACCATCAACGGCATTGTCAGTGAACAGGCCAATGCTGCCTTTGAAGAACGCTTCAGAAACACCTTGGCCCGGCTGCACCACTTCGATCCGGAAGACAAGAATGCCATTGGCATGTGGAATACGGCCAACAACTTCAGGATGATGAAAAATGTACTGAATGGTATCATTGCCTTTATCTGGATTGTCGGCATCAGCACACTGATGGCCGGACTGGTCGGAGTCAGCAACATCATGCTGATTACCGTCAAAGAGCGAACCCGTGAGTTTGGTATTCGTAAGGCTATCGGAGCCAAACCCTCATCAATTCTGAAACTGGTTATTACCGAATCGGTGCTGGTTACGGCGGCGTTTGGCTACTTTGGCATGATCTGTGGCATCGGGCTGACGGAGCTGATCAACTATGGCATGGAGATGGCTCAAGCCGGACAATCTGCTACCGGTGGGAATATGGGGGAAAACACCACCATCTTCTACAATCCGACCGTGAGCCTGGGTGTTTCACTGGCTGCTACCGTACTGATTATCGTAGCCGGAATAGTGGCCGGTTATTTCCCGGCGCTGAAGGCCGTCAAGATCAATGCTATCGAGGCAATGCGTGCCGAATAACACATGTATAATCTATTTAGAAACTAAAGATATGTTTGATGCTGACAGATGGGTCGAAATATGGGTCACCATCACCCGCAACAAGACACGTAGCCTGATGACCTGCTTTGGTGTATTCTGGGGAATCCTGATGCTGATCATTCTTTTAGGCTCCGGCGTTGGATTGAAGAATGCCATGTTCTCCAACCTCAATGGCTTTTCAACCAACTCGGCCTTCTTCTTTGCCGACCGCACCAGCGAACCCTATAAAGGCTTCAATAAAGGACGACAATGGAATATGCGCAACCGCGATATCGATGGAATCCAAAGAGAGGTACAAGGTATCGAGGCTATTTCGCCTATTCTGTGGGGAAACAATTCCGAAAAGAATGTCGTCTATGAACAACTCAGCGGAACCTACAATGTAAAAGGTGTCTATCCGGATTACTTCAAGATTGAAACGCAGATACTGTACTATGGCCGACTACTCAACGAGATTGACATGAAGGAAAGACGTAAGGTCTGCCTGATTGGTAGCAAAATCAATGAGAATCTATTCCACAATGCCAATCCGTGTGGCAAATATATCCGCGTGAATGGCTTCTATTACCAAGTAGTAGGCGTGATTGAACAGCAGGCACAAATGGTGAATGTGGGCGGTCGCTCGTCCGAGAGTGTCTTTCTTCCCTTCAGCACCATGCAGCAGACCTTGAACCAAGGTGATATTCTTCACTTTCTCTGCGTCAGTGCCTACCCTCATGTAGATATGAATGCCATCATTAAGCAGATCAAAAGTGTCATCTTCCGACAGAACGAGATTGCACCGGACGATCCGCAGGCATTGGCGGTCATCAACCTGGCTGCCCAGTTCGAGACCTTCCAGATGCTGTTCAGCGGTATCGACATTCTGATATGGCTGGTGGGATTAGGCACGCTGCTGGCCGGAATCATCGGAGTCAGCAATATCATGCTGGTCACCGTCAAGGAGCGAACCCGTGAAATTGGTGTGCGCCGTGCCTTAGGAGCTAAGCCTTTCAACATCATCTCTCAGATCATGAGCGAGAGTCTGCTATTAACTGCCATGGCCGGATTGCTGGGACTGACAGCAGGTGTATTCCTGCTCGACGTGGCCAACAAGATCCTGACTGTGCAGGCGAACAATGGACAGGATGTGGCGTTGCTGAATCCGGGCGTGGATATCAACACGGCCATTGCCGCAACCATCGTCTTGCTGGTCAGTGGAATGCTTGCCGGACTAATCCCGACCTGGAAAGCGATGCAGATCAAGGCGATTGATGCCATACGAGAGGAATAAATCAAGTTTGTCAAATTATAAAGTAAAACAATATCATCATGAAGAATCGTATCGTGCAAAAAATCTTACGCACTATCTTACTGACTTTGATAGGTGCTGCCGTCATAGGAACATTCTACTTCCTATGGAAAAAGGCCCAACCGGTCATTACAGTCTATGAGATTGTACAACCGACCCGCGACACTGTCGAGACCAAGACAGTGGCTACCGGAAATGTAGAACCCCGCTATGAAGTAGCCATCAAGCCGCAAATATCCGGTATCATTGCCGGACTGAAGAAAGAGGCCGGACAGATGGTGCAAGAGGGCGAAATCATTGCTACAATCAAGGTGATTCCCGAAATGGTTCAGCTGAACAGTGCTGAATCGCGTGTCAACATAGCAACTCTCTCTCTGCAACAGGTCAACGAGATCTATAAGCGAGATGAACAGCTCTTCAATCAGGGTGTAATCGCACGGGAAGAGTTCGAACAGTCTAAGACCAACTATCTGAAGGCGGTTGAAGAGAAGGAGAACGCGCAAAGTGCCTTGGAAATCATCCGTGACGGTATTGCCAAGAACTCAAACGTGGCCAGCACGACTCAGATTCGCAGCACCATCACCGGAATGATTCTGGATATTCCGGTCAAAGAGGGTAATTCGGTTATCCAGGCAAACAACTTCAACGACGGAACCACCATCGCAACCGTGGCCAACATGAACGATATGATCTTCAAAGGGAATGTTGACGAGACTGAGATCGGACGTATCCACGAAGATATGCCGATCAAACTGACCATCGGTGCAATCGAGAACCGCACGTTCGATGCTCAACTTGAATATGTCTCTCCGAAAGGTGTGGATAAGAACGGAGCTATTCAGTTCGAGATCAAAGCGGCCATTTCCATCCCCGAAAATGCCTTTATCCGTGCCGGCTACAGTGCCAATGCCGAGATTGTGCTAAAGCGTGCCGACGATGTGCTGACCATTCCGGAGAGCTGTGTAGAGTTTCAGGGCGATTCGGCCTTTGTGCAGCTGCTGAAAGCGGAACAACCTCAACAGCTGTTTGAGAGACATCCGGTCAAGGTGGGCTTGTCGAATGGCATCAAGATCGAGATCAAAGAGGGACTGACTCTCAATGACAAGATCAGAGGCGCGATCATCGAACCGAAATGATCCGTATCGCGGCTCCACTCCGCACAGATAACATAACAATCATACTCACACTAAAAGACAGTTGGATGAAAACACATATTCTCACAATCGCGATGGCTGCTCTACTGACAGCAACTCCCGCATGGGCTCAAGAGCCTGTACGCAGCTGGTCATTGGAGGAATGTATTGAACATGCCATCAACCATAATATTGCCATCAAGCAGAAAGAGCATGAACAGGAGATCAAGAAGGTAGATCTTCACACCCAGAAACACAGCTGGCTGCCTGCCGTCAATGCCTCCATGGGACAAAGTTTCCAGTTTGGTCGCTCAAGTACCAAATCGGGACTGATTGTCGATCAGAATGCGGCCAACTCTTCACTGAACATCAATCTGGACATGCCCATCTTCGATGGACTGAAGACTCACTACAGCATTGCGGCCAGCCGGCTCAACCTGAAGGCGGCTACGCAGACTCTCGACAAGGCCAAAGAGGATCTCTCTATTAATGTGACCTCTTTCTATCTGCAGGCTCTTTATCAGAAAGAGCTGCTTAAGATAGCCGAACTGCAGGTAGCTCTCGACCAAGAGCAGGTGGGCAAGACGGAAGCTCTGGTGCAATCCGGCAAGGTGCCGGAGTCGCAGCTCTACGACATCAAGGCGCAACTGGCCAAAGACGAAGTCACACTCACCGAAGCACAGAACAACGCAAAACTGGCCTTGCTCGACCTGGCTCAAAGCCTCGAATTGGAGCAGAGCCAAGAGAACTTCGACATACAGATGCCGCTCATCGAAGATGCAATCCTGGCGAACATGTCGAGTCTGTTGCCTCCGGATCTTATCTATAACAATGCCGTATGCGTCAAGCCTCAGATCAAGGAGCTGGAATATCTGCTGGAAAGCCAAAAGAAGATGTTACGTGTGGCTCAGGCGGACTTTTATCCCAAGCTCAACTTTGGGGCAAGCTATAGCAACGGCTACTATCACACCTCAAAAGGCGCCGGTGAGTTTATCGATAACCGTTCGTTCAAAGACCAGCTGAAACAGAACGGACAAAAGATTGTCGGCTTCTCCCTGAGCATTCCTCTGTTCAACCGTTTCCAGGTGCGCAACAATGTGAAGCAGGCTCGCATCAACATCAGCAACCGGGAATTGATGATTGAAGACAGCAAGAAATCGCTCTACAAAGAGATACAGAAGGCTTATTTTGATGCCAGTGCAGCACAGAAGAAGTATCAGGCTTCGGACAAAGCGGTCGCTGCCAGCCAACAGGCTTTCACCTATGCGCAGCAACGCTATTCTGCCGGCAAGAGCAATGTGTTTGAGTTTAACGAGGCCAAGACCAAATATGCGCAAAGCATGGCCGAACAGAGTCAGGCTAAATATGAGTTTATCTTCAGGGCTAAGATTCTGGACTTCTATAATGGAACGCCCATCCATTTATAAGAATACAAGGTGTAATCAATTCTGACTTACCGATAAAAGGGGCTGCATCAAAACCATCCTTGGTCATTGATACAGCCCCTTTCTATGGATAGAAACGCACCTTCTTACTTCAACAAAGAACAAGGACACAAATGATCCTTCTCAATATCCTTGAAATAGTTATAAGTACCAACCTTTAACTCAGCACAAGCCGCTTCGTCACACACGATGATTCCCTTCGGATGCAACTGCAAGGCTGTGATTGTCCACATCTGGTTTACGCTACCTTCAACAGCCTGCTGCAAAGCGCGGGCCTTGTTGTGACCGTTTACCATAATCAACACCTCTTTAGCAGCCAACACGGTGCCAACGCCCACTGTTACCGATGTCTTCGGAACCTTATTCACATCGTTATCGAAGAAACGAGAGTTAGCGATGATGGTATCGGTTGTCAGAGTTTTCACACGTGTACGTGAAGACAAAGAAGAACCCGGTTCGTTGAATGCGATGTGGCCATCCGGACCGATTCCGCCCAAGAACAGATCAACGCCACCGGCTGCCTGCATGCGAGCTTCGTAAGAAGCACATTCGGCTTCCAGATCTTCAGCATTACCATTCAGAATATTTACATTCTCCGGCTTGATGTCGATGTGGCTGAAGAAGTTGTTCCACATGAATGAGTGGTAGCTTTCAGGATGATCTTTCGGCAGACCCACATATTCGTCCATATTGAATGTAATCACATGCTGGAAAGAGATAACGCCCTGTTTGTTCAGCTCGATCAAGTTCTTATACATGCCCAGAGGAGACGATCCTGTCGGCAAGCCAAGTACAAACGGTTTTTCTGCCGTAGGATTAGCCTTCTTAATCTTTGCAGCCACATAGTTGGCAGCCCACTTTGAGAGTTGCTCGTAATTCGGTTCAATAATTAATCTCATAATACGTTCTTTTAGTCCTCTGTCCGGGAGAAGTGGCTCGGGAAAAGCCACTCTTTCGCCCCCAAACAGATGGGTTATTATTAATTGTTTTAGATTTTTGTTTTGCTGTTTTTATTCTTCTCCCTTCAGTCGCTTGGCCATAGCTTCACCCAACGCCCAGCATGCTTCATATTTATCGGCGCTCAATCCCTGTTTCTGTTCTACAGGCACGCCCACTGTTTCCCATTTCATCTTTTCGCCAAAGGCTGCCAAGCGTTTCACGGCTGCTCCTGCCCATGTGAATGAGCCGAAATAGCCAAACAGACGGTCTTTCACCTCACGCAATTCTATCTTGCTCAATACAGAGGCCACTTCCGGATAAAGCTGGTTGCTATAAGTAGGGCTGCCCACAATCACTCCTTTATATTTGAACACATCTTTCAAGATGTAAGAGGCATGAGTCTTGCTGGCATTGTGCATAATGATATTCTTCACGCCATGAGCGGCCAATGAAGAGGCAACGGCTTCGGCCATCTGCTCGGTGTTGCCATACATGCTGCCATAGATGATTACGACGCCATCTTCTCCTTCGTAACGGCTCAAGCGGTCGTACATGGCAACGGCCTTGCCTGCCTGTTCGCGCCAAACCGGACCGTGAGTAGAGCAGATTGTATGAATCTCCAGACCCGACAACTTCTGCAACGCCTTCTGTACAGGACTTCCATACTTGCCCACGATGTTTGCATAGTAACGCATCATCTCTTCCCAATAGTGCTCGACATTCATGTCTTCATCCACCACAGCACCGTCCAGCGTACCATATGTACCGAAGGCATCTGCCGAGAATAGAATCTTGTCGGTCTCGTCGTAAGTAACCATCACTTCCGGCCAGTGCACCATCGGTGCCATATAGAAGGCCAGCTTGTGAACTCCGGTGTTCAGCACATCGCCCTCTTTCACCTCATACAGTCCGTCGGTGATACCGTGAAAACCTTCGAGCATGCCGAATGTCTTGCTGTTACCAACAATCTGCACGTTGGGGAACTGCTGACGCAACAGACGGATACTGCCGGCATGGTCGGGCTCCATATGGTTGACAATCAGATAATCCAACGGGCGACCCTGCAGGGCATCAGCGACCTTTTTCAGGAAAATATCGGAATAACAAACGTCAACGGTGTCGATCAATACCGTCTTCTCATCCACAATCAGGTATGAGTTGTAAGAGACTCCATAAGGCAATGGCCACATGTTTTCAAACAACACCTTCTGACGGTCATTAACACCTACATAATATATTTTCTCTGCTATTTCTTTTAACTTATACATGTCTTATCTTCTTTTTATTAATTCGCTTTACTCTTTAGTGCTCTCCAGACAAAGTAACATCCTGCCATGACGAAAGGAATACTCAACCATTGTCCCATATTCAAAACCATGTCGGCCTCAAAAGCCTCCTGGTCGTTCTTCAGAAACTCGATAAAGAACCGAGATCCGAATATACATATCATAAAGAAACCAAATATCAACCCTTCGCGCTTCCACGCCTCTTTCTTGAAATAGAGCCACATGCAGATGGCAAAGGTCAACAGATAACACGAGGCTTCATAGAGCTGTGTCGGATGACTGGGAGGAGAAAACAGCGGTGCAGCTCCCATCTTCCAGGCATGCAGGTTCTCTACAAAGCGAAAGGCCCAAGGCACATCAGTCGGATGGCCATAGATCTCGTGGTTCATCAGATTGCCCAGACGTATCATGGCCGCCACCAATCCGGTCGGTACCACCAGCTTGTCGAAGGTCCAAAGCATGCTCTTATGACTCACCCGCTTCGAATAGAAATAGATGGCCACGATAATACCCAAGGTTCCACCATGGCTGGCCAAGCCGCCTTCCCATATCTTCAAGATCTCGATGGGATCGGACAGGTAATGGCCCGGAGCATAAAACAGACAGTGGCCCAAACGGGCACCGACCACTGTTCCAAGCATCGTGTAGATTAGCAGGGAGTCGATCCATGCCGGAGGCAATCCCTCCTTCTTCCACATACGCTCCACGATTGCATATCCGATTGCAAAGCCAAGAGCAAACGCCAAACCGTACCAACGAATCTCTCGCGAACCGATTGTGAAAATGGCCGGATCGGCCGTCCAGGTTATAAAGTCCAACATAGCTATCAGACTAGTCGCTTAATCAAACGTTCTCTCTCTCCATACAGCAGGTCGATCAGCGGCAACTCTATCAGGGTGTAAGCACCCGGCTGCTGCTTCATGGCGGCGCGTGCCGCAGAGACCAGAATCTGGGCAGTCAATGCCGGATTGTTGATCTTCATATCAAACTCGATCAGCTGATTTTGTGTCTTTCCGGAAACGCCCTTGCGCACCAGGTTCACGCCATGGCCCATATCCAACAGGCTATCAACGCTCTCTACCTGCATGACATGGGTCTCGTCATGTGCGAAGTAGTCATCATGCTTGATGGCATCGGCCACCTGCTTGAAGTCGTAGCCCTCTTCTACCTCGATATACACCATACGGCGGTGCACGCCTGTGCCCAAAGGAATGGTCATGCTCAACGCGGCCTTCACTCCTTCGATGGCCTTCACTGCTACGGTATGGCCCATGCTCATGCCCGGACCGAAATTGGTATAGGTGATGCCTTTAGGTGCCATCGCCTCCATCAGAGCACGCACAACTGAATCGCTTCCCGGATCCCAACCGGCAGAAATCACCGCCACTGAGTTGTGGGCCTTTGCCACTTCGTCCAGCGAACGGCGCAAATCGGCAATTCCTCCATGGATATCAAAACTATCAACCGTTTTAATACCTAATGCCAGAATTTCCTTGGCAAAACTTTCCACTCGACGTGTCGGTGTGGCAAGCACAGCCACATCTACCTGTTCCAACTGGGCAACGCTATCGGTTACCTTATATGACTTCAACTCGTCCGGAACATCGTTCGGGTTACGACGTACAACACCGGCTACTTCAAAATCGGGAGCAGCCTCTAAAGCCTCTAACACATATTTGCCAATGTTGCCATATCCAACAATAGCAGCTCTAATCTTTTTCATACGTTAGTTTTTACTTATATCTAGCATTTGCAAAGTTAATCATAATTAAACCCAAATCAGTCATTAGAACGAAAAAAGTAAAACAGCTGGATATTTTTATTCGGAAAAAGTAACTGCCTTCTCTATGATTTATCCCTATATATTTCATATATTGAAAAAGATGTGATTCCTTTGTATGATAAATAGTAATCACAAATAAAATCTGACTATGAAAACAAATCGTCTATGGCTTTTTGCCGGACTGATCGCCATGATCAGTTGCCAGTCGTCCGACTACGGAGAGTTACAACCAGAAGAAGCTCTTTACGAGACTCAATTTTCCCTACGATTAGATGCCGATATGTTGCCCTTTTCAACGGGGACCAAAAGCATGCCGGAGCTTTCTCTGCCCGAACCGGTCGTTTTAACCACACCGCCGTTGCCCGATTCCGAAGGTGAACCAACCTACACAAACATTGAATACATTGTCTATAAAAGGGGCGATAATGGTGAGAACCTGTTGCAGAAGCATATCAATTACGACAAGGAGACAACCGTCGATGACTTTGGCATTATCTATGACCGGTTGGCCGCCGGACACTACACGATTGTGTTTGTCACCCACTCGTCGCCGACTCCTACGTTTACCGACGGACAGCTTACCTTTAGCCAAATCAGCGATACCTTCTGGAAGGTGAGTGAATATGACATCTCGAGCAGTGGCGAGACCAACGACACGCCGGTATTGTCGCGCATCGTGAGCAAGGTGGAGATTGTCACGAAAGACGAAGCGCCCGGCAATATGGCGAAGTTCACCATCCAGATTGCGCCCTACATGCTGAAGCTGAATGTGCTCACGGGAAAAGCCAATCCTGCCGGAGAGATTTATCAGATTGAAAAGGAGATTACGCCGCAAGAGACAGGTAAGTGCGGAAAACATGCTTTCCTGTCCTTCGTTCCCGAAGACAACTCATCCATCGAGCTGACAACGACCTCGAGCAAGGCCGACGGGAATATTTTGAGGCAGCGCCACATCAAGCAGCATACGCCCGTAGCAAACCGCACCATCCGATATTCCGGCTTGTTCTATCTGCCACCCAAAGGTAATGATAGCTTCGAGATCTCTTTCGAACAGGGCGGTAAATGGGAAGAAACTACCGAAATCCCATTGCCCGACTTAACGGATTAAGAGTCGCTGAGAGACGACGCTAAAGGCCCAGGGCGCTGCCCGTGGCGAATGCTACTCTCAAACCCAGGGCAACGCCCTGGGGCTAAGGAAAAGTTGCACCTCCATTCGGAGGCGCGCCAAATGTACAAACGCAATAATATTCACGTTTACGAAACGTAGCAACAGCGCCCGTGGCGAACGCCATGGGCAATGGACTCACTAGAATAATGTGAATCCAATGCGTTACCATTGGGTAATGTTTGTGAGTAACAGCGGGCTGAAAGCCCAATGGCCTCCACAGCCCAGGGCAACGCCCTGGGTATAATGCAATTATGAGCTGTTCGCCCTGCAAGGGCAGCTTTAATAGTTCGATGTTTTTTATAGCTGCCCATACAGGGCGTTTTGCTGTATGTAACTATTACCCAGGGCGTTGCCCTGGGCTAAGAAAAGCATTGGGCTTTCAGCCCGTTGTTGCAACGTTGTTGGTTTCCCCTCCCTTGTTTCATCGTTCCGTCTTATCGCTATTGTTATTAGAAAGATATATACCACAACCGCCTTGAATGTGGCAAAAATATGGACGAGTTGCAATTGTCACATTCAATCCAATCGCAATACGATATTCGATATTGATTCCATAATGTTAACGTAACAACGGCGCCTCATTGAGAGCCCAGGGCGTTGCCCTGGGCTGGGAACTGTTAGGCTTTCAGCCTGTTAGAGAGACATTGTCCATTATATGTTTGCATCCAACAACGAACATTCCGTCGAACGGTTTTTGTTGGGTATTTTGTGCATCAACGGGCATTCGCCGAATGGTTTGGATGATTGTTTGTGTCAACAACGGGCGTTGCCCAATGGTCTCCATAGCCCATGGGCAACGCCCTGGGTAAAAAAGAGGCGCGCTAATACAAAAAAAAAGCTCCGATGGTCGTCCCATCGGAGCTTTTTGAAAGTTTGGAGAGGATGAAGCATCCTCTCCGCACAAGGTTATTTGATTAGATTGTGATAATCTTATCTTACAACTGCCTTAACAGCTTCTTCACCTTCAACAACTACAACTACGATACCAGCCGGTACAGCGATTGTTTCGTTGTCAGAAGCGATAACTGTGTTAGCGATTGTCTGACCCAAGATGTTGCTGATAGCAACTGTCTTGCCTGCAGCACCCTTAACAACTACAGCGCCGTTAGTAGCAACTACTGATACTTCAGATACTGTTACGTCTTCGTTACCTGTTGCATTTTCTGTTGTAGCTTCTACATTCAGAACCTGAGCCTGGTTAACCAACTGAGACATAGTAGTGAATGCACCGATTTCGTTGTGAGTACCGTTGAAGTTAACTCTCTGAGACAATACAGGGATACCATTGTTGATCTGCAACCAAGCAGCATCCTTGAATGTACCGATTGAACCCTTGTTAGGAACAAATTCCATCTTGTTGTTCAAAGTATAACCCTGAGATTCTAACAATACATCGTCAGCATTGTCACCTGTGTAACGCAATGAGAATGCATAGGTACGGTGCATATTATCCATTTTCTTAACGTCGATCAACTTATCTTCGATAGCTTTCTTAACCTTATCAGGATTGATTACATTCCACTTTTCAGTTTCCTGACCCTTAGTTGACTTGAACTTCAAGTCTTCCAATGTCAAACCACCCTTCAAGATCAACAGATATTCACCTGCCATATCTTTATCGATGAAGCTAAATGCACGATCACCGTTAACTGTAAGATCCTTGTTCTTGATTACTTCCTCTGTTACATTCATATAGATTGCTTCAACAAAGCCTAAGCGAGTGTAGTTACGGAAGCCGAACTTAGCAGCCTTAGTTGTCATATCGATATCATCCAAAGACTGGAAGATAGAGTCGTTGAAGTTAACCAACAGACGACCTGACTGATATGCATTGTAATATACATCGTGAGAGTTCTGGAATTCTTCAGCAGATGCTTCAGGAGATGCATAGTAACCATGAACACCTGTCTTACACCAGCGACCAGCTTCAACAGCATTGTTGTTAACGAAGAACAAGTACTTCGGCATACGAGGACTAGAAGCAAGAATTGGCAGAGCATAGAATGCAGTAGAACCACCATACATCGGCTGGATTGAACCACCTGTCAAACCTAAGAATGAATTCTTAACGCCCTTCAAAGAAGAAGCAGCTACGTTGCTCTGGTTGTGACCATCTTCGAACAAATATTCTTTCGCACCACGAGTACGGAACATCTTGATGTTCTTTTCAGCAAGAGTCATATACAACGGACGTTCACCAAATGTGAATACGAATGCATCGTTTACAGTTTCAGGATATGTATCCAAATCAACCAAAGTTGACTTAGTAGTCTGAGACTTGATACCTAACTGCATGAAACCATTCTGGTAGTACTTACGACCCGAATAACCTACCAATGCATCATCATCATTAGTCAAGCGAACAGTCTTATCAGCCCAATAGTTTACATAATCTTCATGCATAGAGAAGCCATATTCGCTATCAGGAGCAAAGCCTAACCACTTGTCACCCTTAAGCGGTTTCACCGGAACGAAATCAAGAAGCTGAACAGGAACATAAGCAGTATCACCTGTTTCTTTAGTAATCTGGTCTGCCTTGAAGTAGAATGCAGCCAACTGAACAGCTGAACCATTTACATTCTTCAAATGATCGTTCTGATAATACAAATTACCACCTTTGTCATCCTTAGCAACTACATAGTTCCACTCGTTGTCGATCAAGTTGTTGTCGCGAACCTTCATTACATAAGCAGTTCTCTTCAACTGAGCCAAGTCTTTAACTTTACCCTTATAACCGTATTCTGTTTCCATTACAACCGGGCCACCAAATTCTTCCTGATAACCTGTAGTAAATTCAAACATCTGTTCCGGAGTAGAAGTTTCTTCAACTACCAACAAACCATCTTCATTGATGTGCAGATATTTACCTGCATTCAAATTACCAAAGACATCAGCCTTGTTGTATTTGATTGAGTAAGTTTCGTAAGGCAACTTTTCAGCATCGAAGTGCTTATAACCCAGATATGCCTTATCCCATACTTCTTTGTCAACCGGAGTGATTACCAATGTATCACCGCAAGAGAAGTGGTATTGATCATCCTTTTTGTTCGGCTCGAATCTACCACGGTTAGCAGCATTCTTATATATGTCAGAATGGTTGATGAAGTAGTATTTACCATTTTGTACATACAACTGACCATGGAATACCGGCTGATCTTCAACACCGTATTCACGGTTAGTAATCTTCACATAAGGAGTAGAACCGTCTCCAATCTGGCAAGTATCCTGTTCGATAACCCACTGAGTAGCCGGCATGTGTTTGTAATTCTGGAAATCATCCGGTCTGTCATACATCATACGACCAGCCAAGTTCATTACCAAGTAAGAACCATCCTTGCGATATACGTTGTAGTTTTCCTTATCAACACTTACCTGAATGAAATACAAACCATCAGTCAAAGAAGCACGCATCATGTAAGTATAGTTGTGATCGAACTGTACCTTCAAACCATGCTGAGAAATATAGTTTGTCAACACTGGGCTACCATATTTTTCAGGACATTGTGAACCTTTAAATCCTTTTTGATCCTTACCCAAAGAAATACCAACAGTCAACACAGCATCTTTATCAATACCGGAGTTAGCATTCATTGCTGTCAAAGCAACAGGGATAAGTTTATCTTTATTAATACCATTTTTGTCAGTAGCATCTGCATAAGTCGCAGCCTTACCCTCATTTATAGTATTGTAAAAATGAGCATAAAGAGCGTTAGGCAATTCTGTATCAGTCCATTTATTTCCTTCAAGATAATCCTGAGTACCAACAAGAGAAGCATTCAGCGGTTCAAATGCCAAAGAGTCCTGAGTAGGATAGTATGTTACCTTCCACAAATAACGAGCAGAAAGAGCATCCGTCTGTACATTTTCAGCCAAAAGCTTATGAGAAGCATCACGTGTAGCTCCATACTCAATCGTCGGAGTAACAACTTCTGCACCATTCCAGTAGCGATAAACATCATCCATAACTACCAACCCACGATGCAAGTCTGTAGCCGGAATATTTTCGTAACGAGCATCAGTAGCAACCATCAAATACTTGTTATACAAGCCCTTCTTAGCATCCATATACTGTCTTGCAAAGAAGATGTTATAACCTGCATACGGAGAATTGTGCAAACCTTCAATATTGAGATCCTTAGTATTTGAATAAGCCTTATAACCATGCTTGAACAAGTCGTGGTTAATATTGCTCTTAAAGAATGCAGAGTCACCTTCGTGATATTCTCCATTTTTATTATTCAACCAAGAGCCATCAGCATCAACCATATTGTTGAGGTCTCTATCTGACAACACACGAGCACCGGCACGACGTACTGTCAATGACAACAGATTCAAACCAGCAGTAATAGTCTCACCACTAGCTGTACCAGTAGCAACTGCTCTGTCAACAATTACAGAAACAACCTTATCACCTGCAGCATTATAAGCCAAACCTAATACCTTATCAAAGTCATGATTGTAAGTGTACAGCTTCATAGCACCGAAACCGTTTGCATCAGTTGTCTTTTCTGCTGTGTACCAACGCCACTGAGCTACATCACTCTTATTGATATCATATCCTTTTACAGGATAAACAGTAGGAAGCAACTTACCAGCTGCATCAATATCAGAAGCATTTTTCAATACAGCAGCCTCAGCACAGTTGTAAGACAAAGTAAAGCCGGTTTCTTTGTTTACAAATTCATAGATATAAGAACCTTCTGTAGTCTTAGTCACCTTGATTTTCCACAAAGAAGAGTTCAAAGAAGGGTTCTCTCCGTCTTGACTCAACGCTGCATAAGTTCTCAAGTATTTCTGATCAACAGCCTTCAAGTAAAGTTCACCTGTCTCATAATTACGCAACTGAACCAATACTTTTGAATCGTTAACATCTGTAGCTACAGGAGAGCCAACTTCCAACTGATACCATTCGCCTTCTTTGATTTCGTTTACACGATAATCATTAAAAGTGCGCATTGTATAATACGCCTCAGCATCAAACATGTCAGCCTGCGTTACCTGTGTACGATAAGCAGTTTCATGGCCTGTAGCACCAGTATAAGTAGGATCAACCACCTGGGCTCCGGCTGAGAAAGCGCTAGTAAACAGCAAGCTGGCTACAAGTGTAGAAAACTTTTTGTTCATAATCACTTAGTTTAATTGTTAATAATAATATTAAAAAAATCCGATAATCAATTTTACAAAGAATACATCTTCGTTGTTCCCTTACATAACATATATGCTATGATATGTAACCCATTCCGCCACTCACGAGCCATTGCCCTCTACGGAATGCTTTTGCAAAGATAAAGAGCTTTTCCTAATCACCAAGAAAAAATACCCATGTTTTTACAAAATATATAGATTAAAGAACAAAACCGACCTTTTAAGTAACAAATCCCCTACTTCTATAGATAAACGGTTAATGGGGAGCAAACAAACAAAAACGCCTCTGTAGTCTCGCCGGGAATCGAACCCGGATCTAAAGTTTAGGAAACTTCTATTCTATCCGTTGAACTACGAAACCTCATCATGAGTGTGCAAAAATATAATCTTTTCGGCAAATAGACAAACATTCTTACACGATATATTGGATATTGCCGCCATGGGCGTTGATTGTATTTTTAACCTTTTCATCCTGAGCGCCCAGGGCGCTGCCCATGGGCTAAGGAAACCATTGCCCATGGCGTTCGCCACGGGCGCTGTTGCTACCATCACATTAATAGTGTGATTATGTTGTATGTTGTGTTTTGAACTTTAGCCCAGGGCGCTGCCCAATTGCTCCTCCTTGTCGTTATTGTTATTAGCTCTGCGCCCCGGAGGGGCAACCTCTCCACAGCCCAGGGCAACGCCCTGGGTATGATGTAATTATGAGCTGTTCGCCCTGCAAGGGCAGCTTTAATATCTCGTCGTTTTTTATAGTTGCCCTTACAGGGCGTAACTGCCTAAATACCTTTTACCCAGGGCGTTGCCCTGGGCTATGGAGACCATTGGGCTTTCAGCCCGTTGTTGGCACAAACAAATATCCAAACCATTCGGCGGAATGTTCGTTGGCGCAAACGTTGTTGGTTTCCCTTCTTTGCTTCATCGTTCCTCTTTATCCTTATTGCTATTAGCTCTGCGCCCCGGAGGGGCAACTTCTCCACAGCCCAGGGCAACGCCCTGGGCCGACAATAACGCATACATTAATTATATTAGCCCTTTTGAATATTGGTGTGGTGGATGTGGTGAACGCCCGTCTCTTTTTTGCCCAGGGCGCTGCCCAATTGCTCCTCCTTATCCCCATTGTTTTAGCTCTGCGCCCCGGAGGGGCAACTTCTCCACAGCCCAGGGCAACGCCCTGGGTATGATGTAATTATGAGCTATACGCCCTGCAAGGGCAGCTTTAATATCTCGTCGTTTTTTATAGCTGCCCTTTACAGGGCGCAACTGCCTAAACACCTTTTACCCAGGGCGTTGCCCATGGGCTATGGAAACCATTGGGCCTTCAGCCCGTTGTTGACACAAACAATTACCACAAACCATTCGGCGGAATGTTCGTTGGCGCACAAAACATCCAACAAAAACCGTCCGACGGAATGCCCAGGGCGCTGCCCTGGGCTAAGGAAACCATTGCCCATGGCATTCGCCACGGGCGTTGTTGCTATCACCATATTAATAATGTGATTATATCGTATGTCGTGTTTTGAACTTTTACCCAGGGCGCTGCCCATGGGCTATGGAAACCACTGGGCTTTCAGCCCGTTGTTGGCACAAACAATTATCCAAACCATTCGGCGGAATGTCCGTTGACGCACAAAACATCCAACGGAATGCCCAGGGCGCTGCCCATGGGCTAAGGAAACCATTGCCCATGGCATTCGCCACGGGCGCCGTTGCTACCATCATATTAATAATGTGATTATATTGTATGTCGTGTTTTGACGCGCCTCCGTATGGAGGTGCAATTTTTCGTTAGCCCAGGGCAACGCCCTGGGCCGACAATAACGCATACATTAATTATATTAGCCCTTTTGAATATTGGTGTGGTGGATGTGGTGAACGCCCGTCTCTTTTTTGCCCAGGGCGCTGCCCAATTGCTCCTCCTTATCCCCATTGTTTTAGCTCTGCGCCCCGGAGGGGCAACTTCTCCACAGCCCAGGGCAACGCCCTGGGTATGATGTAATTATGAGCTATTCGCCCTGCAAGGGCAGCTTTAATATCTCGTCGTTTTTTATAGCTGCCCTTTACAGGGCGCAACTGCCTAAACACCTTTTACCCAGGGCGCTGCCCATGGGCTAAGGAAGCCATTGGGCTTTCAGCCCGTTGTTGGCACAAACAATTATCCAAACCATTCGGAGGAATGTCCGTTGACGCACAAAACACCCAACGGAATGCCCAGGGCGCTGCCCATGGGCTATGGAAACCATTGCCCATGGCATTCGCCACGGGCGTTGTTGCTATCATCATATTAATAATGTGATTATATCGTATGTCGTGTTTTGACGCGCCTCCGTATGGAGGTGCAATTTTTCGTTAGCCCAGGGCAACGCCCTGGGCCGACAATAACGCATACATTAATTATATTAGCCCTTTTGAATATTGGTGTGGTGGATGTGGTGAACGCCCGTCTCTTTTTTGCCCAGGGCGCTGCCCAATTGCTCCTCCTTATCCCCATTGTTTTAGCTCTGCGCCCCGGAGGGGCAACTTCTCCACAGCCCAGGGCAACGCCCTGGGTATGATGTAATTATGAGCTATTCGCCCTGCAAGGGCAGCTTTAATATCTCGTCGTTTTTTATAGTTGCCCTTACAGGGCGTAACCACCTAAATACCTTTTACCCAGGGCGTTGCCCATGGGCTATGGAAACCATTGGGCTTTCAGCCCGTTGACGGCACAAACAATCATCCAAACCATTGGGCGGAATGTTCGTTGGCGCACAAAACACCCAACGGAATGCCCAGGGCGTTGCCCTGGGCTAATAAAACCATTGCCCATGGCATTCGCCACGGGCGTTGTTGCTATCATCATATTAATGGTGTGATTATATCGTATGTCGTGTTTTGAACGCGCCTCCGTATGGAGGTGCAATTTTTCGTTAGCCCAGGGCAACGCC
>CAKVBA010000028.1 GCA_934725305.1 uncultured Parabacteroides sp. | reverse complement strand
TGCTTGAAAATTTTCCACTCCTGACAAGATAAAAAAGAGGGCAAATCAAATATTTCTCAATTTGATACACCCTCATTGGTCTGCTTACTAAGTAGTCGAAGACCTGCTTACTAAGTAGTCGAAGGCCTGCTTGGTAAGCAGGGAGAGAGGATACTTATCGAGTAGTTTCAGAGGGGCTTACTATAACATATATGCAAGACAACCAGCTCAGAAACCGTGCCGACCCGATAAGGCATGCCGGCAACGCCGATACCCGACGATACATAATAGTGCATCGGTCCCTTTGTGCCCAATCCATAAGGCGTTTCAAATATCAGTTTGAGTAGCAGAGAATAGGGCCAGATCTGACCGTTGTGGGTGTGTCCATGCAGACCCAAATCCACATGATTCATCACCATCTCGGTCAGCGAACAGGGTTGATGGTCCAATACAATGACTGGTTTGCTCTTGTCCAACCCATGCATCAGCTGTTGCAATGTCAATCGCTTCTTGTTGATAAAGTCGTCCCGCCCGACCAGATAGAAAGAGGAATCAGGCATCGCCACCGAATCGATCAACAGAGTGCCACCTGTCTTCTGCAACCAGCGATATTTGGCATGCCGGTTCGCTCGATATTCATGATTGCCATAAACCATATAGACACCTAAAGGCGCTTGCAGCCGTTTCAGATCCTCTTCAATCCGAGCCTTTTCGGCAAAGCGGGATTCGTAATCCATAATATCACCGACCAACACCACTAAGTCGGGATGCTGAGCATTGCTGAGAGCCACATATTTTTGTACCATCTCTTTCCCTATCACCTCACCGATATGCAGGTCGCTCATCATGGCGATGGTCAGACTGTCCCGATGATCGCCGGCCTCTTTGGGCAATGTGATATGTACATGCGTCACCTGAGGATTCATCACGGTGCGGTAAGCCTGTATCATCAATAACGGGATACCGATGCAGGTCAGCAGAAAGAGCGTTAGTTTCGTCTGTCGCCAATGCTTGCCAATCCAAGCCGGATACCAATGGAAACAACGGTTGCTCAGTTGGATAATCTCGAGGCTTATCAACAGAAGAGTGATGTAGATAGAGGCAATATACCAGCTGTTACAGATTGACATGATTGAGATCATCACATCGTCGGGCAGCTCTTTGCGGAAGAAGAAACCAAACAGGTAGAGTGTGATCTCGGCTACAAACAACCATGTGTAAGGCAACCGCCAACACTTTTTGTCCGGTAAAGCCTGCCGTCCTCGCCAGAAGATATAGGGATTGAGTAGCAGTTGAGCTACGATGGATTGGATAAAGACTCTCATTTGCTTGTCGGATTAAAGGTGATTTGAAACAAGACCATTTCGCTGTCTGTGCCGATGCGGAAAGGCGGACCCCACAGAGAAAGCCCCGATGAAACATAGATATGACTCTGCTTCATTTGCCGGTAGCCATAACTGAGCGTAAAGAGTTGGTCGGTGATAAGATTCAGAGGCCAAATTTGTCCGTGGTGCGTATGACCACTGAACTGCAGGTCTATCCGGTTATTAACCGTTTCTTCCAGCTGGTAGGGCTGATGGTCCAACAGCAGTGTGGGGCGACGGTCGTCAACCTGTTGCATCAGTGTAGCGAGAGATTCCCGATTCCGGTTAGATCGGTCATCTCGTCCAATCAGCTGCAATCCGTTGGGAAGAGATACTACCGAGTCTCTCAGCAGACAAACCTTAGTCTGTCTTAGGAAGTTGGCACACTTGTAAAGTCCACTGATATATTCATGGTTTCCCGGAACCATGTAGATGCCGCAAGGAGCTTTCAGTTGATTAAGTTCCTCTTCCATGTGAGCCGTTTCTACAGGAATGATATTGTTGTCAATCAGGTCACCGGCAATGACAATGAGATCGGGCTGTTGTTGATTGATTGCTTCGACATAATGTTGCAGCTGCTTTTTGTGAGTGCCATATCCTAAGTGCACATCGCTGATTGCCATTATTCGCATCGGACGGGTTGATTGCATAGAGACAGGCTTGTTAATAACCATGTTGATAACTTTTATGTCGGGATGGCAGTAGTGATAATATCCATAAGCTAACAGGCTAATAACTAATGCGAGAGAGACGAAGAACCGGCAGGGGATAATAATGTTTATAACTCTCAGCAGGTCGAACACCATCAACAGCATCACCATGTAGAGAGTGAATGCCAACCAGCCCGTTCCAACCAGTTGGATCATCCGCATTCCGAGAACAGACATCTCTTGATGCCATCCCCAAAAGGAGATGAATAAAAGAGAAACAGCTCCCCACTGCAATAGAGACAACAACACTTTGGCTCCTAAAGGCAGCAACGTCACTGCTTGCCAGCCTCGGAGATTGATATAGCAGTTTCCTCCTATATAGAGGACGAATAAAAGAATGAAAAAGGTCGGCATCGTCTTTTTTCGGTAAAGATAATTAAAAATGGGTTTTTACGCTTTGTGGCAGGAAAAGAGCCGGAAGAAAAGCGATCGATAAGAGTCGCTGTTGAGATCCTGAGGTTTTGACAGAAAACACGGTTTCCTCGGATCTTGTCCCGATAATCCTTCTGAAGTCGGTCCGATTTCGATATCGGGGCGTTGTTTTTGTGACGATTTGTTACTTTGTTGGAAACTTTGCATACTTGCTTTAGAAATAAAATTGTTCCGATAAACATCGAAAAGAAATTTGTTTATATTTGCTGCGTATAACTTTAAATTAGTCAGCACTATGACAATCATGCGCTTTAATGCAGTGGAGAAAGCATCCAACCGCAAAGTGGTGGAGGCTATTATCCCCAAACAGAAAGTATCTGAATACTATGGAGAAAATGTATTCAACCGGAAAGCGATGCAGAAATACCTTTCCAAAGAGACCTACCAGTCATTGACCTATGCCATCGACAATGGCATATCTATCGATCGCGAAGTGGCGAACCATGTGGCGGCCGGTATGCGTATGTGGGCATTGGAAAAAGGTGTGACGCATTATACTCACTGGTTCCAACCGTTGACCGACGGAACTGCCGAGAAACATGATGCGTTTGTTGAGCACGATGGCAACGGCGGCATGATCGAGGAATTCAGCGGTAAAATCCTGGCTCAGCAGGAGCCGGATGCCTCCAGTTTCCCGAACGGCGGGTTGCGTAATACATTTGAAGCGCGTGGTTATTCGGCCTGGGATCCGTCATCACCGGCTTTTATCGTTGATGACACATTGTGTATCCCGACCGTCTTTATTGCTTATACAGGAGAGGCACTTGACTACAAGACTCCGTTGATCCGCTCTATCGAAGTGCTGAACAACGCCGCCAAAGAGGTGTGCCATTATTTCAATAGTAATGTAAAGAAGATCATTACCTATTTGGGTTGGGAGCAAGAATACTTCCTAGTGGATGAGGAACTGTATAATGCCCGTCCCGACCTGTCATTGACCGAACGTACTTTGCTGGGACACGAGAGTGCCAAGAACCAGCAGCTCGACGACCATTACTTTGGTGCTATTCCTTCACGTGTGCAGGAGTTTATGAAGGATCTTGAAGTCGAATGCTATAAGTTGGGCATTCCGGTTAAGACCCGTCATAACGAGGTGGCTCCCAACCAGTTTGAGCTGGCTCCAATCTATGAAGAGTGTAACTTGGCCAACGACCACAACCAGTTGTTGATCTCGGTGATGAGACGTGTGTCACGTCGTCACAACTTCCATGTGTTGCTGCACGAAAAGCCCTTCAAGGGTGTGAATGGTTCGGGTAAGCACTGTAACTGGTCTATGGGCACAGACACAGGCATCAATCTGTTCTCACCAGGTAAGAACCGAGAGGACAACCTGCGCTTTATCACCTTCGTGGTCAACTCCTTGATGGCAGTGTATAAATACAGCTCATTGCTGAAGGCAAGTGTCGCTTCGGCTACCAACGAACATCGTCTGGGTGCGAATGAAGCGCCTCCTGCAATCATCTCATCTTTCTTGGGTTCACAGATCTCTGAAATCCTGGACCGATTTGAAAGTAGCTCTATCGAGGATGCTATTGAGGTGGATGATAAGAAGCGTCTGCACTTAGGTTTCGGACAGATTCCGGAATTGCTGCTCGATAATACCGACCGTAACCGAACTTCACCTTTTGCCTTTACCGGTAACCGTTTTGAGTTCCGTGCATTGGGTTCATCTGCCAACTGCGGATCGGCTATGCTGGCTTTGAATACAGCGATGGCTTATCAGTTGCGTCAGTTCAAGCTGGATGTAGAGACTCTGCGTTTGGAAGGAAAGAGCAAAGAGGCTGCTATCTTCGAAGTGCTGAAGCGATATATCAAAGAGTCTAAACCCATCCGTTTCGATGGTAATGGTTATGGAGATGCCTGGAGAGAAGAGGCCGCTCGCCGTGGTTTGGATTGCGAAACAAGTGTACCTTTGCAGTATGATGCCTATATGGATCCGGAAGTGGTTCGTATGTTCGAAGAGACCGGTGTGCTCAACAGTAAGGAGTTGCAGGCTCGTAACGACGTGAAGAGAGAGGTTTATATCAAGAAGGTGCAGATCGAATCTCGTGTGTTGGCCGACCTTTCCATGAACCATATCATTCCGGTGGTATTGCATTATCAATCACTATTGTTGAGCAATATCACCAAATTAAAGGATGTCTATGAACAGGCTGAATACGACGATCTGTCTGCCGAACCTCGCCGTTTGGTCCGCCACATCTCTAAGCATGTCAATGCTGTGACACGTTTGACCGACGAGATGGCCGAAGCTCGCAAGAAGGTAAGTCGCATCACCGACCTGAGAGGTCAGGCTATCGCTTATCACGACAAGGTGGCACCTTATCTGGATGAGATCCGTAAGCATATCGACGACCTTGAACTGATTGTTGACAACAAGATGTGGCCATTGCCTAAATACAGAGAATTGTTGTTTATCCGCTAAGCGGTTTGAATAGAATAAATGCTATATAATAAGAAGAGATAAGAGGAATGCAAGGAGCAAAGAATCTGACGGAAGGTCCCATTACTCGACAGCTGTTTAACTTGGCACTGCCGATAATGGGAACTTCCTTTATCCAAATGGCCTATAGTCTTACGGATATGGCCTGGGTGGGACGTTTGGGCAGCGAAGCTGTGGCTGCCATTGGAGCTGTTGGTATTTTAACGTGGATGACCAACTCCATTTCATTGTTGAACAAAGTAGGTTCGGAGGTAAGTGTCGGTCAGAGTATCGGCGCCAAGAATGTGGATGATGCCCGTTGTTTTGCCTCGCACAACCTGACAATCGCCCTGATTATCTCCATCTGTTGGGGCTTGTTGTTGTTTGTGTTTGCGGGTCCGATTATCTCTCTCTATAAATTGTCTGATCCCATTTCTCATAATGCAGTCGAATATCTGCGGATTGTTTCGACTGCATTCCCTTTTGTCTTCTTGGCTGCCGCCTTTACGGGTATCCATAACGCGGCCGGGCTGAGTAAGATTCCCTTCTACATCAGTGGAGGCGGATTGTTGATGAATATGATCCTGGATCCTCTCTTTATCCTGGTATTTGGCTGGGGTACAGCCGGAGCGGCTATGGCAACCTGGCTGTCCGAGGCCACGGTTATCGTGCTCTTTGTCTATCAGCTGAAAAAGCGAAGTATGCTCTTTGGCGGTTTCACCTTCTTTGTCAAGCTGAAAGCTCTTTATGCAAAGCGTATTTTCCAATTAGGATTGCCTGTGGCTTTGTTGAATACCTTCTTTGCCATTATTAATCTGTTTTTGGCGCGTACGGCATCCACCTATGGCGGACACATCGGCTTGATGACATTGACGGCCGGCGGACAGGTGGAGGCGATTGCCTGGAATACATCGCAGGGCTTCAGCACGGCATTGAGTGCCTTTACGGCTCAGAACTATGCGGCTCGTTGTAAGGAACGTATGGTCAGTGCCTATCACACAACCTTGAAGATGACCACCGTGTTCGGACTCTTCTGTACCTGTCTGTTTGTCTTCTTCGGCAGTGACGTGTTCTCTTTGATTGTGCCCGAGCGTGAAGCCTATGAGGCCGGAGGCCTTTTCCTTCGGATTGATGGCTATTCTATGATGCTCATGATGCTCGAGATCACGATGCAGGGATTGTTCTATGGAACCGGACGAACCATTCCGCCTGCTGTTATCAGCATCACCTTTAATACATTGCGTGTGCCGATGGCAATCGGACTGACGGCTTTAGGTCTGGGCGTGGCTGGTGTATGGTGGGCTGTCAGCTTATCGAGCATGATGAAAGGTATTGTGGCCTTTATCTGGTTCAGAATCTTGCAGAAGAAAATACTGTAGATACAATATGCACGTTTTTTATCTACTTTTGTGACCATTATAACGCAAAACATAATAATTGAAGTTAAGCATGGAAAAGCGATTGAAACAGGAAACACTTTGTGTACAGGCAGGATGGCAACCCAAGAATGGTGAACCGCGTGTACTTCCCATTTATCAGAGTACAACCTTTAAGTACGACTCTAGCGAAGAGATGGCCAAGTTGTTCGATCTGGAAGCAACGGGCTATTTCTACACACGTCTGCAGAATCCGACCAATGACGCGGTGGCTGCAAAGATTGCAGCATTGGAAGGTGGCGTAGGCGCCATGTTGACCTCTTCGGGTCAGGCGGCGAACTTCTTTGCCTGTTTCAACATCTGTGAAGCGGGCGACCATATCGTCAGTGCAACCAATATTTATGGTGGAACCTACAATCTGTTGGCAGTAACCTTGAAGAAATTGGGTATTGAATGCACCTTTATCGATCAGGATGCCAGTGAAGAGGAGATTGGTAAGGCCTTTCGTCCGAACACGAAGCTAATGTTTGGCGAGATGATCTCGAACCCCGGCGTGATGGTGCTGGATGTTGAGAAGTTTGCCCGCATCGCTCATCGTCACGGTGTGCCCTTGATTGTTGACAACACATTTGCAACACCCATCAACTGTCGTCCGTTTGAGTGGGGCGCAGATATCGTTACCCATTCTACCTCTAAGTATATGGATGGTCATGCTACGGCCGTGGGCGGTTGCATTGTAGATAGTGGAAATTTCGATTGGGAGGCTTATGCCGATAAATTCCCCGGCCTGTGCGAGCCCGATCCCTCATATCATGGATTGACCTATAGCAAAACCTTTGGAAAGATGGCTTTTATCACCAAGGCAACCAGTCAGCTGATGCGCGATTTGGGAGCCGTTCAATCTCCGCAGAATGCTTTCTTGCTAAACTTGGGATTGGAGACACTTCATCTGCGTGTGCCACAGCACTGCAAGAATGCCTTGGCAGTTGCGAAGTGGTTGCAGCATTGTGATCAGGTGGCTTGGGTGAATTATCCGGGACTCGAAGACAATAAATATTATGAGCTGGCTCAGAAGTATCTGCCCAATGGATCATGTGGCGTTTTGTCTTTCGGCTTGAAAGGCGGTCGCGATGTGGCCATTCGCTTTATGGATCATCTGAAGTTGGTCGCTATCGTAACGCATGTGGCTGATGCACGTACGTGTGTGTTGCATCCGGCCAGTCACACTCATCGTCAGTTGAGTGAAGAGCAGCTGATAGAAGCCGGCGTAGCTCCGGATTTGATCCGTCTCTCTGTGGGTATCGAAAATGCTGACGATATCATAGCTGATTTGCAGCAGGCGTTGGCTCAATAAGTAGAATGTATGTGAAAGGTGGGCGTCAAAATGACATTTTGATGCCTCATTTTCAACGAAGTCTTTACCGCTCTTTTTGATGCTATTCGAGCGTTGTTTTTAACGCTGTTTGAACGGCGTTTTAAGGCCGTTTTAACCCTGTTAAAAAAAAGATGCCGACCTTTTTCCAAAAAGGGTGCGCCCTTTTTCCAAAAAGATGCCGACCTTTCCCAAAAACAGCTTTACTCGTCCATCCTGGCGGAATCGTCAATCCCTTTGACAATACGAATTCCTCAAACAGATTAATCGATAATAAACCCAAATCGGTCGTCATTAGGGCTTGCTTGTATTTTGCCTTTTTAGAAGAGAGAATTTTTGTTTGTCTTTTAATGAGTAATAGCGAGCTATTGCGAATTAAAAACAAGCAAAAGACGCCTTATAAAAAACAAAAGACTGCAAGCAGTTATTTAAATTATACATTTAACGGCCTAATGACCGTTTTGGGTTAAATATGCGCCGAGAGATAGTTATTGTATTTTTATCCGGGTTATTATTTACTAAAAGCGGTAACGGATCCGGCAGAAACAACGAGCAACTTCGCCGGACTTGACAGACAAATCTGTCTCGGCCCAAACACTCTAAAAAAGGGGTTATAGACTATCTTTCAATAGTCTATAGAGTTTTTGGAAAAAGGGTATAGACTTTTTCAAAAAAGGGTATAGACTTTTTTGAAAATGGGTAGGCACTCCGTTCAGACGGAATAACTACTCCGTCGGAACGGAGTAGTTACCCAATTTCCGGAAATAGCTTACTCCATTTTGACCGGATTAGCAGTCTCTTGCCTGCCTGTTGACTTATTGTATTTTTATGGATGATAAATAGGCCTTCAACGCAGCCATTGCAATCTGCCCAAAACCTCTCCAAGTATCTTTGGCAAAGGATGGGGTGACAAGATTATTTATATGGAAGACATCACAACTCTTGGCAAGTAACATAATATGGAAACACTATCGCATGAACCCTAATTGCACACGCTGTATATGAATATGGCTATATGGATATGGTTCACCAAAAAAGGGGCTGCACCCAAATGATACAGCCCCTTACTATAATTTGAATATATCTTACAACGATTATTCGTCTGTCTGAGTCTCTTCGTAAGCCTTCAACAGTTTATCCTGAACATCAGCAGGAACCAATTCGTAGCTGGCGAACTTCATGGTGAATGAAGCGCGACCACCAGTGATAGAACTCAAAGAGGTAGAATAGTTTGACATCTCTTTCAAAGGAACCTTAGCCAACAGCTTCTCGAATCCCTTTTCACTGTTCATACCCATGATCAAGGCACGGCGACCCTGCAAGTCACTCATAACATCACCCATATAATCACCAGGAACAGAAACCTCTACGTCATAAACCGGTTCAAGAATCTTTGGACCAGCTTCTTTAAAGGCAGTACTGAAGGCGTTACGTCCGGCCAACATAAATGAGATTTCATTACTATCTACCGGGTGCATCTTTCCATCATATACACAGATACGTACGTCACGAGCATAAGAACCAGTCAACGGACCTTGTTCCATGCGGCCCATGATACCCTTCAAGATAGCCGGAAGGAAGCGAGCATCAATAGCACCACCAACGATACAGTTGACGAATACCAACTTGCCACCCCAATCCAAATCGATAATCTGAGTATCACGAACGTTCATCTTATATTCCTGACCACCGAAACGATAGGTATCAGGAGCCGGCATACCTTCGTAATAAGGCTCAATAATCAGGTGAACTTCACCGAACTGACCGGCACCACCAGACTGTTTCTTATGACGATAGTCTGCACGAGCCGACTTTGTAATTGTTTCACGATACGGAATCTTCGGTTCGATAAATTCGATCGGCAATTTATCATTGTTTTCGATTCTCCATTTCAATGTGCGCAGGTGAAATTCACCCTGACCGGAAACGATAGTCTGTTTCAATTCCTTAGACTGCTCGATTACCCATGTCGGATCTTCTTCACGCATACGCATCAAGATTTCCATCATCTTTTCAGCATCAGCCTCGTTCACCGGCTTGATAGCACGACGGAACTTAGGATCAGGATATTTAATAAAGTCGAAACGATAGTCGCAACCCTTACCATTCAATGTATTACCACGGCGAACATCTTTCAGCTTAACAGTAGCACCTATATCGCCGGCAACCATTTCAGGAACAGCGGTACGAGTCTGACCGGCAACGAAGAACAACTGAGCAATACGTTCCTTAGAACCACGGTCGGCATTCAGCAGGTCGTCACCCTCTTTTACTCTACCTGAGATCACTTTGAAATAAGAAACCTGACCAATATGCGGTTCAACCGTAGTCTTGAAGAAGAACAGGCTTGTCGGGCCATCAGCATCAGGAGTTACCTCAACACCTTCAGTGGTGATCAGACGAGGCATCTTATCGGTACAAGGCACTACATTACCCAAGAATTCCAATGTACGGCGTACACACATGTCACGGCCTGCACATACACAGAATACCGGGAACATACCGCGAGTAACCAGACCGGCACGAATACCGGCACGCATATCGTCTTCGCTCAATGTGCCCTCTTCAAAGAACTTCTCCATCAACACGTCATCATGTTCGGCAGCAGCCTCAACCAATGCTTTGTGCAATTCCATTGCCTTTTCCATCTGGTCTTCCGGAATTTCCAATACATCAGGCACACCACCTTCAGGTTTCCAGCGATACATCTTCATCTTCAACACATCGACAACGGCATTGAAAGACGAACCGCAAGAAATAGGATACTGGATAGGAACAATCTTGCCGCCCCAATGGTCTTGCAACTGAGCAATCGTACCATCATAGTCAGCCTTATCGTTATCCAACTGGTTCACCACGAAGATAACCGGTTTATGGAATTGTTCGGTATAGCGGAACTGGTTGATTGTGCCCACTTCCACACCATATTGTGCATTCAATACCATCAAAGCTGTATCCGTTACATTCAATGCAGAAACAGCTCCACCCACGAAGTCGTCAGAACCCGGGCAGTCAATGAAGTTCAACTTTCTACCTTGCCATTCTACACTGAAAACGGTTGAGAATACAGAGTAGCCATACTCCTTCTCAACCGGGAAATAGTCGCACACTGTATTTCCAGATTCTACAGTACCACGACGTTTAATCACTCCACCCTCGTAAAGCATTGCTTCGGCGAGAGTGGTTTTCCCAGAGCCAGAACTTCCCAAGATGGCAACATTCTTAATTTCATTTGTTTGATAAACTTTCATGATATCAGGTATTTTAATATTTAACAATAATATTACATCGACGTGATTATCTTTTTTCACGACGCTGCAAATTAGAGAATGTGAACGACAAAAACAACTCTAACTCACTGTTTGAGAACAATGTTATTCAGCAGAGCACCGAGTCTTCAGTTTTTATTTACCTTTGTATTAAAATAAAAAGAGAAAAACGACAACGAATGGCCGGCTTATATATACACGTTCCTTTTTGCGAAAAACGGTGTCTCTATTGTGACTTCTTTTCCAATACAGACATGAAATTCAAGCAACCTTATATAAAGGCTCTCGTCAGAGAGATGGAACTTCGTAAGGAATATCTGAAAGGTGAACCGATTGAGACAATCTATTTCGGTGGCGGAACGCCTTCCCAACTGCAGACAGAAGATTTCGATACACTTTTTAATGCCATCCATAAACATTTTGATCTGTCACGCTGTAAAGAGGTCACTCTCGAAGGCAATCCCGACGATCTGACAGACGACTATATCGCCTCGCTCCGCTCCTTTCCCTTCAACCGAATCAGCATGGGCATCCAAAGTTTCCACGAAAAGGATCTGAGATTCCTGAACCGCCGACACGACCGGGCACAGGCAATCCGTGCTGTTGCCGATTGTCAGGATGCCGGATACAGCAATATCAGCATTGACCTTATCTATGGTCTGCCGGGACAGACACTGGAGCAATGGCAAGACAACCTGAGACAGGCGTTGCAACTGGATGTGCCCCATCTGTCGGCCTATCATCTGATCTATGAAGAGGGAACGGCTCTTTACCGACTGCTCGAAACGGGCAAGATCAACGCCGTCTCCGAAGAGCTGAGTGTCTCTCTCTTCTCGACACTGATTAACACGCTGACCCAAGCCGGTTATCTCCATTATGAGATCTCCAACTTTGCCCGGCCCGGTCTTTTCTCGAAACACAACAGCTCTTACTGGAACGGAACTCACTATTTGGGATTAGGTCCGTCGGCGCACTCTTACAACGGAGATAACCGTGAATGGAATGTGGCCTCTTTACCTATATATATAAAAGGTATCGAACAAGACCTTCCCGACTTAGAGAAAGAGGAGCTTAACCTTGCCACACGCTATAACGACTATGTCATCACCCGACTACGCACCATGTGGGGACTCGACCTGTCGGAGATAAAAGAGCTGTTCGGAGAAAAGATGCAACGCTATTGCAGCAAACAGGCAGAGCAGCATCTGAAGCAAGGAGTGTTGTCTCTTTCGGGTCAAAAACTGACGCTGACAAGGGAAGGAATTTTCATCTCCGACGGCATCATGAGCGACCTTCTGTGGGTCTGATTTTACACAAAAAGCCCTTTTTAGACAACGAACCCAGCACTAAAGAGTACATTTTATGCACATTTTTTTCATTTTTGAGAAAAAAAACAACCGACATATCAAACTATTCTATATATTTGCTGCATCAAAAACAGCGAAATCGTGCCATATTTATATATAATATCAGGTTGCAACGGCGCAGGGAAGACCACAGCTTCCTTTACAATTCTGCCAGAAATGTTGAAATGTAAAGAGTTTGTGAACTCCGACGAAATAGCCAAGGGGCTTTCCCCTTTTAATTCAGATAGCATCGCCGTAGCTGTTGAAGCCAGTCGTATTATGTATAAACGCATCAAAGAACTCATCGCAGCCGGTGAGACTTTTGCGATGGAAACCACGCTGGCCACCCGATCAGTGGCAAACCTGATTCGGGAAGCGCAAAGGGAAGGTTATTATGTGACACTTTTGTACTTTTGGCTCAATACGCCAGAGCTCGCAGTGGAACGTGTAAAAATGAGAGTTGCAGCCGGAGGTCATAACATTCCGGAGCATACAATACGGCGTCGTTACAGAGCCGGTATTCATAACTTATTTGAACTATATCTGCCCATTTGTGACTATTGGATGATAACAGACAATTCTATGTCTCCGATGGAAGTAATTGCCAAAGGATTCAAGAATGAGAAAAAGGAGATTTATAATCAGGCTATTTACAATAAACTTGAACATCATGAGTGAGCAAGAAGTTAGAGAATTTGAAGAAAATATAGTCAAAGGAGCAGACATCGCTTTTCAGCGTTTGGTAAATCAGAAGAAAAAAGAAAATGGAGAATTGGTATTCTCTCGTAATGGACATATCTTCCGTGTGAAGGCAGCTGATTTGGAAAAGTTCGTTTGATTTCTCTTTGAATTCAAATGCGATAACAACACTATGAACAAGAATGGCGGATGATGAGTAATCACCCGCCCTTTTTGTATCTCACTCTATCATCATCAATACCTATCTGAGACATGAAACAACCCAACGATATTCACATTTATGGTGCTTACGAAAACAACCTCAAGCATATCTCTCTATCCATCCCGAAGAAACAGATCACGGTGTGTACCGGCGTATCCGGATCGGGCAAGTCTTCTTTAGTGCTCGACACAATTGCTGCCTGTTCCCGACGGGAACTGAACGAGACCTTTCCCAGTTTTGTTCAGCAATATCTGCCCAAGTATGGCCGTCCTCATGTCGATAAGATTGAGAATCTGCCAGTGGCGATCGTGATAGATCAACGCAAACCGGCCATGAATGCTCGTTCGACCGTAGGCACCTATACCGATATCTATTCGCTTTTGCGTCTGCTTTTCTCGCGTGTGGGGCAACCTTTCGTGGGCTATTCCGATACATTCTCGTTCAATCACCCACAAGGAAAATGTCCTCGCTGTGACGGATTGGGAGAGATTCGCGAACTGGATGTACACAAATTGGTGGACTTTGACAAATCACTCAACGATCCTGACGTCATTCATTATGTGGCCTTCCAACCGGGCGAATGGCGCTGGATCCGATATGCCAACAGCGGACTGTTCGACCTGAACAAGAAGATCAGAGATTACAGCGAAGAGGAATTGCAACTATTTCTCTACTCTCCGCAGATCAAACTGAAGAATCCACCTGCCGGATGGCCCAAGACTGCCAAATATGAGGGACTTGTTACCCGAATGTATCGCAGCTGTATCCACTCGGAGGAAGGGAAACTACATCAAAAGCTATTGGAACCGATGGTTACGATGGGCGTTTGTCCGGATTGTGAGGGAACACGACTCAACGAGAAGGTGCGCTCTTGCCGCATCAATGGCAAGAACATTACCGAAGTGACTCGTATGCCCATTCCCGATCTGATTGACTGGCTGAAAAGTATCGACAACAGACTGGCCAATGACATTCAGACTGCACTGATCAATCGTCTGTCGGCCTTGGTAGAGATTGGTTTGAGCTATCTGACTCTCGACCGCAGCATGGGCACATTATCCGGCGGTGAAGCTCAGCGCTGCAAGATTGCCAAATATATCAACTCTTCCCTTTCTGACATTCTCTATATCCTGGATGAACCGAGTGTGGGACTGCATAGCCATGACATTCATCTGCTGAAGAAATCGGTACGCAAGTTGCGCGACCATGGCAACACCGTGTTGCTGGTGGAACATCATAAAGAGATGATTCAGATTGCCGATCATATCATCGACATGGGTCCTGGTTCGGGCATGGAAGGTGGACATATATTATATGAAGGCGATTACCAGGGACTGCTGAAGAGCGACACGCTGACCGGCCAGCTGATTGCAACCCGTATGCCGCTGAAGAAGCAGTGCCGAAAGCCCAAAGGCTGGTTCTCGATCGAACATGCCCAACTGCATAACCTGAAAGATTTGAGTGTGAAACTGCCCCAAGGAGTGCTGACCGTCATTGCCGGTGTGGCCGGTTCGGGCAAAAGCTCTTTAATGGAGTGCTTCTGCCGTAGCTGTGAACAAGAGACCATCTACATCAGCCAACAAAATATCGGCATCAGCCTACGCTCAACTCCGGGCACCTATTTGGGTGTGGCAGATGATATTCGCAAACTCTTTGCCAAAAAGAGCGGAGCCGGACTGAGCCTCTTTACCTTCAACGGCAAAGGTGGATGTCCGGTGTGCGGCGGTAAAGGTGTTATTGTCTCAGATATGGCCTTTATGGATGCGATAGAGACCGTGTGTGAGGCTTGTGGCGGATTGCGCTATTCACCGGAAGCATTACAATATAAGATAGATGGATTGAACATTGCCGAGATGATGGATCTGACGGTCAGAAAGGCTTCGATCCATTTCGAGGGCACAATCATCGAAGAGAAGCTACGCCCGCTGATGAAGGTCGGATTGGGTTATCTCCATCTAAACCAATCGCTGTCCACTCTTTCGGGAGGCGAACTACAGCGCATCAAACTGGCATCCTACTTGGGTAAGAAGGGTTCTATCTTTGTAATTGATGAGCCGACGGACGGACTACACATCAAGGATATCCGCCACATCACAGCTCTGTTTAATGAATTGGTCGATCAAGGAAACAGTATCTTTCTGATTGAACATAATCTGGATGTCATGAAAGAGGCCGATTACATCATTGAACTGGGTCCGGGAGGCGGACTGATGGGTGGCGAACTATTGTTTGGCGGAACGCCTCAAGAGATGCTGCAATGTCGGGATTCCGTGACAGCACCTTATCTGCTTCAGGAACTGAAATGATTGACAAAGCGATATATACAACACAACGCCCTGCAATGGCAAAGTACTACAGACTACTACCATTACAGGGCGCTTTGTTTATAGATCACTATCCAAACGATGAATTATCCATTATAAGACTATTCGACCAAATCCATCTCCTGCAACAAATAGCCGGCTCCGGCATATTTATCGATCAGGAACAGCACATATCGGATATCCACGATAATGCTTCGCTGGTAGTCTGGCAGATATTGAATATCACCGCCTACACCTTCCCAGTTACGGTCGAAGTTGATACCGATCAACTCTCCGTTGTCATTCATCACCGGGCTGCCCGAGTTGCCGCCGGTCGTGTGGGTTGTGGTACAAAAAGCAACCGGCATCTTTCCATTCGGCATCTGATAGCGTCCGAAGTCTTTGGTCTCATACAGCTGCTTCAGTCGGGTCGGAACAACAAATTCCCAGTTGTTGGGATCTTCCTTCTCCATCACACCCTCTAACGTGGTCTGATGACCGTAGTAATCACAATCACGCGGACTGTATCCCTTCACCTGTCCGTAAGTCAGACGCAACGTAAAGTTGGCATCCGGGAAGTTGGCACGATCGCCATACATAGCCAACAGACCCTTTACATATCCACGGTGAGCAATCGCATAGCCGGAATCGAAATCCTTCAAAGCTGCCTTTAAGGCATTATTCTCATCCTTTACCGACTTGGCAAAGAGAATCATCGGATCCTGCTCCAAGGCCTTTACCGACGGACGGCTACGGAAGCGGTTGAAGTTGTCTTCACTTCCATAGATAGACTGAGCAAACAAATCATCGACAAAAGCATCCACATCACCTTTGAACTTCTGATCGATCTGACGGAAATAGGCAGGCTGATGAGCGGCTTCGACCAAACGACAATACTCCTTCAGCATCACTTTGGCAATCTTCTTGTCCACCTGAGCCGAATAGTTCTGATCGGCAAAACGATGATAAGCTCTTTCCAACACACGGAGCTGATTTTCGATCTCGGTCTTGTCTTTCTTCTTCAAGGCCTCAATCAAAGGATCTACCTGAGTCGGCACACGGCTAAACTCGACACCACGCAACAGAGCCTCATCAAGCATCCAGTTGCGGAAGCGGAGATCTTTGCGATCATTCACAATCTGCTTGATCGAGAGCAACGCCTCTTCGTAAGAGGGTTCGCACATCTTCTTTCCCCAAGCAATCAACTTCTCCTGTTCTTCGAGTTTTACCTTCTCAAAGTTACGGTTATTGATGGCCCAGTTTGATCCAATAGAATTCTTATAGGCATTCTGTGAACCGGCATATTTGCTGGCATACATGATGCGGATAGCCGGATCGGCCAACATCTCTTCCAACATAGCCTGCTGACGCAATTCACGGATGTTGATACGAACGGCATTGTCGATGTCACGACGTTCGGCAACCTCCCACGAAGTATAATATTTATTGGTACGACCCGGGAATCCCATCATCATGGCATAGTCGTTCTCCTGTACACCTTTCAGAGAGATCTTCAACCAACGCTTGGGTCGCAAAGGCACATTCTTCTCGGAATAGGCTGCCGGATTTCCATTCGCATCGGCATAGACACGGAAGACCGAGAAGTCTCCGGTATGACGCGGCCACATCCAGTTGTCGGTATCTGAGCCGAATTTACCAATAGATGAGGGCGGTGCACCCACCAAACGCACGTCTGAATAGGTCTTCATGGTGAACATATAGTATTGATTACCGCCATAGAAAGCTTTAATCTCAACCTCAGTGCCCGGATTGTTCTGAAGGAAGCTCTCGCCCACCTTGGCCTTAGCCAGTCCATTCAGGAATTTAGGAGACAAAAAGTTCATGCTGTTCGGATCGGTATCCTTTGCCAACTCCTGCTTTACATAGTCGGTCACATCCTCAATCTTATCGATAAAGGTCACTGTCAATCCCGGATTCGGAAGCTCCTTATCACGTGATCCGGCCCAAAAGCCATCGGTCAGATAGTCATGCTCCAAAGAGCTATGTCTCTGGATAGCATCATATCCACAATGATGATTGGTCAGCACCAGACCTTCCGACGAGACAATCTCGCCCGTGCAACCTCCACCAAAAATAACTACAGCATCCTTCAGCGAGGCAGAATCAGGGCTATAGACATCATAGTCTTGTAGCTTCAGGCCCAGCGCCTGCATCTCGGCAAACTTCTGCTGTTTCAACAAGGGCAACAGCCACATGCCCTCGTCGGCCATCACCGGCAACGACAGCAGAGCCACAGCCAACGACAATACAAATCTCTTCATACGCTTCTCTTTCTATTTAATAAGTGAATAAATACATTTATCAGAGCTGATCTTTCCACTCGGAATAGGGATGTTTCGTTAACATCGAATTGTAGTAACGCGAATCTTCGGTCACCTCTTTTCCCAACCACGAAGGCTTTTCAAACGGCTCCTCTTCGCTGCCCAACTCTATCTCGGCCACAACCAATCCTTCGTTAGCACCCTTAAAGACATCAATCTCCCAAACATGGTCTCCCACTTTCGCCAGATGGCGCACTTTGTCAAGAGCCTTGCGTCCACAAAGTGCAAAGAGCTGTTCGGCATCCTCCATGCCAAGAGGAATCTCAAACTCATAACGGCTCATTCTTTTTTCATCAGACGGACCTTTGATGGTCAGATAACCCTGTTCTCCACGAATGCGCACACGCACGGTCTTTCCCTTCTTCGAACAGATATAACCTTGCTTTATCGGCTCAGACTGATACACATCTGCCATAAAGTCTCCACAGACCAAAAACTTTCTTTCTATCTCTATTGCCATTATATTCGCTCTTCTTTATCCAACAAATACAAAAATACATAAATTTAGTTTTTCTCCCAACGCCGCTTTTTAGTTTCACACATTTCTTTCTGTTTTCGAAGATTATTACCACTTTGTCATATTTAGAAATTTACCGTACCTTTGCCCCATTCTTATTTACTATCAAGATATGGAAATTGCAGCATTAGTATCGGGAGGAGTTGACAGCTCAGTAGTGGTTCATTTATTGAAAGAGGCAGGCTACGATCCTACCATTTTCTACATACGCATCGGTATGGAGGATAAAGATGGATATATCGATTGTCCGGCCGAAGAGGACATCGAGATTACCTCTTATATCGCCAAGAAATATGGATGCCGTTTCGAACAGGTCTCTCTGCATGAAGAGTATTGGGAGAAGGTGGTAAGCTATACCATTGATTCTGTCAAACGCGGACTGACACCCAATCCCGACATGATGTGCAATAAGTTCATCAAGTTTGGCTGTTTCGAAGAGAAGTGGGGCAAGGATTTCGACAAGATTGCAACCGGCCACTATGCCACCACAACAGAGATTAATGGAAAGGTGTGGCTGTCAACAGCCAAAGATCCGGTCAAAGACCAGACCGACTTCTTAGGTCAGATTACTCGCTTACAGATTCAGAAGCTAATGTTTCCCATCGGTCATCTGATGAAGAGCGAAGTTCGTGCCATTGCCGAACAACAGAAGTTGCCAAGTGCCAAGCGTAAAGATAGTCAGGGTATCTGCTTCTTGGGCAAGATCAACTATAATGACTTCATCGAACGTTATTTAGGAAAACGCACCGGCAAGATTATTGAACTGGAGACCGGCAAGATACTGGGTAAGCACAATGGCTATTGGTTCCATACCATCGGCCAGCGTAAAGGGTTAGGATTGAGCGGCGGTCCTTGGTTTGTCATCAAGAAAGATATCCGACGCAATATCATCTATGTTTCAAACGGATATGATCCGGAGACCCAATATGGCAAGACCATCAACATGCATGGCTTTGACTTTATCACCGAAGATCCGTGGGGCGAGTTTACCGACGAAAAAGAGATCACCTTCAAGATCCGTCACACACCCGAATTTACCCGCGGCCGTATCCGCCGCATCGGAGACCTTTATCGCATCGAATCGGATGAGAAGATCCAAGGTATTGCTCCCGGACAATATGGCGTAGTCTATGATAAAGATCATCATCTCTGCCTGGGTAGCGGCATGATCATCAACGAAGAGGAATAGGCGATTGCTTTCGGAGTTCGGAATTCAGTGTCAGACATATTAAACCCCAATCGGTCAATAGAACGAAAATTGTAATCTAATGACCGAATTGGGTTAAAAAGGAAAGGGACTGCATCAAAAACAACTAATTTTGACGCAGTCCCTTTCTTATAAGGTCTTTATACCAAACTCTCTTCTTAGATAGTATATAAAGAGCTGATTGATTCACCGCTACATACGCGACGGATAGCTTCGGCAAACATATCTGCTACAGAAAGAACTATCACCTTCTCACACTTCTTAGCGTAAGGAATAGAGTCAGTGAAGATCATTTCAGTCAAAGCAGACTGATCAACGCGAGTTGAAGCCGGGTCAGACATAACAGCGTGGCTGGCAATAGCACGTACAGACTTAGCGCCATTCTCCATCATCAAGTTAGCAGCCTTAGTGATTGTACCGGCTGTATCCACCATATCGTCAACCAACAATACATCCAAACCCTTAACATCACCGATGATACGCATTTCAGCCACTTCGTTAGCACGCAAACGGCTCTTGTGACAGATTACCATAGGCAATCCCAAATATTTTGAATAACTGCTAGCACGTTTAGTACCACCAACGTCAGGAGTAGCAATACACAGATTATCCAAAGGCAATTCTGTCTTGATATAATCCAAGAAGACACTTGATGCATACAAGTGGTCAACAGGAACATTGAAGAAGCCCTGAATCTGATCGGCATGCAAGTCCATAGTAATCAAACGGTTGATACCAGCCGCGCTTAACATATCTGCAATCAGCTTTGCACCAATTGCTACACGCGGTTTATCCTTTCTGTCCTGACGAGCCCAACCAAAATAAGGTATTACAGCAATAATTGAATGGGCAGAAGCACGCTTAGCCGCATCAATCATTAACAATAACTCCATCAAATTGTCTGCATTAGGGAAAGTAGACTGTACCAAGAAGACATCACGCCCACGGATAGATTCTTCATAAGATACAGAGAATTCACCATCGGCAAAATGCTGAATGTTCATCTGTCCCAGAGGACAACCAAGACTGTTGCAAATTTTTTCTGCAAGATACCGGGAGTTTGTTCCCGAAAATACCAAGAAAGGAGTTTGTGCACTCATTATTCTGAATATTAATGGTAATATGAATAGGTTTAATTTATATATGCAAAAATAGATAATTAATTGACATGGGACAAATAATTCTCTGACAATTACAAGAACTGAGACTAAATGTATTCTTTTCAAATGGAACCTTAAGGCGGCAGTGTCACAACATAAACAAAGGCGGGCTGAAAGCCTAATAGCTTCCTAACCCGCCTTGTTTATATTTTAACACACCGTCTGGATAACAATCTGTCAATAGGAGAATTTCAAGATCTTACCCGAATAGGCTGGTATTGTCACCTGATAAGGACAAGCATCCGTCAGAGTGCTGATACTGCTTTTACCTGTCAGCAGATCCACCAAACGAGCGGCTTTGTTGTCCTGGAAGTCAAGTGCTTTGAAGGCATCAGCCGGAATCTCAACACGCACAGTCTGCTCAGCCTTGTCAAAGTTTACCACAACCAACAATACATCTTTGTCCCACTTACGCATAAAAGCATACTGGCGACAGGTATTGAAGTAAGGATTCTTCATGTTTGCATACATCAAGTCGTAGAAAGCTCCTCGAGTAATGGTTGGTTCAGTGCGAGCAATATTCAACAGCTGTGCATATAGCTGGCGAAGCTGTTTCTGTTGTGCATCCAGCTTTCCGCCATCGAAACGTCCACCATCGATCCAATTACGCAAGCTCTTCACGCTCCAATAATCGAAGATTGTGGTACGTCCGTCCAAGCCACTGAATCCCTCTTCATCCATACCCGGTTCGCCCAACTCCTGACCGCTATAAATCATAACCGGATTGGTATTCATCATTGCCGAAACAATCATACCCGGCACACCCGGACGTGCATCACCGGCAAAGAAGTCTGAGGCAATACGCTGCTCGTCATGGTTTTCAAGGAAGTTCAACATGTGGTCTTGAATACCTTCCAACGACTGCCAGCAGTATGAGATGTGATCAGCGGATGTATGTCCACACATCACAGCACGCAGCGTGTCATACAGGCCCACTTTGTCATACAGATAATCGAAGTGACCGGTAAAAATATAGTTGCGATACTCGTTCGGGTTATAGACCTCGGCGATAAAGATCACATCATGAATCTTCTTCACTTCCGGTATCACCCAGTTCCAGAATTCCACCGGAACCATCTCGGCCATGTCACAACGGAAACCATCGACGCCCTTGCCTGCCCAAAAGAGCAGGATATCCAACATCTTCGACCAGGTGTTCGGACGGGGATTGAAATGACCCACACCGCCATTCATATAATCGACGCCATAGTTCAGCTTTACCGTCTCATACCAGTCGTTACGGCTGGGAGTCGCTCCAAAGAAGTTGTTGCCCGTCACCTTCGCGGGAAACTCTCCATATTCAAAATCCTCCTGCTGCGCACCGAAATGCAACACCAAAGTCTGACCCGGCAAATAGTAGAAGTTATTGTTGATATCAAAAGCCTTTGATGTATTATCGTTCTGACCCAAATCTTCAATAAAGGTCTCCTTGGCATCCGAATGATACTGGCGAGCCACATGGTTCGGCACGAAATCGATGATAACCTTCATGCCGGCCTCGTGCGTGCGCTTCACCAAGGCTTCAAACTCTTGCATTCGGTTAGGAACACTGTCTGCCAAATCCGGATCGATGTCGTAATAATCTTTAATGGCATATGGCGATCCCGCTTTTCCCTTCACAACGGCATTATGATCTTTCCGGATTCCATAAGCCGTATAATCTGTCTTTGTGGCATGTTCGATGACTCCGGTGTACCAGACATGAGTTGTACCCAACTCTCTGATCTTGGATAGCGCCAGTGGAGTAAAGGCTGAAAACTTACCCACTCCATTTTCTGCCAAACTGCCATTCTTCACCAACGATGATTCCAGGTTGCCAAACCAACGTGGAAAGACCTGATAGATAATCATCTTGTTTTTCTGTTCTGTAGCGTTCATCTTCTTTAATGTTTATCCAAAGCGGAGCTGTCTGGAAAGGGATCTTAGGGCATTAAGGTCTTTTTCCTTTCCGCTATCGCTTTGGCCAGTGTTGTAAATTTATTCTCTCGTAAAACGGTCTCAAAAGCCTGCGCCGCTGCCAAATATCCTATCTGCACAAGCTGCTCAACGCTCTCAAGATCAAAAGTCTTATACAAACCAAATTCAACCGCCTCGATCAATACATCACACATTTCCCTGTCTTCTATCGTATTGGCTTGAAACAGGTAGTGATAGGAGCGTTCAGCAATGTGATAGATGGTCTGTTTGTATTTCTGAGGAATCAGAGGGCTGACATTAACGCCTATAACCCGTTCACACTCTTCGCGTATGACTGATACCGGAAAATTGTGAAACAATCCTCCATCCACATAATGGACTCCGTTGATGTTGACCGGGCTGAAGATAATCGGTATGCTGCACGAGGCGGTAACGGCCTCCGCAATAGGTCCCGACCTGAATTCGTGACACTCTCCATGGTCGAGGTCTGTAGCAACAATCACCATCGGAATCTGAAGATCCTCAATATTCTTGGTCCGCAAATGACGTTTAAGGAAATAACGAAAACGAGTACTGTCAAACAGTCCTGCCTTGGGTATCTGCAACTGTGCAAACTCCGAAAATTCACGTCCTGAGAAGAGCTCTTTAATCTCATTGGCTTCATAACCATCGGCAAACAAAACCCCCATCAAAGCTCCGGCACTTGTCCCGGCTATGATATCGGGCTTCAAAGCACATTCTTCCAACATCTTAAACACACCTATATGGGCAAAGCCTTTTGCTCCGCCTCCACTTAGTGCTAATCCTAAATGTCTTTTTACAGGGTCTGCTTGTCTCATCATTGATTCATTATTTCTTAATCTGAGACAAATATCTTTATTTTTTCATCAAAACGCCAATAATTCAACAATATTTACATATTTAACCGGATATTTTTTTCAATACGGTTCAACAAGGTTTCGCTCAAAAGTAAACTTTTGGCTTGCCGCTGCTCTCGCCTTTCACTATCTTTGATTGAAATCGAAGATAGGATGCGGCTCGGCAATGGCATTCTTTGAAAACAAGTTTTCCACATTGCCATTTCTCTCGCCTTTTGTTATCTTTGACCGAAATCGAAGATAGGATGCGGCTCGGCAATGCCAATCTCTGAAAACAAGTTTTCCACATTGCCATTTCTCTCGCCTTTCACTATCTTTGTCCACTAATTAATATAAGAAGATGAAACAATACTTGGAATTGCTTAATCGGGTATTAACCGAAGGCACAGAAAAGGAAGATAGAACCGGAACAGGTACAATCAGTGTTTTCGGTCACCAGATGCGATTCAACCTGGAAGAGGGTTTTCCTCTGCTAACGACTAAGAAGTTGCATCTCAAATCTATCATTTATGAACTGTTATGGTTTCTGCAGGGCGACACCAACGTGAAGTATCTGCAAGATCATGATGTACGTATCTGGAACGAATGGGCCGATCCGGATGGCAACTTAGGTCATATCTATGGCTACCAGTGGCGCTCATGGCCCGACTACAAAGGAGGGTCGATTGACCAGATATCTGAAGTGGTAAATACAATCAAACACAATCCGGACTCACGACGCATCATTGTCAGTGCCTGGAATGTGGGAGATCTCGACAACATGAACCTGCCGCCTTGCCACACCTTCTTCCAGTTTTATGTGGCCAACGGACGACTGAGTCTGCAGCTCTATCAGCGCAGTGCGGACATCTTCCTGGGTGTTCCTTTTAATATCGCCTCGTATGCCCTGCTGCTGATGATGATGGCTCAGGTGACCGGACTGAAGGCCGGCGACTTTGTGCATACGTTAGGTGATGCACATATTTATCTGAACCATTTGGATCAGGTGCGGTTACAATTAACAAGAGAGCCGCGTTCTCTACCTCACATGGAGCTGAATCCGGACGTGAAAGATATCTTCGGTTTTCAGTATGAAGATTTCACGCTGACCGGCTATGATCCACATCCTCACATCAAAGGACAGGTTTCGGTATAACCTGTCCCGGACCGAGAGGAAAGTAGAGATGCCGTAATCTATCCATTATACATATTATATATATTAAAAACCGATCAACATATGAATACTATTTCAATCATTGCAGCTATCGCAGAAAACAATGCCATCGGCAAGAACCAACAGTTGCTGTGCCACATGCCGACAGATATGAAACGATTTAAGGAACTAACAACCGGCCACGCCGTTATCATGGGACGCAAGACGTTTGAATCGCTTCCTCATCCCCTTCCTAACCGAAAGAATATCGTATTGACAAGTATGCCCGAAGCCGGCTTCGTCAATTGCTTTGCCTGCGAATCGATGGATGCTGCTCTGCGCATTTGTGACAAAGAAGAAGAAATCTTCATCATCGGTGGCGCAGTGGTCTATAAACAGGGGCTGGAGATTGCCGACACGATGTACCTCACACGTATTCATCATGAATTCAAAGATGCTACCACTTTCTTCCCGGAGGTAAACTGGGATCTGTGGGAAGAGGTAGCGCGTGAAGAACATCCTGCCGATGAGAAAAATCCCTATCCCTTCAGCTTCCTGACCTTCGTCCGTAAGAAACAATAGATTACCCGTTTTTGGCGGTATTAAAATCATAAACAACCAACTCAATCGCCCCGCAAGTGGCAAAAGAGTTGGCTGTTTTTGATTCTGAGTCACCAATTATAACACACCGTCCACTCCAATATGGTCCGACTTATTAGAACGGTATTAGAGCAAAAGGTCATCAGGAAGCGCTTGTTTGGACAACGACAATCCAATGACAATGCCTTGGAAGCTCACAGATAGCAACCCTAAAAAATACAATAAGTCAACGCGATGCCAGGAAGCCGTTAATCCGGTCAAAAAGGAGTAACCTATTTTCGGAAATTAAGTCCCTATCCATTTCCAACGGAGTGCCTACCCAATCCGAACGGAGTGCCTACCCAATTTCAAAAAAGTCCCTACCCTTTTTTCAGAAACTCTATAGACTAATTCCAAAAAGGCTATAGACCCTTGAAAGACTGCCTATAACCTGATTTTTAATGGTGTTTGGGGCGAGTCGGATTTGCCTGTCAATTCCAACAAAGTTGCCCATCGTTTCAGATGAATTTGTCCCTTGTTTCCAACGATCAACTATCATGTTTAAATACAATAACCTTTCTCCCGGACGTTGCCTTGGTGCCATGGAGATTATTGAAGTTGAATTCAAATAACTATTTGGATGCAGCCTCAAAAGGCGCGTCAGAATTAGTAAAATTCCTATCCTTACGCCTTCTTATCTTTCGTTCGTAAGAAATAATAGATTATTTAACATAAACTTTACAACTTTTCGCTCTGTCTTTGTATCTTAGTATATATATTAGGTTGATTTGTTCCATCTTAAAATAATAAGATATGAAGATAAAAGCATTTTTTATTTCCATACTGGTTTTGTCAGGCATCGCCCTGATAGCCTATCTAATTGCGACTAAAGGTTTTGCCTCTTCTCCCTCTGTTTTCTCAAAGACGTTGCAAACCAAAGACACTCCATTGTTAATACGCTCCCTGATCACTCGCATGAAAGATCAGCTGGAGAAGAACAATGATACATTTCCCGAACTGATCAAAGAGATGGAGTCGTATGCCCAGATTTGTCCCGACACTGCCTCGGTCTCACTGCTACACTCTATGATTGCCGAAATGTATCAACGCTTTTACCAGTGGAACCAATGGAATGTCAACGAGCGTACACAGTTGACAGACTATGTGCCGAAGGATATCCGGGAATGGAGCAAAAACCTATTCGACGAAAAGATTCGCCAGGAGCTGGACCGCTCGTTGTCTCCGGCTAACTACCTTCAGAGTAAGGATATAAAAAGCTATCAACAACTGTTGACAACTGACACTCAAAAGAGCCAGCTCTATCCTACGCTGTATGATTTCCTGATGGCACGTGCCATTGAGATTGCTCCCGACACAACCTATTATCAGCAATGGGAGCAGTTCCGCAAAGCACAGAATCAGCCTGAAGTCTGGCTGCCGATACGTATCCAGCAGCTACACTATCTGCAGCAAGAGCATATCATCACAGCCGAACAACAGATAGCGGAACTGAAACAACTGGTTGACTCTCTCGACATGCTGCCCATCGCCAACGAAGCAAGAGCGTCGCTTGTGGACTGCTTGATCACCAACAACAGATACCGTCCGGAAGGAGAACGCGACACAATCAATCAGGAGATTCTGCAGATCTGCCAAGAGGGTATTCAGAAGCACCCCAAGGCTGCAGCAACGGCCAAACTGCACAACCAGCTGAACCAGCTGACCGAGCCTTATATCGGCACCACCTTCCCCAACCAGCTCTATCCGGGCAAGAAGCTGGAACTTCGTCTCCGCTATCGCAACGTGAAGCAGATAAAGGTGTACATCTATAAAAGCCTGCGACAGCCCGAACAGGCGTGGGCTCATGTCAGCAACCCCAAAAGTGTCTGCGGAACATTGGTAAAAGAGTTTACGCTGTCCGGAGATATTACCAACAGCTTTACGGAAAAAGACAGTGTCTTTTCGCTATCCACCGATCTGCCGATGGGTTTGTATGAATGCTGGGTCGAAGTGCCTGATGCCTCTATCCAAAACAGACACTGCTTCAGTGTGAGCCGATTAGCTACACTCTACCGCCATCTATATAATAAACAGAAAGAGGTGTTGATTACCGATGCCGAAAGTGGCAAGCCTCTACCCGGCGTAAAGGTCTATTACTATCTGCCGGCGAAAGGCAGCGGACTACCGGAAAGAGCGGGTGAAGTAATCACCAACACACAAGGGCTGGCTCTGCTGCCCAAGTTGCAACGTTTGGAATGTCTGCGTCCGGTGCTGAATGGAGACAGCTCATCCGTGTGGTCGCCAGTCTATGGCAGCTATCCCAGCGTGACAGAAGAGCAGTCGCATGTGGACTTTACGCTCTATACCGACCGTGGACTCTACCGTCCGGGACAAAACATATTCTTCAAGGGTATTCTCTGTGCCCAGACAAGTGAAACAGCTCATGTGATGCCCAATAAAACCATCGAACTGTCGCTGCGCAATCCCCAGGGACAAGAGATCAGCAAGAAGAACTTCACAACCGACGCCTTTGGATCTATCCAAGGAGAATTCACCTTGCCTGCCAAGGGATTGAGTGGTGACTATACACTGACCTCCAACTATGGGTTTGCTCAATTTGTCCGGGTGGAAGAATATAAGCGTCCCAGCTTCTTCTTAGAGATGGAACCAATCACCACCGAAGTCTCTTTCAATGAAAAGCTGACCATCCGAGGAAAGGCTGTCACCTTCTCCGGTGTGAAACTGACCGAAGGAAAGGTCAAATGGCACATCGTCCGCCAGCCTTTCTGGCATCGCTACTATATGCCCAATCCTTTTGACTACACCTATAAACAGGTGGCCGAGGGAGAAACAGCGGTAGATGCCGAAGGAACATTCATGATTCCCTTCACGCCGGAACTTGACAGGCAACTTTTGCAGAAAGATCGCCCCAACCGTCCCATCGCCCAGAGCTATATGGTGACGGCCACGCTGACCGACAGCAAAGGTGAGACACAGGAATGCTCTTTCCGCTTTACGGCGGCCAATGTGGGCATTACCCTACAGATAGATATGGCAGACAAGATGGAGATAGCGGAGGCCAAAGCAGAGTTCCGCGCACAGACGCTGAACAATCATCCTACTGAAGCAGAGGGTAATTACACGCTCTATGCACTCTCGCCCAAGCCGTCTAAGACGACAGACTATTGGGGAGACAAGGAATATACTGTCTTAAAGACCGTTTCACAAGGTCGATTCAGCAGCCGGGAGAAATGGGAGGCAGACCGTTTCCAGTCATTGCCTTCGGGCCGGTATCGTCTGGAGCTGAAATCGCAGGACGCCAAAGGTCGTGAAGTGACGGCGAGCCGCACCTTCATCCTTTATCGTAAGACCGACCAACGTCCGCCGGTCTTTGCCGAAATATGGAGCGAAAATAAATCCATCCGATGTCTGCCCAACGAAAAGGCAGAGCTGCTGTTTGGTACCTCTTGTTCCAATGCTTACATACTCTATGAGCTTTATAGTCAGGATGCCAAGTGTATCCATCAAGAATGGATTCAGCTCAGCAATGCCAACCGGATCTTTACCATTCCTTTCCAAACGCTGTATGGACCGGGAATAACGGCTCACTTCACATTTGTCAAGGAGGGCAAGATGTACACCTTGCAAAAACAGATCCGTCAGAAACGACCGGATCGCACACTGCGTATCGTTCCTCAAACCTTCCGCGACCATCTGCTTCCGGGAAGTCTGGAACAATGGAGCTTCCGCATCGAGAAGAGAGATTCAACTGCCGCCCCAAAGACTCAGTTACTGGCCAGCATGTATGATGCGTCACTCGATCAGCTACATTCATACCAATGGTCGATGCTGCCTCAACACACGAAATCCCTTTATTCACCGAACTTCAGAGAAGGTAGTTCTTTCAATGAGCACAATGATCACAACAGTGCACATCTAAAGCCGCATGACTATAAAATGCCTGTCTATCCCCGTTTAGATTGGCAAGGCGTGTTGAGTCAAAGATACAGTCCCTATTCGAGAGGCCTCTCTCTGCGAGGAGGAGAAAGAATGATGATGCAGGCCAAAAGCGTGGCTGCTGTTGATGAGCTGATCGAGGTGACCGAAGACTGCGTCGTGGCCGAAGAAGCACTGCATGAACCGGCAATAATGCAAAGCCGGGTTGAATCGGCTTCGGGTAAGAATGAGATGAAAGAATCTTCAACGCTGCGCAAGAACTTTGCCGAGACAGCCTTCTTCTATCCGGCCTTGGTTACGAATGAACAGGGCGAAGTCTCCTTCAGTTTTACAATGCCCGAGAGCAACACCACATGGAAGCTGCAGCTCATGGCTCATACCGAAGAGCTGAATCAGGGCTATTGGAGTCAAAAGGTCAAGACCAGCAAGCCTCTTATGGTATTGCCCAATCTGCCTCGCTTTATGCGTCAGGGCGACCAGATCACGCTCTCTGCACAGATTATTAATCAATCGGACCAGAAGCTAACCGGCAAGGTGCGTCTCGAACTGTTTGATCCGGAAAAGGAATCGACTACGGATTGCCTCAGTCGCTATCATAAGCCGCTTGCCATCGCGGCCGGTAGCCAACAGACTGTACAATGGACAATCGCTGCTCCTGCAGAACAACTGATTGGCTGCCGCATCATAGCCGAATCGGAAGCTGGCGGTGACGGCGAACAACACCTGATTCCAGTCTTGTCTAATCAGCTGCTACTAACCGAAAGCACGCCTTTCTTCTTGATGGATGAGACGGAGCAGACCATACAGCTGACACCGAAGAAGGGAGAGAAACCTTTCCGCTATGTCATCGAAGTCAGTGCCAATCCTATTTGGCAAGCCGTTCAGGCGCTGCCGACATTGACCACGCCCGAGAATAACAATATTCTCTCCTGGTTTGCCTCTTACTATAGCAACACGCTTGCAAGCTATATCGTGCAGGCACATCCGCGCATCAAACAGGTGATTACCCAATGGAGTGCACAAGGTGGCGATGCCTCAACGCTTCTGTCAAACTTAGAAAAGAACGAGGAGTTGAAGAATATCTTACTGGAAGAGACGCCTTGGATATTGGAGGCTCAAGATGAAAGTGAACAGAAACGAAGACTCTCTCTGCTGTTCGACCTGAACCGTGCAACGGCTCTGCGCAAAAGTGCTTTGCAGCATCTGGTGCAGGAACAGCTTCCCGATGGAGGATGGAGCTGGTTCAAAGGTTTCCATGCCAGCCGTTCCATCACACTCTCGATTCTACGGGGCATGGCTCAATTGACCGAGATGAAAGTCGTCGAATATGACGAAGTCGAAAAGAAGATGCAGATTCAGGCCTTAACCTATCTGGACCGCCAGATTCAGCAAGACTATGAATGGCTGAAGAAGAGCAAGGCCAACTTAGACAAAGTGGTGCCTTCACCCAACCAGATTGACTATCTATATATTCGTAGTCTCTATCGTGATATTCCGGAACTGGGCAGTGCTCGCAAAGCTATCCGCTTCTACACCGCACAAGCCGCCAAGTACTGGAAAGAACAGGATCTGTATGGAAAGGGCGAAGTGGCACTCTTGATGCATGCCAACGGAGTCAAGGAGACAGCAGACAACATCATGGCCTGGCTGCGCAAGACCGTAACCACCGACCGTGAGAAGGGAATGTATTGGGCCAACAACCGGAGAGACAACAACTACTTCACCTCTCCGATTGAGACTCACTGCCTCTTGATGTCGGCCTTCCGCACGTTTGAAGTACCAACCTCAGAGATAGATCGCATGAAACAATGGCTGCTCAACCAGAAGCGTACACAACGCTGGGAGACCGAACCGGCCACTTTGAATGCCATCTACACGCTGATGCTGACCGGCAGCGACTGGCTGAGCGAACAGAATGCCTGCGCTGTTGAGTGGGGCAACCTACACTTCACCACCGAACAAGGTGAAGCCGGAACAGGCTATCTGAAGAGAACCATTACACAACAGGAGATGACCCGACAGATGGAACAGCCCATCAAACTGAATAAGACAGGAAAGACACCGGCTTGGGGCGCTGTCTATCGCCAGTATTTCCAGGGAATCGATCAAGTGAGCAAACACAAAAGTGCACTTCACATCGAGAAGAAGTTCTTCGTAGAAGAGAATCGAGACAACACGCCTCAGCTTCGTCCTCTGCAAACAGGAGAAACGCTGAAGGTCGGAGACAAAGTAGTGGTTCGCCTTGTGATCCGTACCGATCGGGATATGGACTATGTGGTGCTGAAAGATCTGCGTGCCGGCTGTTTTGAACCGGTCAATCAGTTATCCGGAGTGGAAATCAGAAACGGCATTGCCTATTACCGCTCACCCAAAGATGTTTCCGAACAGTTTTTCTTTGAGCGTCTGCCACAAGGAACCTACGTGTTGGAATACGGTTCATACGTCAGCCGATCGGGTAACTTTACCGGCGGCATCAGCACGCTGCAATGTCTCTATGCTCCCGAGTTTGTCTCACACACCGAAGGTTGCCGCCTGACAGTGACCCCGACAACAGGAACTATTCCATAAAGGAGATACATTAACAACTCATCTATCACACAGGGATTGCATCAGATATATGACTTTCGGTGCAATCCCTGCTCAATCGGTCATTCTTCAGCCTGCGTTTCGACATTACCCGTAGTGACAAGAATCGCAATCTAATGACCGAATTGGGTTAAAAGCTGACTTTTAGAAATATTATCCCTTCAACCTTTGCCGATTGCCCGACGATTCCTATCTTTGTTCAAGTCTAACAAATATAAAAATGAAACAGATTATCTTTATTTGCATGGCCTTGTTGCTGGCAACCGGTCTTGCATCTGCACAGAAAAAAGCCGTTATCGCAGCAGAAGTAACCACTCACGACTTTGGTGAGATTAAAGAGGCAGACGGAAAAGTATCACACACCTTCGTTATCAAGAACCAAGGCGATGGTCCGCTTGTTATCACACGTGTGATTGCATCTTGTGGATGTACTACTCCGGAATGGACCAAAGAACCGATTGCTCCGGGTAAAACTGGCGACATCAAAGTCACCTACAACCCCAGTGGACGCCCCGGATCATTCTCTAAGACAATCTCTGTTTACAGCAACGGAAAAACAGGAAGCTACATCTTGAGCATTCGCGGTGTTGTAAAGGATTAACAACAAACTATTCATAAAACAGAACCATGCTGAATCTTTCCAAAATAGTTCTTTTCCTAACAGCATTCTGCACCCTATCAGTTGCCCAGGCACAAAACAAGGCACAGATACATGCAGATGAGCTAGTCTATAACTTCGGTACGATAGCCGAGGCGGCAGGGTTGGCCAGTCACACCTTTGTCATTACCAACAAAGGCGATGCCCCATTGGTGATTACCCGCGTAACAGCGTCGTGTGGTTGTACGCGCCCTGAATGGACCAAAGAGCCGATTGCTCCGGGCAAGACGGGCGACATAAAAATAACCTATAACCCCAAAGGCCGTCCGGGTCCATTCTATAAGACGGTTTCTATCTATAGCAACGGCAAAAAGGGAAGCTACTCTTTGGCTATCAAAGGGACGGTAACACCCAAACCACTGCAACCGGTCATCACCTATCCCTATTCTATCGGAGAGCTGAAGCTGCATACTAAAACAGTATTGTTTAGTGGCGTGCGTCAAGACGAGACCGTGGGAGAAAAGATCAGCATCAAGAATGATGGCAAGACCGCCATTACCGTTGAAGTGGGCAAAATTCCACACTACTATACAGTTGAGATACGTCCTAAATACTTAAAGCCCGAAGACACGGGTGAGATCTTCCTGCTTCTGGATGCCAAAGCGGTCAAACGCAAAGGACGTGTTACAACCACATTGCCTATAATGGTGCATAAGGGAAGCAAAGAAAAGACGGAAGGAAACATCAAGTTAGCGGCTAACATTATCGACAACTTCAACAAGCTGTCGGCTGCCGAGAAAGAAAAGGCTCCTGCCGCTCATCTGTCCGGTACTCTTCTGGAGTTTGGCAAACTGCCCGAGAAGAACGGCTTTATGATGATTGGTGGTAAAGTCACAGGTACATTTGAAATTACGAATACGGGAAAAACTCCTCTTTCTATCTATAGCGTAAGTTGCGATGACAAGCGATTAGACATATCAGGTGGCAAGAAAGAGTTGAAACCGGGGGCAAGCACAACCTTTAAGGTGTCGATCCGCCCCAAAGAGATCAAGACGAAATTAGAAGCACTTATTAATGTAGTTTGCAATGACCCGAACGGACCGGTGCGTCTGATTAAAGTCGTTGCATATAAATAACTTAAGAACATCATGGAACACCCCGAAAACGATGATTTGTACAAAGGACTAAAGGTCAATAAAGGAGTAGCTGATGTCCCGACTGTTAATCCCTACTTGAAGAAACGTGTACGGAGGAAAGAATATACGCCGTCTGAATTTGTAGAGGGTATCTTAAAAGGGAACATCACAATCTTAAGCCAGGCTGTTACGCTGGTTGAGAGTTGCAAACATGAGCACCAGCAGGTGGCTCAAGAGATCATTGAGAAATGTCTTCCGTTTGCCGGTCAGTCTATGCGTATTGGCATCACTGGCGTTCCGGGTGCAGGAAAGAGTACATCAATCGACTCTTTCGGTATGCACCTGCTAAGCCAAGGCCACAAGCTGGCAGTCTTGGCAATCGACCCCAGTAGTGAACGCTCAAAAGGTAGTATCTTGGGTGACAAGACCCGTATGGAGGCTTTGTCAAGAGAGAAGAATGCTTTTATCCGCCCTTCACCTTCTGCCGGATCATTGGGTGGCGTTGCCCGCAAGACAAGAGAGACCATCGTTCTATGCGAAGCAGCCGGTTTCGACACTGTCTTTGTAGAAACTGTGGGTGTTGGTCAAAGTGAAACAGCCGTTCATTCCATGGTTGATTTTTTCCTGTTGATTCAGTTGGCCGGCACAGGTGACGAATTGCAGGGCATCAAACGTGGTATCATGGAGATGGCAGATGGCATCATCATCAATAAAGCAGATGGAGACAATGTGGAGAAAGCCAAATTGGCTGCCGCTCAATTCCGTAATGCACTACATCTGTTCCCGCCTACCGAATCGGGTTGGATTCCTAAGGTCTTGACCTATTCCGGTTATTACAACTTAGGCGTTAAAGAGATTTGGGATATGGTGGCTGAATATATTCTGTTCACCAAAAAGAATGGTTATTTCGACTACAAGCGCAACGAACAGGCAAAATACTGGATGTATGAAAGCATCAATGATACATTGCGCGATACGTTCTATCACAATCCAATGGTGGAAAGTCAGCTGGCTACTACTGAACAACAGGTGCTGAACAATGAAATCAGCTCATTCGTGGCTGCCAAACGCATGATCGATCTTTTCCTGAATGATCTAAAGAAAAAATAGAAAAGAGGGTGTGTCTTTTTGTAAATAAGGTTGACTCTTAGCAGCATCAACAAATGAAAGAAAAGCAGTACAATCGAGAACAAGAG
>CAKVBA010000027.1 GCA_934725305.1 uncultured Parabacteroides sp. | reverse complement strand
CCCAACGAAAATCTACAAAAAAGGAAAAGGCTGATTTTTAGAGAAATTTTATTCAGAAGATGTTGAAGTTGGGTTAGATTACGATTCTTGTTGGTAATGACAATAAAAAATACAATAAGACAACAAGATTTCGAGCGATCATTAACCTTGTCAAAAAGGATTAGGCTATTTTCGGGAATTGAGTGCCTATTCCTTTCCAACGGAGTGCCTACCCAATTTGAACGGAGTGCCTACCCATTTTCAAAAAAGTCCCTACCCATTTTTCAGAAACTCTATAGGCTAATCCGGAGAAGTATATATACTATTGAAATACAGCTTATAAACACCTTTAAAAGCATATCTGTGCCAAGCCGGATTTGCCTGTCAAACCCAACGGAATTGCCCGTCGTTTTAGATGGATCTGTTATCAGTTTTCAATAGGCAAATACTCCGATTAAAATACAATAACCTTTTCACAAGATGTTACCGTTGAGACATCAAACAATCGTTATGCTTCACCTATTACATACCAACAGACTCACGCATCTCGGCAAGAATTTTATTCTCATCTAACAGAAAATGCTTAAATGTCTGTCGTAGCCATGCAGGAGTGGCATTCTCTTCTTTTATCTGCTGAAGATAATAACCTTTCACATCATCAGTAACATATTTGGGCTTGGCCTCATACAGATAGAGATAGAAGTCTGACAGATAATCATCAAAGGTTTTTATAGCCGAATACTTTTGCCTTCATGATAACTTAATTTTAAGTTGAACTTATGTTTTTACTATAAGTAGGAGAAAAACATAGGTTGTTACATCTGCATTCAAAATAAATAACGAGAGCTCAACAAAAAGCCTATCACTACGATGTTCCTGTTATAATCTTCTTGATTTCGCTCAGCTTATTCAAAGCCTCTAAAGGAGTAAGATTATTGACATCGATATTCTTTATCTCATCCCTTACCTGGCTCAACACCGGATCGTCCAACTGGAAGAAGCTCAACTGATAACCACCTCCCGAAGGCGCAATCTCTTTCATCGGCTTAGTGGAGATTCCCTCCTGCCTATTCTCTCGCTCCAACTGCTTCAAGATTTCACCGGCACGCTTCACAATACTCTTAGGCATACCAGCCATCTTAGCTACATGAATACCAAAGCTATGCTCGCTGCCTCCCGGAACTAACTTACGCAGAAAGATTACCTTGTTTCCTACCTCCTTGACAGAGACATTATAGTTTTTGATACGCTTAAAGGTACGCTCCATCTCGTTCAACTCGTGATAATGCGTGGCGAACAGCGTCTTGGCCTTGGCCTGCGGATGTTCATGAATGTATTCCACAATGGCCCAAGCGATAGAAATACCGTCGTAGGTGCTGGTGCCGCGGCCCAATTCGTCAAACAGCACTAAACTACGTGACGACATATTATTCAATATATCAGCTGCTTCATTCATCTCGACCATAAAGGTAGATTCACCTACAGAGATGTTATCCGAAGCACCGACACGAGTAAATATCTTATCAACAATACCGATATGAGCCGATTCGGCCGGAACAAAACAACCCATCTGAGCCATTAAGGTGATTAAGGCAGTCTGACGTAGCAATGCCGACTTACCGGCCATATTCGGACCTGTAATCATAATAATCTGTTGCTTATCGTCATCCAGATACACATTATTGGCAATATAAGGTTCGTCGGGAGGCAACTGCTTCTCTATCACCGGATGGCGTCCGCCCTTAATATCAATCACCTCCGAATCATCTACCTCCGGACGAATATAAAGATTGCTTTCGGCCACTTTGGCAAAAGAAAGCAGACAGTCGATACGTCCCACCAAATTGGCATTCAGCTGAATGGGAGGAATATATTCGGTCAAGGCAAGCACCAGCTCATTGAAGAGACGCATCTCTAAAGAGAGAATCTTCTCTTCGGCTCCCAATATCTTTTCTTCATACTCCTTCAGCTCTTCGGTAATATATCGTTCGGCATTCACCAAGGTCTGTTTGCGGACCCAATTGGCCGGCACCTTATCTTTGTGGGAATTACGCACCTCAATATAGTAGCCAAACACATTATTGAAGGCTATCTTCAGGCTGGGAATACCGGTTGCTTCACTCTCTCGTTGTTGTATCTTCAGCAGATAATCCTTACCCGAATAGGCAATAGCACGCAGATCATCTAATTCTGTATTCACGCCATGCGCAATAATTCCCCCTTTGTTGACCAACGAAGGAGGATCGTTGTTGATCTCCTTATCGATGCGGTCACGAATCAATGCGCAGATATTCAGCTGTTCACCAATACGACAGAGACTCTCTTCTCCACTGGTCATACAGGCCTCTTTAATCGGTTCGATAGCACGCAGGGCCACCTTCAACTGCACCACTTCACGCGGAGAGACGCGTCCGACGGCCACCTTTGATATGATACGCTCTAAATCACCTATCTGCTCCAGCTGATTATCGAACAGCTCTTTCAACTCAGGATGACGGAAAAAATGATCCACTACATCCTGCCTTTCACGGATAGGTTTTACATCTTTCAAAGGAAACAACAACCATCGGCGCAACATACGGGAACCCATGGGCGACACCGTCTTATCAATGACATCCAGCAGGCTGCTTCCTCCTTCGTTCATCGTACCGATCAGTTCCAGACTACGCACCGTAAACTTATCAAGTCGTACATAACGTTCCTCTTCTATACGCGACAACGCCGTAATATGCGAAATATGGGTATGTTGAGTCTGATCCAGATAATAGAGAATTGCTCCCGAAGCGATGATACCCAAAGAGAGATGTTGCACACCAAATCCCTTCAGATTCTTGGTCTCGAAATGCTTCAACAGACGGTCGTGAGCCGATTCAGAGGTAAAGATCCAGTCGTCCAGCTCAAACACAAAGAAACGCGGTCCGAAATGCTCCTCAAAGTGCTTGCGGTTGCCCCGTTCAATCAACACCTCTTTGGGCGAAAAGTTATTCAAGAGTTTATCGATATAGTCAATCGTTCCTTCGGCCGTCAAAAACTCGCCGGTAGAGATATCAAGAAAAGCTATACCACAACAGCTCTTACCGAAATGGATCGAAGCCAGAAAGTTATTCTCCTTATGGTTCAACACCGTATCGTTGATCGACACACCCGGAGTCACCAATTCTGTAATGCCACGCTTCACCAGCTTTTTCGTCTGTTTAGGATCTTCCAGCTGGTCGCAGATAGCTACACGCTTACCGGCACGCACTAATTTAGGCAGATAGGTGTCCAAAGCATGATGAGGGAAACCTGCCATCTCGATATATTGTGCCCCGGCATTGGATCGCTTGGTTTGTACAATACCCAATATTTCAGAACCAATAACGGCATCTTCGCCATACATCTCATAAAAATCGCCTACACGAAACAGCAAAATCGCATCGGGATGTTTGGCTTTCACCTCGAAATACTGCTTCATCAAAGGAGTTTCCACTACTTTTGCCACGTCTGTTCTCTTATTTTTATCGTTCGACTTCGAAATGGCAAATATACGGTTTTTGCTTTAATACACCATCGACTCCATCCAGACGAAAAAACTACAGCAAAGGAATGATTTAAAAATAGATAATAAAAGCACCAACTATCTAAGTTAATTCATAACTTTGTAATCCTAAACAGTATGAAATATGGTAAAGAGATTTGATTTCTTAGTCATAGGCTCCGGTATTGCCGGAATGAGCTTTGCACTGAAGGTAGCAGACAAGGGTAGCGTTGCCCTGATTTGCAAATCTACCCAGGAAGAGGCCAATACCTATTTTGCACAAGGAGGTATTGCGTCGGTCACCAATATGAAAGTTGACAATTTCGATAAACATATCGAAGACACCATGATAGCGGGCGACTGGCTCAGTAACCGTGAGGCTGTCGAAAAGGTAATCTGTAATGCTCCTGCACAGATTGATGAGCTGATCCATTGGGGCGTCAACTTCGATAAGAAGGAAAACGGAGAGTTTGACCTGCATAAAGAAGGTGGTCATTCTGAATTCCGTATCCTGCATCATGCCGACAATACAGGTGCAGAGATACAAAACAGCCTAATCAAAACCGTCAACAACCATCCGAATATCACTGTATTCAAAAACTTCTTTGCCGTAGAAATCATCACGCAACACCATATGGGAATCATCGTCAACCGTCATACACCGGGCATCAAATGCTTCGGTGCGTATGTCTTGAACGAAGAAACCGGAGAAGTGGACACCTTCTTGTCTAAAGTAACCGTTGTGGCTACAGGTGGTTGCGAAGCTGTCTATCGAAACACAACCAATCCGTTGGTAGCAACCGGCGACGGTATCGCCATGGTATATCGTGCCAAAGGTATGGTTAAAGATATGGAATTCATCCAGTTCCACCCTACTGCTCTATATCATCCGGGCGATCGTCCCTGCTTCTTGATTACGGAAGCGATGCGAGGCTATGGCGCAGTGCTGAAGAACTTGGCTGGCGAAGAGTTTATGCAGAAGTATGATCCACGCCTCTCTTTGGCTCCACGTGACATTGTGGCTCGTGCCATTGATAGCGAAATGAAACAGCGTGGTGAAGATCATGTTTATCTGGATGTGACCCATAAAGATCCGGAAGAGACAAAGAAGCATTTCCCCAATATCTATAAAAAATGCTTGAGCTTGGGCATCGATATAACCAAAGATTTTATTCCGGTTGCTCCGGCTGCACACTATCTGTGTGGTGGCATCAAAGTCGATCTGAACGGTCAGTCAAGCATTAAGCGTCTGTATGCCATCGGTGAATGTTCATGCACCGGTCTGCATGGTGGTAACCGTCTGGCTTCTAACTCACTGATCGAAGCAGTGGTGTATGCCGATGCGGCAGCTAAACATGCTTTGGAAGTATTCAGTCGCTATGACTTCAACGACGGTGTGCCCGAATGGAATGACGAAGGCACTATCAGCAACGAAGAACGTGTACTGATCACACAAAGTATCAAAGAGGTAAATCAGATTATGGAAGCCTATGTCGGTATTGTCCGCAGTAACACACGTCTGATCCGTGCATGGAACCGTTTGGATATTTTATACGAAGAGACCGAACGACTCTTCAAGCGTTGCAAGGCTTCACGCGAATTGTGTGAATTACGTAACATGATTAATGTGGGTTATCTGATTACCCGCCAAGCTATCGAACGCAAAGAGAGCCGCGGATTGCATTATACACTTGATTATCCTCCTGTTAAAAGGAAACATGCTTAAATATAAGATAGAAAAAGAGGCTATGTCAAAAGGGTTGTTTCGACATAGCCTCTTTTAGATATATACGAATTAGTAGTTATTCTTCTTCACCTCAAAATAGGCCTGCGGATGTACACATGCCGGACATGTCTTCGGTGCGCTCTTTCCTTTGTGTACATAACCACAATTACGGCACTGCCATTCAACCTCTTCATCCTTTTCAAACACCTTGTTCTCTTCTACATTAGCCAACAGTTTGCGATAGCGAGCCTCGTGTTCAGCCTCTACCTTGGCTATCATGCGGAAGGCAACAGCAATAGCCGGAAAACCCTCCTCTTCAGCTACATCGGCAAAATGCGGATACAATTCTACCCACTCTTCGTTCTCTCCGGCAGCAGCAGCGGCCAGGTTTTCAGCCGTTGTACCAATCATTCCGGCCGGATAAGTAGCTGTAATTTCAATCATACCGCCCTCAAGGAATTTGAAGAAACGCTTAGCATGTTCCTTTTCCTGTTCAGCTGTTTCCATAAAGATGGCAGCAATCTGTTCGTATCCCTCTTTTTTGGCTGTACTTGCAAAAAATGTATATCTGCTTCTGGCCTGTGATTCGCCAGCAAATGACTTTAACAAATTCTGTTCGGTCTGTGTTCCTTTGATGCTCTTTTCCATATTGCTTATATTTTATCTTATTATTATTTACTCTGTTTTCTAAGAACACTCAAAAATAGCTGTTTGTTTTCAAGGATCAGGTATAAAAGCAAACGATATTATTGATACACAGATAGAGTCGATTTATGAGCCATGGAAAAAATGTTATTAGCTCTTATCTCTTTTAACGTTCTATAATATTTGAACTAATTGAACTATTTTACCTACCTTTGCACTTTCTTAATATTATATAGGCTAAAAATGAGTAACAAGTTTGACTTTCAGCCCAAATTGATTTCCGCGCTGAAAAATTATTCCAAAGAAAAGTTTATGACCGATCTGATGGCGGGTATTATTGTAGGTATTGTCGCCTTGCCCCTTGCTATCGCGTTTGGTATTGCATCAGGTGTTAGTCCTGAAAAGGGATTAGTAACAGCCATCATTGGTGGTTTTATTGTCTCTTTACTGGGCGGTAGTTCCGTACAGATTGGTGGCCCTACTGGTGCTTTCATCATCATCGTTTATGGCATTATCCAGAATTTCGGATTAGAAGGATTGGCTATTGCCACGGTAATTGCAGGTATCATCCTGCTTGTCATGGGTTTCCTCAAGTTAGGTACGGTTATCAAGTTTATTCCCTATCCCATTGTCGTTGGGTTCACCAGCGGTATTGCGGTAACCATCTTCACCACACAGATGAAAGACCTGTTTGGCTTGACCATGGATAAGGTTCCGGCAGATTTCATCTCGAAATGGATTGCCTATTTCGGTGCATTCAACACTATTAACTGGGCTGCAACCTTAGTCGGCATCCTCAGTATTGTTATCATTGCCCTCTCACCCAAGTTCTCAAAGAAAATACCGGGTTCGCTAATTGCTATCATCGTGATGACGGTAGCCGTTTTCGTAATGCGTAACTACTTGGGATTTACCAATATCGAAACTATCGGAGACCGTTTCACCATCAATGCCTCATTGCCTCAGCCAACAGGCATTTCTTTCAATATTGAAACTATCAACCTGTTGCTTCCTTCGGCCTTCACCATTGCTATGTTGGGCGCTATTGAATCATTGTTGTCGGCTACCGTTGCCGATGGTGTGATAGGTGATAAACACAACTCCAACACAGAGTTGATTGCTCAAGGTGCAGCCAACGTGTTGTCACCGCTATTTGGTGGTATTCCTGTTACAGGTGCTATTGCACGTACCATGACCAACATCAACAATGGTGGTCGCACACCGATAGCCGGCATCATCCATGCCATTGTTTTATTGCTGATTCTGTTGTTCTTAGGCCCGCTGACCAAGCATATCCCGATGGCTTGTCTGGCCGGCGTCTTGGTGATTGTATCCTATAATATGAGTGGATGGCGCACTTTCCGTTCACTGATGAAGAATTCTAAAAGTGATATCTCTGTATTGCTGGTAACCTTTTTCCTGACCGTCATCTTCGACCTGACAATCGCTATCGAAATCGGTCTGCTGATTGCCATGTTGCTATTCATGCGCCGTGTAGCAGAAACCACTCATGTATCGGTTTGCCGTGACGAGATAGACCTTTCTGAAGAGGGTGAAATCGTTCACGAAGAGGAAGTTCTGAACCTGCCGAAAGGTGTTGAGGTCTATGAAATCGACGGCCCGTTCTTCTTTGGCGTGGCCAACAAGTTCGACGATATCATGCAGGCTATGGGCGATAAACCCAAGGTTCGTATCATCCGTATGCGTAAGGTTCCTTTCATGGATTCAACCGGTCTGCACAACTTGGAAAGCTTGGTTCGTCTGTCACAGGCTGAACATATCCACATCATTCTGTCGGGTGTCAACAAACGTGTACGTGGCTTATTGATCCAATCGGGCTTCGATCAGATTGTGGGTGATAATAATATCTGTTCCAACATTAATGAAGCTCTCGCAAAGGCAAAAGAATCTATCTAAGAAGTTACAGATTAGACAATTTTGCTCGTCGTGATATATCAAAAGGGGCTGAATCTAAACGATTGTTTGGGTTTAGCCCTTTTTAGATTTTTAGAATCAGTAAAAAGCGACAAAGAGCCGTTTGCAATTCCTGACAAGAAGGAACAACTTACAACCAATCATGAATACGCTCCTTAACAGCATTGGCCTCGCGCAGCAGACGGATAAACTCCTGCATAGAATGCTTGCAATAGGTATTGCGCAAGATATGCACACAGCCATGCATCTCGTTGCCCGGAAAATCCAAAGGAATGGCTTTGACTCCCTCTTCATTATGAATCGTAGCTTCTGAAAGAATGGTCACCAACATACTCTGACGAATCAGTTTCAACAAAATGTTCACCTCATTCAGTTCGATACGCACATTTATCTTTATCGGGAGTTTGGCTTGCGCCTTTTCAAACGCATTTCGGGCCTGTAATCCTCTTGACGGCAATGCGATATCATATTTCTCCAACTCGTTCCACGTAATCTTGGACTGGGCAGCCAACGGATGATTGTTATTTACGATTGCGGCCAGATGATTATCGAACAGAATATGCGACTCTATATTCTCATAAGTCGTTGACGAACGGAAAGCCAACACAAAATCGACCGTCCTGTTGGAAAGCAGCTCCATCAGCTCTTCCATAGACTTATAGTAGATATTCAGCCGTACATGAGGATAACGCTTCATAAACACCATCAACGTTTCCGAAAGAATAGGACTGAACGTGTAGGTAACACCAATATTGAGTGTGCCCGTCAAGAGCTGCTGCAGGTCGTGCACACGGTCAAGGCAGAGATCTACATCGTGTATGGCACGCAAAGCATACGGTAGCAGCTCCTCTCCGACCTCTGTCAGGCTAACAGAATGACTGTTACGCTGAAACAGCTGGGCATTCAGCTCCTGCTCCAATTGTTTGATCTGTTGGGAAAGGGTACTTTGTGTCACATAAAGAGACTTGGCAGCATCCGAAAAATTGAGTGTTTCTGCCACTCTTGCAAAATATTTCAACTGTCGTAATTCCATTGTTATTATAATAACCTATGAACAATTCTTTTTGTATAGCCCCAAATAGGTCATCAGACCAAAAAAGCAGATCTTTTTATTCATGAAATCTAATGACTGAATTGAGATAAAACCGATTTAGTTTGTAAAGTTACAGATATTTTTTCAATGTTTCCTACTCATTTGGTCGCCTTAAAAGAGATCCGCTTCAAAAGAAATATCGGAATATTGGCTCCTATCACCATGCCCAAAATAATAAACGAACAGGTAAATCCATTGTAAGCCAACAGATAGAGATAATGGCTGAACAGCGCCTCTTCTTGATGATATAAACATAAAACCAACGCTTCGATAGCACGATAGGCATACATACCGGGAATCATCGGAAGCAGTGCCGGAAAGAAACAGGTCTCGGCCGGACACTTCATGATCAGTGCCAAACGGACAGCCAGCAATCCTATCGTAAAAGCAGCCAGGCTACTGGCCAAAATAATATGCAACGGACATATACTATTGTTCATCAACAAAAAACGCATGGCATGACCCACGGCAGCCAACAGGGCACAACAGAGATAGGCTTTACGAGGCGGATTGCTAATGCTGGCAAAACCGATAGCAGCTATCGCCGCAAACAATCCGTCTTGCACCAGATCGGTCAAAAGTTTCATCATTAAATTCATTGTATAATATTCCTTATTATAAGAGCTGGGGGTCAATTTCCCCACTATGAGAACGCTATTCCAACAGCTTTAAAACCAGTTTAAGTTCATCAAGAAAAGTCCACAACAAAAACCAAATGACAGACAAACCGTTAATATCAATCCATCCATCAATCGGCAATAAGAACAGATGTAATGTCCGTCCAACATATCATTCACGGCATTGATGTAGGGAATGCCGGGAATCAGATAGAGCACACTGCTCGCCAAGGCAATCTCGGGCGTTTCGCCCCATCCAAACAGATGAGCTCCTGCACTGATCACTGACGAAACAAATGAAGAACAGAGAAATACGAAACGAACATCTACCCTATCTTCCAGCATGATCTGCTTGATTTTATAACCACAAAAGGTAGAGATAAACACCAATAGCATCGAGATCAGATCTCCTCCAAACAGACGACAAAACGAAGCATTTGCCAAGGATACAAGCAGTAAAACCATGGAAGGATTGGCCGGTTTTATCTGCTTGATACGCTCAAAAGCCTCTCGAGCCTCAAAGAAATCACATCTTCCTTCGGCCACATCCCAACTGAGCTTGCTCATCTGTGTGTTGATATCAAAACTTATCACCGCCTTTTGATTCCTCCTGACGATACTAAAAGACTCACTTCGCTCTTTGTTCCATACAGTAGCATGAATATGGCGAGGCATAATACAGATATCAGCCTCTACGCCAAAGGCTTTTTGCATCCGGAATACATTCTTTTCTATACGGATACAAGTGGCTCCACTGGCCCAAAGCCATGAGGCATATTCGGCAATAAAAATGCCAACCTCACGGGCCGTGGGTAATCCGCCGGACAATTTTGACTGATGATTATTTATTGACAGTTTCATCAAACCACTCATCACCAGGACAATAGAACAACTCTTTCTCTTTCGCAATCTCTATGAAACGATGTCTGTGTTTGTTTAAATGTCCTTGTTTGTCTAAATGATGAGACATGCGCATCTTTTCAATCATTCTCACTGCAAAAGCTACCACCATCAATAGTATAATGGCACTCCAAATAATTACCGGTTGACTAATCATTTTTCTTCTTGTTTTTAATTTGACGCTGCAAAAGTAGATAGGCATATTGGGCCTGTCAACGAATGGTGTAGGTTTGTTACGATACCTGTAATCTATAAAAATAATAGCTCTATGGATAATACTGATACTGGGTATCGGCTGTATCTATAGCATAGAAAAACGAAATGTCTACTCTATTTTCTAAAGCAGAAAAGTCAAAAACAGGCTGAAAACATAAAAATGATCGGTGGTTTATTTATCCACTCTAAAAATACAATAAGTAAACGAGCGGATAAGAGATTATGAACCCCGTCAAAACGGAGTAGTTTATCTTCGGAAATTGGGTGCCTACCCAATTCAAACGGAGTAGGCACCCAATCCGAACGGAGTGCCTACCCAATTTCAAAAAAGTCCCTACCCTTTTTTCAAAAAGTCTATACCCTTTTTCCAAAAACTCTATAGACCCTTGAAAGACAGCTAAAACCCTCATTTAAAAGGATGTTTAGACCGAGACCCATTTGTCAGCTCCTCCCAACGAAGTTGCTTGTCGTTTCTAACGGATTTGCCTCCTATCATTGCTAAATAATACACCGATAAAAATACAATAACTACTTCTTTCGACCATTGTTGGCGGTAAAGTCAAAAACAGGTTGTAGCCAAGTTAATTCCGCTAACAAATTGCATTATATACCTACACAAAGGCAATCATCAAGGAGCGGTGTTGTCGGCTTTCTTCTACATATTGCTCACAATCTTCGATACTCATGCCCTCTTGAGGCTGACTCCAATACCACAACCGAGGTTGCTGTTTCTCTTCTTTCTTTTCCATATTATACTGCTTTTAAAAGTTACTATATACCTAAGACAAGAAAAAAGAAAAAACCCCTATCCGAAGAGAGAGGTTTTTACTCAATTACAATGAAAAAATATAACCCAAAGCTATAGCAAAATTGCGATTATAAAAATCAAAATGATGCATGTTAGGAAATCCATCCCATGCTTTAACGAATCCCATGTTATAAATTAAATTCAAAGAAAAGCAATCTACATCTGCCCGTAATCCAAAACGCATGCCACTATCCCAACGCTCAAATGCAGCAATATCTCTCTCTTTCGGAAAATCTATATGCTCTTTTTTAAAGGTTTGATCCCATTTTTCACCGACTCTCGACATTCCAACAATCCCATCTATTTCACCTGTTCCCGAAAGACCATAAGCAACATAAGCTCCTATACAAGGTGTTACCGATATATGATCGGTAACGGGATAACGATAACCAACCATCAGTGGCATTTCTAAATAATAATTCTTGGCATACGACAATTGATAAAGTTCGGTTTGATAATTGGGATTGCTCCATAGATTGCTTCCCCCTTTTCGTGTAAAAGATAAACCGGACATAATTACCACCTGAGATTTAAATTGATAATCAGCCGTAAAACCTAAAGTAGGACCTAATACCGATTCACTTCCTTTTACTTTTAAGCGCGACATAGTTACACCTACTTCACCTCCTAACCGCCACTGTGCTTGAATAGGAAACACATGGAGAAATACGATTCCTATCAGAATCAATAAACATCTTGTATTCATATACTTATTTATTTTGTTATATTTTCAAAAAAACCATGAACTGGACAAATAGAAGATTTATCATAACAATAGACATTATATAGATTAAATTGTTATATGACTCATTTTGTAACTGATTCTGAAGTTGTGTAATCCACAAGCAATAAGAATCACCATATCTTCGAAACCGAATTTATGGCATCTGAATCGTTCTTTGACAATACGGCATTTTTTCATACCACCTATGGCATGCTCCACTTTAATCCTGATTCCGGAAATCCGCTTGTTCTCTTGTTTTTCAACAACAGTAAGCTCTTTCCCTTTAGGTTTCTTTTTGGGCATGCATATTTCAACTCCATCCGGTTTGTGTCCGATGAAACCTGTATCTTGCCAGAGCCTGATACCTTTGGGGAGTAGAAGAGGTTCTTCATCACAAATCTTTTTGTCATGGACATGACCTTCGTATGTGGAGCTCAACCATACAATCCTAAGTTGGTTGGTACATAGCAAGTTATTCTTTATGCTATGAGTTTTTTTTACCACTATAGCATGCTGACTGCCTGTCTTCATCCAAAGGGCGTTGAATAGGTCGCTCTGTTCCATCCAACAAGACTTCTTCGCATCCCTGAAGAATGTGTATCAGACGTTTGGAATTACGGTCCGGTAATTCACCAAGCGTTTTCAATGTACGCCGGAGAATATCAGAAAGAAGATGAATCCATCTATTGGCCTGGGGCTGGGTCATCTCAAACTGAATAGCATGGAGTTCCTGAAGAGGATTAGTCTTCAAATATACCAATATGAAGAACAGTTTGTCCTGAATCAGAGGCAATACACTGGTCTTCCTGTTGTAAGATATACGTTGACGCACTTTACCTTCCAAGGTAAAATGGCTGTAATATTCATCCCAGTGATACTTGAAAGTTGTTAGTAAGGCATCAAACTCAGCAGGAGTTAATCCTGTAGCTGCAAGCACTTGGCTATTACGGTGGCGAATCTTGTCGTAATACATCAATTGAACTTTTTAGACCACAAAGATAAGTCAAAGAACGCTTTAATCAATTATTCAATATAAACTCTAATCTACACAAAAGCAACAATCAAAGTATGTTGTTGTCGGTTTTCTTCTACATATTGCTCACAATCTTCGATATTCATTCCTTCTTGAGGCTGACTCCAATACCACAACCGAGGTTGCTGTTTCTCTTCTTTCTTTTCCATATTACACTGCTTTTAAAAGTTACTATATACCTAAGACAAGAAAAAAGAAAAAACCCCTATCCGAAGAGAGAGGTTTTTTACTAATACCATATCAAAATCTACTTGATAGAAAAAGGAATATAGGCTGATAAGGTCAAATCAGAGAAATGTCCTCGTCTTCCCATAGCAGGACCATTATTAAAATGTTTCTGAACATCCAAAACACCATAATGATAAGACAAGCCCAACTCTAAACGCCTGCTTACCTTATATCCAATCCGAGCCTGAAAAGCCAAATCAAACACAGTTTGCGGCTGAATATAAAGGATAGGTAAAACACCGACTCCTGTATAAAACCTATCTGTCATCTGATAATTCCAACTGGCAGTAACAGACAACGGCATTATATAATCGGTAAAGGTATGTCCGGGAGGAGTCACATATTCTCCCGGTGGAACATTTTCAAAATCACCAATTTGATTTCCTGTGAATTTATACACTTCCATCCATTGAAAGCCGATCGTTGCATCTAAATCAATGAAATTTTTGGATTTCATAAGAAAACGACAACGATAACCTACCATGCTATTGATTTTAACTTGGTTATTATAACCAAAACAGGGATCTGGCGTGTAGATGGGATCATCATTCATTGAAAAACCGGCTCCAGCTCCTACCAATACTCCATGCTCTATTTGAGCAAATGCAGCAACAGTGAAAAAAACAAATAGCAATTCTAAAACTACTTTTCTCTTCATAGCTTATTAAAACTAATGATTAATAAAAAAATGTCCACTTAATTCGACATGACTCTTTTTTGTAAACGATGTAAATACCAAACAAAAGGCTAACAAAACAAAACTGATAGTCTTTCTCATATCTATGACATCATTTAAATAAAATCGTCACAAACATAGGTTTCTTACTGATACCACACTAAGAAATGAGCCAAAAACAGGTGGACAAAGCTTTATTGATAATCAACTGATTACAAAAAATATATAGGACAAGGATATAGACAAACAGAATAACACTGTATTGTTTTTCAACGACTTATCAGATAATCATATAAATCACGATCAGAACCGGACAATCCCAACTTCTGACGTACACGTAAACGCTGCTTACTCACGGAATCGGGCAAAATACCTAAAAGAATAGCCATGGCTTTGGTGTCGAACCGGAATAAAGTCAAATAACAGAAATGCAACTCTGCAGCCGATAAACCGAATAATTCTTGTTGCAAAGTGGGATAATTCTCAGCAACCAGCGCCTCTATCGTATGCCAATAACGATCCGAAATAAGAGCTGACTGATCGGTTATCTTTACCGTTTGAGACAGCTTATCCAGCCGTTTGGCCACACTTGACTGTAAAAAAGATTTGCTTTTCTTTTCATTCAAATAACTATTCAACGATTCTACCTGCTCTTTTAAAAGTGTATAACGAGCCTGTTCCTCGTCAAAGGTATCCTGCAAATGCAACAATCGCCGACTCTCTTCTACACGCAGTGCCTGTTGCTGCAACTCCTCTTTCTTTTGCTGTAGTTCAATCGTTTTAATGTATATTTCATGGTTTTGCTTTATAATCTTTTGCTGCTGACTATTAATACATTGATTCTTACGCTTAAGAGTCAACAAGTAAATAACAATTAAGAAAAGAGATCCAGATAGAACCATCAATAATAAGAAATATTTCCTTTGATTTTCCTGTTTTAATTGTATATTTTCATTTTCCAATAAAACATGTTTATATTTATTTTCCAATTCTGCTAGATCAATCTGATTTTCAATTGTATTAATCGAATCTAAAACAACAACGTATTTTTCTAAATGAAACAATGCCTTTTCAATATTGTTTTTATATTTATTTAATTGATAATATTTATAATTTATACCGGCTGATCTTAACTCATCATTTGAGTCTTGTTTATATTTTCCTAAATAGATTTCTGCTTTATTTAAATCACCTTTACTCAAATAAATTTTGTATAAAAGGGAATAATTCTCAACACTAAGACTGTCTAATGCCATTCCCTTATATACATACACTTCGGCCAAATCATATTTTTCCAATTCACAATAGACATTAGCCAGGCCATTATATACATAAGTCTGTACCTCCGGATCATTCAAAATAACAGCTACTGAATCAGCCTGTTTCATCAACAACAAAGCTTGCTGTTTCTGTTCCATAAATAAATACAGATGAGATTCATTTACCAAACCAAACGCATAGCTCTTATGATTACCCACCTGTTGAAAATAGCCGTTACTCTGTTTAAACTTTTCAATGCCTTGCTGATAATTGCCATCCTCCTCGTAAAGACTGCCCCAATAGCTACAGATATAGCCGGCACGATTATAGTCTTTTGCTTGCAAAGCAGCCTGCAAGCCAGCCTGATAAGCTTGCAGTGCCTTTTCAAACAACTTATCCTCAACATAAGATCGGCCTAAATAGAGATAAGCCTCGGCTAACTCATGGGTGCGATGCGTCTCACGTAAGTAGTTGACTGCCACCTGTAGCTGACTCACATAGGGCATTTGCTTTCCCGTACGATCGGCCGCACGAGCATATAACATACTCCACTCCGATGCTAACGAAGGGTTCAGTTCTTCTGGAAGAGAAATAGAATCGAGTATGGCAATAGTCTGTTCGGGGGCATTTTCCAAAGAGCATGCAGCACACTCTATAAGCGCATGCTCTCTTGATACATCGCTACATCCCGTCCATACCAATAGGAAATGAAGCAGCAAAAGGCTTACTGTTATTGTATCTTTCATCTCTTAAAAACGCTTGGAAGCAAAGATACACGATTAAACGAAACAATTGCTATTTTTACAAACAATCGTGGAGATAGAGATGACTAATTAGGGCTAATTTTGTAAGTTTGCATCTACATGTAAAAACACAACAAACCTTTTATCAAAAGTAAAATGAAAACATCACAATCAGGAAGATTACTCTCGCTCGACGTTATGAGAGGTATCACTATATCCGGAATGATCTTGGTAAACAATCCGGGATCATGGACTTATATGTATGCACCTTTGCGACATGCCGCTTGGAACGGACTCACTCCTACCGATCTGGTATTTCCCTTCTTTATGTTCATAATGGGCGTATCAATGTTCTTTTCACTCAAGCCTTTTAATTTCCAATGGTCTAAACAGAGTGTTGAAAAGGTGTTGAAACGAACAGCCTTGATCTTTTTAGTGGGATTGGGACTTAATGCCTTTGGACAAAGCTGCTATGAAGGAGCCATCCACTTTGAAACCTTGCGCATCTTAGGCGTGATGCAACGACTGGCCATCGCTTATGGCATTGGTTCACTGATCTGTCTGACTGTCAATCATAAATATCTGCTACATATCGCAACTATCATACTCCTCTTTTATACTGCATTATTGGGGCTGACCGATAGCTTGTCACAGACAACAGACAACATTGTTGCCATCGTGGACAGAGCGCTGTTAGGAGAAAATCATATGTATTTGGATTATATGTCCGATGGCTCACGCATCATTTTTGATCCAGAAGGATTGCTCAGCTCTATCGGTAGCATATCGCATGTGTTGTTTGGATTTTATGCCGGTAAGATTATCACTGAAAACAAGAAAGACACCGGTAAAGTCATTCAGAATCTGTCACTCTTTGGAACAATCCTGCTTTTTGCCGGCCTATTGCTACAATATGGATGCCCTATCAATAAAAGATTATGGAGCAGCACCTTTGTACTTACTACTTGTGGTTTCGGCTCACTCCTATTATCGCTGCTGATCTGGTTGATCGATGTTAGAGGAAAGAGAAAAGGAACCACTTTCTTTGAATCATTTGGCGTTAATCCACTCTATCAATATGTGCAGGCTGATGTTTTGGCTATATTGGCTCATCTGACCGGTCTTACCCACTATGTATATCAAGATATATTCATGCCTCTCTTTGGGCAATATGGCGGTTCGTTGGCTTGGTCTCTGTTCTTTGTCGGCATCAACTGGATACCGGGTTATCTACTCTATAAGAAGAAGATCTATATCAAATTGTAGTGTACACATTATTATATACATATTAAAGGCGATGATCAATATAGGTTATTGACACATCGCCTTTAATTTTATATCTGAATGTATAAATGCCGGAAAGAAACCGTCCTTAATAGGAAACCGTCACATCAAAACCCTCTTTACGAGCACGTTCGGCAATAGTATCCAGCTCTTCGTGCGTAGCTTTGCGCAACTCCTTGACCGGAGTTTCACGGTCGATAGTATAGATCATCACCTGCTTGGGTTTGATCAGCTTCAAAGCCTCGATCCATCCCGAAATCTCCTCTTCGGTCATGTTATTCACAGAAACGCCCTCATGTTCGCCCTTTAAGAACATGGTCTGAATAATTACATTTCCCTTGAAACGACACAACTGTTCGATCAATTCCTTGGCATTGAAAGACGATAGATTAGGATTATTGAGCTGCTTGATGCGGCTATCCAGCACAGAATCGATCTTCAAGATATTGTCTTCAATCTTATTCAAGGCTTCGAAAACATCCTCTTTATGAATCATCGTAGAGTTGGTAAGCACAGCTATCTTGGTATGCGGAAAATAGTAGTTACGTGTGGCAATAGTATCTGCAATAATACCACTGAACTCGGGATGTAATGTAGGTTCACCATTACCGGCAAAGGTAATGACATCCGGAGCAATGCCTTCGTCCTTCATAGACTGTAACTTTTGCTGCAATGCCAACTTCACCTCTTCACGGGTAGGAAGTTTAGTGTGCGTCTTGCGATTTTCATTCAATCCACATTCACAATAGATACAATTGAATGAACACAATTTACCATCCACCGGAAGCAGATTCATACCCAGAGAGATTCCCAATCGCCGACTATGTATCGGACCAAATACGATTTTATCAAAAAGGATTGTGGACATAACTATATAGATTAATAACAATTCATTATCTATGCAAATGTAATCAGAATTTCCAGCGTACCAAAAGATAAAGATCGGTTTTCGACTTTCCCGCAATCTCTTCCAATCCTGAACCAATCTTATCCCGGTCGGTATAATACGTATGAGCCAGTTTTCCCGAAAAGGATAGATGGTTTTTCCAATCCCAACGGAAGGTGAGAGACAGACGAATACCTTTGCCGTAGAATGATGGCATATAAAAGGTATAGAGCATATTTTTCTCATACGAACTGAGGCGACAATTGTAGTTGTCGGTACAAAACCAACCGGCATAACCATCCATCTGAATAGGCAAGGCATGCGAAATCCATCCGACACGCTGAGCCACCATAATGCCTCGGCTCTGTTTCGATTGTTCGGTATATAACACACCTTCAACCGAGGTTTTCAACAACCAATCCCTATTGGGTGCACAAACCAATTGTCCGCGTATCCGTTGCTGATTGTAGGGCAAAATAAAAGGCTCAGCTTTACCGGTATAAAAGTTCTTCTCTTTCTCTCTAAAACGATAGCGTAAGTAAGCAGACCAAACCCGATTGGGAGTAAACTCAACCTGTGCCATGTACTCTTTGCCCGACGAAGGAGCATCTACACCATTCTTTAACCAAGGAAAACGAAACAGATCGACATAAGTGGATAACTTCCAATGAGAACAAGGCACCCATTGCAAACCTATATAGATGCCTTGTTCATTCTGAACCGTTCCGCCCATCGAAAAGGCATTACTAAACAAAGCTTGATAACGACGATCATAATAACGGTACAAAGCCAATAGAGAGAAATAGGAGACAGGCGTCAGTTGTATGCCATTCAATGTGGCCCAGCCGCCATTACGAGAGATTGCCGTCTCGCCATATCCTTTTATCTTATGGTTTGTCCACAGGTAATTCACACTGGCATTCACATTGTTATCTCCTCGGAAATAAAAAAGATAACAGGGTTTATCAACAGGCTGCATCGAGTAGGGTGAAAAAGCGTAGGAAAGAGCCGTCACACCCAATTGTAATTGAGAAGTGCGATATTGAACACTTCCTCCATAACTCTGCAAAGTAAGATTATGACGCTTCTCCCAATCACGGTGCAGGCGATGTAGTCCATCTCGCTTCAACGAAGTGAAAGAGAGAGAATCTTTCAACACTGCATTCATTTTACGACGGGAATAAAAGAGACTCATCTCAAGAGTTTTCAACCGAAATGTGGCGGCAACACCTCGATAGAAGTCTTGTTCATTTGTTGAAAAGTGACGACGAAACCCACTTGTTCTTCTTTCTGCTTGAGCTACAATGGCATTACGACTCGGAGAGAAATCATTACTGGCCACTAATCCTTGTCCGAATGAAAGCTTATAATCACCTATACACAGGTTTTTCAACCACTTTGCCGGATCTTTCAACACAAAATGAACAGAATAATAATCATATCCCCTATGATAATGATTCCAAAAAGGTTCACCTGCATCTTTCTCTGATACAAATCCCAACTGAACCCGGTCTTCAAACGAATAGCTATAATATAAAGAGCTGTAAAAGGGTTCGCCTAAATAAGCTTTATTGGGATATTTATCCAATATGGAATCAGGATATGAACGATAACCTTTCTTCTGTTGAAAACATTGATCATACCTGATTTGTAACTCATTAGAACTTAGTTTCAACAGGTTTTTCACAGACATAGGCGATTTATTAACTTTGTATTCACCAATAGTCACAAAGGGCAACAGTAGTTCGATCGTCTGGAAATCCAATTCCTCAATGCCTTTGAGTTCATATAAAGAAGCCATCTCGCCATACTTCTGACGATATCGGATAATTGATTGTATCTGCCTGTCTGAAAGGAAGGGTAATGTCTGCAACTCTATTTCTGTCACTTGATTTAGATTATAAGGATGTTCCACCCGATAGGAAAGTTCGGAATAAAGAGTTTTGGCACGCTCTTCATCACCGGTTTCAACGGCCAGATCTTCTATATATTCCATCCATTTATCAACAGATAGTTTCACTTGGCAATCAACATAATAACTATTTATAAACATAAATATAAACCAACTTATAAACAACCGTCTCATAACCTATATATAACTTAAGGATAACTAAAAACGAAAACCTATCTCCAAACCTGAGCAAACACCTAATTGAGTATGATATTGAACCGCAGCATCAACCACAAAACGAGAGAAACAGAAACCCATACCGAATGAGGGTAGAAGAGGAGCAGTACGCATTCCGGCACGGAGATGAAAACAATCAAAAGGTACATATTCAACACCTACATTCGCAATCAGTGTCTCCTCTTTCTCCGTACCTAACGAAGAGATTATAAACAACTTGTTAATTACTTCCCATTGAAAACCTGCCTGCACTAAATAATTGGTAAAAGGTTTATTGTCAGAATGATTATTGTGAATACAAACAGAGGGCAGATCTTTCATCAACACACCTATCAACAAATGATCAACAGGCAACCAAGAAACTCCTATATCGGCAGACAAGAAGGAGGGAGATTGCTCAAACAAGGTAGATTGAACCAATCGGTACTGCACCGCAATACCCAAACTCCATTGTTCATCCAACCGTTTACCAACAGAAAGACGAAAACGGCTGTCACGATAGGCATCACACCCGAAAGATGAGATATCAATACCGGCCGATAACCATTCATTCGGATAGGTAAATCGGCAAGACAGCTGACTTAACTCTTTTATCTGAAAGCGATTAAACAAACCAACATGTAGGGTAGGGGCTGTTGATAAAGCAACCAATGAAGGATTAAACAGAACCGATTGAGTCACCTCATTTCCGCCCAAACCGATGGAACGTATATCGGGCTGACGAAGGTTATCAACAGCGTATAAACAGAAAGGAACCTGTAGTATGAATAATAGAAATAACAGCAAGAAAAGGAACGATCTTTTCATAGTTAGGTGATTTTAAATAGTTAACAACTCAAATATACGTCATTCCATCTGAAATCCCAAAAATTCCACTATTTTTGCTCCGATGAGCAGGGTTAAAGTTTACATAACAATAGGAATCTTAATAGGATGTTTCGGGTCTGTATGTCAAGCACAAAGCATTAAGTTCAACACCCTTCCCGAAGGAGTCCAGCGAGCCATACTGGATAAAGGAGACACCATAGCCGTTGTCAACCTACGCGAAGTGTATGTATATCCTGCTGTTACATTCAAGAATAGACGTCAACAGGATAAATATAATAAGTTGGTACGTGATGTGAAACGAACCTTACCTTATGCCAAGATGGTGTATGAAACGCTTATAGAGACGTATGAGTATATGGAAACACTTCCTGACGACAAAGCACGCCATGCACATTTGAAGCGGATGGAAAAGGAGCTGTTTGCCCAATACAAGCCAGAACTGAAGAAACTTACCTTCTCACAAGGAAAGCTGCTTATCAAACTGATAGACCGCGAGTGTAATCAATCCAGCTATAATCTGTTGAAAGCCTATCTGGGCACTTTTAGGGCAGGATTCTGGAACCTGTTTGCCAGCATGTTCGGAGCCAGCCTGAAAACCGAATACGATCCGCATGGCAAAGATGCCATGACTGAACGTATCGTTGTATTGGTAGAAAATGGGTTACTCTGACAGCTGTTTAAAGAAATCCCAAATAACAATGCCGGCTGTAACCGATACATTCAACGAATGTTTGGTGCCATATTGAGGTATTTCGATACACATATCACAGTTATCAACAACTGTTTGTTGAACGCCTTTTACCTCGTTACCTAGAACAACAGCATATTTTTTACTCTTGTCTAACAGCAACTTATCAAGCATCACGCTGCCCACAGCCTGTTCAATGGCACACACGGTATATCCTTGTTCCTTCAGCTTTTCAACAGCCTCCATGGTATCTTTGAAATAGCACCAGCTGACCGTGTCTTCAGCACCCAACGCTGTCTTGTGTATCTCGGCATGAGGCGGACAGGCTGTAATACCACATAAATAGATAGATTCTACCCGAAATGCATCTGAGGTACGAAACACAGAACCCACATTGTTTAAGCTTCTTATATGGTCAAGTACCACAATAAGAGGCATCTTCTTACTCTCTTTGAATGCCTCAGGCGTGAGGCGGTTCATTTCCGTTACTTTTAATTTACGCATCTGTATCTTTCTGATTTCTGATGCAACAAAGGTAAACATTTATGAGAGCTCATACAATATAAGCTGTAAAACTCGGTCAATAACTGTTGAAAAGCTATTAATAACTCGTGAATAGAAAATGAAAAATAGTTCTTGCATTATTGGAATAGTCCATTATACACCTACTCAAACTGGAATCCAAATAAAATAACCATTTCTTTACTACCATCTATCAACATAGACTATTCACAAATCAACATATAAACAACAGTGTTAATTTTTACACAACACCAGTTATTAACAATCAGGACGGATAAAACATAAAACAATGAAAATCAATGTATATATATGACAAAGTATTGTTTGTATCTTCTTGATAAACCGTTTATAAACCTTGATAACGAAACAAGCAAATATTTGACCAAAAATCTATAAACGGTTTCAACAACCTATCATATACATCATATTATTTTTAAAGAAAAGAATTAATAAAGATAATAATATATAGAATTGTGAATAACCTTCGTGGGATTAACTTGCCGTGGAACAAACTCAGTCGAAAAGGGCTGACAACCTATTCGGAATTGAAGTATATTACCAGTCAATAAAAATCGGTACACTACAAGCTTCAGCACTGTTACGAAAAAAGCTCGGCAGCTTTTTAGGAAAAGGGCGCACCCTTTTTGGGAAAAGCTCGGCAGCTTTTCTTTGAATGATGCTTGAACCGTTTTTTAATGCTCTTTAAACGCCGTTTAAACGATATTCAAAAGAGAGGTGTGTCCAAAGGTCTACTTTGATTATGAATTGCGAAAACAACGTAGCAATTTGCAAATATGACACACTTCCAAAGATTAGGGAGCAGGTTTGTATATATGACACACAAAATACAATAAGCAAACAAGCGGAGCAGAGATCATAAACCCTGTCAAAACGGAGTAGGCTATTTCCGAAAATTGGGTGCCTACCCAATTTCAAAAAAGTCCCTACACTTTTTTCAAAAACTCTATAGACTAATTCCGGAAAGTCTATAGACCCTTGAAAAACAGCTTGTAACCTCTTTTTAAAGGGCATTTGACCCGAGCCGGATTCATCGGCCAATTCCCGCTAATTTACCCGTTGTTTCAGATGGATTGGTTGTCTGTTTTTACTAAATAACAATCCTGATAAATTACAATAACTCTTTTCGGAGTATTTACTACAGATGCTTTCAATCTTTTTCACTCGATATCCCGTTGGCATATAATGGCAGACACAAGTTTACGGCTTCTCTTTGTGTAGTCATTCGTGAAAAGATAGCAGAAATTAAAGGAATGAAGGTGAAGATTACCGCATTAATTTCGTCAGCGGGTATGAAATGAATCGTTATACCGACCCGATAGAAAATAGTAGAACTTTTCTTATATCTATTATAGGGTAGAGATAAAGAAAGTTTTTAACTTTGCAATTCGTGGATAATTTATTAGTATTTTTATAATTCTAAGATTATCAGTATAGAAAATAGAGAAAACTTAGTTAATAACTTGTTCTTAGAGATATTCATTTGAAATGTGCAATCTATATAATAAAAGAAGCTATGCAGACAAATCAATCTATCGGGTATATAGATGTACCTGTTCCTGAAGGCATCGATCTGAAGGAGGCTATCAATCAATTGCGTAAAGAAAAGAATGCTGTCATATTAGCTCACTATTATCAGACAGGTGATATTCAGGATATAGCCGACTTTGTGGGTGATAGTTTGGCTTTGGCTCAATGGGCGGCTAAGACTGAGGCTGATGTTCTTGTATTGTGTGGTGTTCACTTTATGGGTGAGACAGCCAAGATTCTTTGTCCGGATAAGAAGGTGTTGGTTCCCGACCTAAACGCAGGCTGTTCATTGGCCAATAGTTGTCCGGCCACAGACTTTGAAAAGTTTGTCAAAGAACATCCCGACCATACTGTTATCTCGTATGTTAATACAACAGCAGCCGTAAAGGCCGTTACTGACATTGTAGTTACCTCTACCAATGCACGACAGATTGTGGAAAGCTTGCCTCAGGATGCAAAGATCATCTTTGGTCCGGACCGCAATTTAGGTAACTATATCAACAGTATTACCGGTCGTGAGATGTTGTTGTGGGACGGAGCTTGTCACGTACACGAACAGTTCTCATTGGAAAAGATTCTGGAATTAAAGAAACAGTATCCCGATGCAGATGTGATTACTCATCCTGAATGTAAAAAACAGATTGTAACCGTTTCTGACTTTGTTGGATCAACAGCAGCTCTGTTGAAGCATACGATTAAGTCCGACAAGAAACAGTTTATCGTAGCAACTGAAAGTGGCGTTATTCACGAGATGAAGAAACAGAGTCCGGACAAGGAATTCATTCCGGCTCCTCCAAGTGACGGAACATGTGCTTGCAATGAATGTAATTTCATGCGTCTGAATACCATGCAGAAGTTGTATAACTGTTTGAAATATGAAATACCAGAAATATTTGTGGATGAAGAGGTTCAGAAAAAAGCCATTCGACCTATTAAACGGATGTTAGATATTTCTGCTGAATTGGGACTTTAAACAAGGTATTTGTTCATAATTGATCCGGAGGTGTGTTGAAATCATAGTTTTTACTATGGATTTGGCACACCTCTTTTTATTTACACAATTATTATATAAAAACTATTACTAACTTTGTGGCTTTAAACCCAAAACGGTCATTAGACCGAAAAAAGCGAAATGGTTGGACATTTTTATACTTCAAATCTAAAGACCGATTTGGGTTAAGTAAATTAGACATCAATAAAAAATATCGATAAACCATCATGGAGTACAATTTCAGAGAAATTGAAAAGAAGTGGCACGAGTATTGGATTGCCAACAAGGTCTATAAAGTCGAAAAAGATGATAGCAGACCAAAATTTTATGTATTGGATATGTTTCCCTATCCTTCAGGTGCAGGATTGCATGTAGGCCATCCGCTCGGTTATATTGCTTCTGATATTTTTTCCCGCTACAAACGCTTGCAAGGTTTCAACGTATTGCATCCGATGGGATATGATGCATACGGTCTGCCGGCTGAGCAGTATGCTATCCAGACCGGACAGCATCCGGAGGTTACCACAAAGAATAACATCGCACGCTATCGCCAGCAGCTGGATAAGATAGGTTTCTGTTATGACTGGGATCGCGAAGTGCGCACTTGCAACCCGGAGTATTATAAATGGACACAGTGGGCTTTCGTCCAGATGTTCAACTGCTATTACGACAATGATAAGAAGAAGGCTTGTCCTATCAGTGACCTGGTGACTGCTTTTGAACAGCAGGGTACAGACGGATTGAATGTGGCTTGTGGTGAAGAGCTGGCTTTCTCTGCTGACGAATGGAAGGCTAAGAGCAAGAAGGAGAAAGAAGAGATATTGATGAACTACCGCATTGCTTACCTGGGTGACACAATGGTTAATTGGTGTCCGAAGCTGGGCACTGTGTTGGCTAATGACGAGGTGAGCGAAGGTGTTTCTATCCGTGGTGGATATCCGGTAGAGCAGAGAGTGATGCGTCAGTGGTGTCTGCGTGTGTCTGCTTATGCTCAACGTCTGTTGGATGGCTTGGACACAATTGACTGGACCGATTCATTGAAAGAGACACAGCGTAACTGGATTGGACGTAGTGAAGGTACGGAAATGCAGTTTAAGGTAAAAGATTCTGATCTTGAATTTACCATCTTTACCACTCGTGCCGATACAATTTTCGGTGTATCATTTATGGTATTGGCTCCTGAGAGTGAATTGGTGAATGTGTTGACAACCGATGCACAGAAGGCAGAAGTAGAGGCTTATTTGGCTGCTACCAAGAAAAAGACAGAGCGTGAACGTATCTCAGACCGTCGTGTGACAGGCGTATTCTCTGGTTCATATGCTATCAATCCGTTGACCAAAGAGGCTATACCTGTTTGGATCAGTGATTATGTATTGGCTGGTTATGGCACAGGTGCAATCATGGCTGTACCGGCTCACGATAGCAGAGACTATGCTTTTGCCAAACATTTCAATTTGCCAATCATTCCGCTAATCGAAGGTTGCGATGTATCAGAAGAGAGTTTCGATGCTAAAGAGGGCATCATGACAAACTCTCCGGTTGCCGGCAAAGAGATTGAAGGAGGATTAGTGTTGAATGGTCTTACGATTAAGGAGGCTATTGCCAAGACTAAAGTATATGTAAAGGAAAATGGATTAGGTCGTGTAAAGGTAAACTTCCGTCTGCGTGATGCTATCTTTAGCCGTCAGCGTTATTGGGGCGAACCGTTCCCGGTTTATTACGATGCAGATGGTATGCCACAGACATTGCCTGTTGATAAATTGCCGTTGCAGTTGCCCGAAATCAGCAAATTCTTGCCTACAGAAACAGGTGAGCCTCCATTGGGACATGCTGTTAAATGGGCTTGGGATAGCGTAAATCAAGAGGTTGTAGAGACAGAAAAGATCGACAACAAGACTATCTTCCCATTGGAACTCTGTACAATGCCAGGTTTTGCCGGTTCATCTGCTTATTATCTGCGTTATATGGATCCGCACAACGATCAGGCTTTGGTGGCTAAGGATGTGGATGAATATTGGAGAAATGTAGATCTGTATATCGGTGGTACTGAACATGCAACCGGCCACTTGATTTATAGCCGTTTTTGGAATAAGTTCTTGTTCGACTTAGGATTGGTTTGTGAAGGTGAACCGTTTAAGAAATTGATCAACCAGGGTATGATTCAGGGTCGTTCCAATTTCGTCTATCGTATCAAAGACACCAATACATTTGTTTCTTACAACTTGAAAGACCAGTATGATGTAACTCCTATCCATGTGGATGTAAACATCGTCAGCAACGATGTGTTGGATACAGAAGCTTTTCGCAACTGGAATCCGGAATATAAGACAGCTGAATTTATCTTGGAAAATGGCAAATACATTTGTGGATGGGCTATTGAAAAGATGTCAAAGTCTATGTTCAACGTAGTTAATCCGGATATGATTGTTGAAAAGTATGGTGCTGATACATTGCGTCTGTACGAAATGTTCTTAGGCCCGTTGGAACAGTCTAAGCCTTGGGATACTAATGGTATCGATGGTGTAAATCGTTTCTTGAAGAAGGTTTGGGGATTGTTCTTCGGCAATACAGATGCTTTGCAGGTGACAGATGGCGAACCGACAGCTGAAGAATTGAAGTCTTTGCACAAGCTGATCAAGAAAGTAACATTCGACATTGAACACTTCTCATACAATACATCTATCAGTGCATTCATGATCTGTGTGAATGAATTGAGCAGCCTGAAGTGCAACAAGCGTGCTATCTTAGAGTCATTTATTGTTCTGTTGGCACCGTTCGCTCCTCATATTGCTGAAGAATTGTGGCATATATTAGGTAACGAATCAACAATTTGCGACGCTGTATGGCCGGTATGTAATGAAGAGTATCTGAAGGAAAAGTCTGTAACTTATGCCATCTCATTCAATGGTAAAGCCCGTTATAGCTTAGAGTTGCCTGCTGACATGTCTCGCGAAGAGGTAGAGAAAGCAGCACTTAGTCATGAAAATTCAGCTAAGTGGATGAATGGTAAGACACCGAAGAAGGTGATTGTTGTTCCTGGTAAAATAGTTAACATCGTAATTTAATGAATTCAAAAGTCAGTAAAGTAATTTACAATATTCACGATTATGTGACTATTGTATTTGGTACCATTTTGTATGGTTTTGCATTTAACGCCTTTATTCTTTCAAATGAGATTGTAACAGGTGGTTTAAGTGGTATTTGTGCCTTGATTTATTTTGCAACAGGCGGATTGATTCCCGTTTCAGCTTCTTATTTTGTCATCAACATTGCGTTGTTGGCTGCTGCGCTGAAGGTGTTGGGTCTGAAATTCTTGATGAAGACAATTTTTGGTGTATTCTCGCTATCTGCATCGTTGTCGTTCTTTGAATGGTTGTTAGGAAATGAACCACTATTGCCCAATCAGCCTTTTATGGCAATCATCATTGGTGCTTTCATGTGTGGTGGCGGTTTGGGTCTTGTATTCTCTGCTAATGGTAGTACGGGCGGTACGGATATCATTGGAGCGATTATCAACAAATATAAGAATATCTCTATCGGACGTATTCTGTTGTTTGTGGACTTTGTGATCATTGCTTCTTCGTATGTATTGTTCCAGAATGTTGAGAAGATATTCTTCGGTATCGTCGAGATTATTATATGTAACTATATGCTCGACTTGGTATTGAATGGTAATCGCCAGTCTGTTCAGTTCCTTATATTCTCTCAGAAGTATGACGAGATTGCCGAGCGCATCATTACTGACTTGGGACGTGGTTGTACGATTCTGGATGGTGTAGGTGGTTATTCTCGTAAGCCTGTTAAGGTGATTGTATTGCTGGCTAAGAAGTCTGAATCAGTCTCTATCTTCCGTTTGGTAAAGATTATCGATCATCAGGCATTTATCTCTCAGAGCATCGTTCGAGGTGTTTATGGAGAGGGTTTTGACCAGATAAAAACAAAGAATTAGCACATGTTGATATCATAAAACAAAGGGCTGCACCAATTTATATTTTGATGCAGCCCTTTTTATTTCTTATTCATTCAAGGCGATTATTAATAAAGAGCCTCTTTAATGATTTCGCCTACTGTCGGGTGCGGGAATACGAATGATTTCAATTCGTCTGCCTTCATGCCCTTTTCAATTGCGATACCAGCGATAACGATCAATTCAGAAGCCGGATTACCTAACATGTGAGCACCGATCAAAGTTCCGTCTTCAGAAAGAAGTAATTTGCAAACGCCATTACCCATTTCATTTTCTGCAACGAAACGGCCAGAGAAAGCCATCGGAATCTTCTTCACCTGATAAGCAACGCCTTCAGCCTTCAGTTCATCTTCTGTCTTACCAACACCTGCAATTTCAGGATTTGTATAGACAACACCCGGAATAGCCTTATAGCTCATCTTACCCGGCTTGCCTAAAATATGATTAACGGCAACTTCAGCTTCGCTAACAGCTGTGTGAGCCAACAGAGAGAAGGCTGTGATATCACCACAAGCATAGACATTAGGAATAGAGGTCTGCATATATTCATTTACCTTGATTCCGGCACGGAATGGTTCGGGTGCCAATGTTTCTAATCCAAAGCCTTTGCTTACTGAGCGGCGACCAACGCTTAACAATACCTTTTCGCCATGCAAAGTGAATGATTCACCATCTTTTTCAACAGATACTTCTGTACCATGTACGCCTGTAACCTTATGTCCCAGATAGAATTTGATGCCACGTTTAGCATATTCGGCCTGCAACATTTCAGACAATTCACGATCCATCGGGCCAAGAATCTTGTCCAACATTTCAACTACGTGAACTTCTGTGCCTAAGCTATTAAAGAAAGAGGCAAACTCCATACCGATAACACCACCACCGATGATAACCAATGAAGCCGGCAATTCTTTTGACATCAAAGCTTCACGGCTTGTCCAGTATTCTGTTTCTGCTAAACCTGGAATAGGAGGAATAACTGTTTCAGAACCTGTACAGATCAACAGGTTAGCTGCTTCGTACATTTCTTCGCCACATGCAATGCTGATTGTTCCGTCTTCGGCACGGCCTTTGATTTCAGCCTGACCTGCAACAACAACTACACCATGTTCTGTCATCTTTCCACGGATACCGGCTGTTAATTTCTTAACCACTTTGTTCTTGCGGGCAATGATCTTACCTAAGTCGAAAGAGGGGTTTTCTGCCTTAACTGCATATTTAGAAGCATGTTTGATATTGTCGTAAGTCTTTGCTGAATACAACAAGGTTTTTGTAGGTACACAACCTTCGTTCAAACAAACACCACCCAATGCATTCTTCTCAAAAAGCACAGTAGAAAGACCACCTTGTGCTGCTCGTTCGGCAGCTGTGTAACCGGCAGGACCACCGCCGATAATTGCTACATCGTATTTCATGATTTTCAAGTTTATAAGTAGATTTTATATGTTAACTTTAATATTCGGATTTTGTTTACATAGGAGTTTGATAAACTCCGCCGGATTTGTGGGTGATATCAACATCCAAGGTTTATTATCGACCCATATTAACAATCGATTTAAAGATAAAGCATAGCTGGATACAAAATTGGTTGTAGCTTCCAAACCCGTGATGTTTTCAATAGCAATCTTTTTTTCGGGGAAGATACTGCAATGGAGTATAAGCCATCCATCTGCTGTAATCCGATACCAAGTGGACAACAACATGTGTACACAGAGTAGTGTACTTAACAGCATAGCAATCATTATCAAGGGAGTTGATCCGCCGATAAATGACAATGCTGTGATCATTGCCATGACGAACAATGTCAGATGATACCACCAGCCTACTTTAGATTTGAATTCTCTATCCATCCAAATTATCTTTAATTCAAAATTTTGCCGCAAGTTAGCGAAACTTTTGACACAAACGATGATTATTGTTTCTTTATTTAATAATCATAATTTTAGTGACAACACTTTCTTTACCTTCGGGCGTGGCTGCGAGTACCAGATAAATGCCAGTTGCTACTCGGCTACCGCCGGTATTACGGCAATTCCAGGTCAATTGTCCACCTAATGATTGGGCTTGATAGATCAGGTTTCCGGAAAGGTCTGTGATCTTTACGTTAGAATCACTCATCAATCCGGTAATTGTTACCCGATCGGCATATTCCGGACGTACCGGATTAGGATAGGCATATACATTTGAATAGCTCTCTTCTCCTTGAGTGGCATCTCCCATATAAGAGATTAATCCCTTGTCTGTACCGATGAATACTTCGCCGGTTACGTTATCCACAACAATGCTGTTGACTTTATTGGATAGGAGAGGAGAGTTGTCGATGGTGAAGTTTTCAATCGTTTCCGATCCATCGGCATTGACCAGGAAAACGCCCGAACTTTCTGTACCAATCCATTTACGGTTGCCTCCGTCAACAGCAATTGCATTGACCCGTTCACCGTCTAGAAAGTATCCGCTGGGAATGGTATGCTCATCATCTTCATAGCGTACAATCTGTGTACAATAGACGTAGCTGTCGCTTTCGGCCGCTTTGCGTGCGCTGGATGCCGAACAGATGATAGGACCACGATCTGTTCCAATCCAGACGTTGCCATTCTTGTCTTCTGCCGTACAATAATAATTGCTTACATTAATAATAGTTCCGTTGGTATTGTAAAATCCGGTATGGTATCTATAGAGGTCATCTTCATCGTTATCCACATCTTTCTCATTGAATACGATGATACCTGGTTGTTTATAAGGAATGTTTATCCATTTGTCTCCCCATGAAGTGACCAATATCTTATCGAGCAGTTCTATGTGGCTGATCACATCGCCATGGGGCATTGATTTCCAGGTACCATCCGCTTTTAATACATGGATCGATTTGCTCACACTGCTGTTGTTGACCCATAGATTTCCCTGCTTATCGAAGGCAATGCCACCGATACGTATGTAATGTTTAGGGTCGGATGAAACAGCCGTCTGTAAGGTACTGTTTTCATATGTATATTTCTGAACAAACTGATCATCCTTAAATTCCAACAGTCCTTCGCCATAGGTCGATACAAAGTAGTGTGTAGGATCCAGAGGATCAACAGCTACACAGGTATAGTCTTTGGCTGATACTTTTGATTCATCAAAGTTGAACCATTTTCTGTCGGCATACACCATCAAAGTACCTACTGTATTGAAACGATTCACCCAACGACCTCCACCCACGACATACAGTCGGTTATTGGCCATGGTCATAAAGTAGTTCAAGTTTCTTTTAGGTGTTTCATCTGGTTGAATAAGATTAGCCACGGTTACTTCAGCACTGTTGGATCCTTTGACCTGTATGCCGACAAGTCCGTTTGTATAAGCTGCAATCCAATAGTTATTACCTTTCAGATTCGTTATATGATAAGCATTTTGAATGCCTATTTTCTTTAGATCTAAATGGTTATAATCTGTCAAGCTGGTCCATATATGGGCTACATTGGCTGTCAAAGCAATCAGCTTACCATTCTGTAATGTCATGCTTTTGGTGTAAGAGTCTTTAATCAGAGAGGTAATAGTTCCATTATTCTGATAATAGATACCTTTATTCTTTACATAAAAGCATAGAGTATTATTAAAGACTGCGATGTCTCTGATATCTTTATCCGAAAAGTCGGTTGCATGTAATGGATAGCTGCTCCAATTCTGATTATCAAGCAGATTGTTATTCAAGGATGCCTTGCGGATACCTTTGTCGGTAACAGCATATATTTCATTTCCTTTGATGCAGGTAGCATAGACAATTTCATCATTAAACCGATAGGTGTCGGCAATCTCCTGCTTGGACATATTCACTACAATGATACCGAAATTAGCAGATAGATAGGCATATTCATTATGGAAGTAGATATGGTTGATTGTCTTGTTCTGAATGTTGGTACTGTTTTTCAGATAGGGCAAATTATAGATGCCTTTTTCACTCAACAGGTCGATATTGCCATCAGAATTACTGCCGGCATAGACAATCAATAGGGTATGAGTTGTAGGATTATAGCCGATTTTTCCAATGTTTGAATCACTTAATCCGTCGCTATTGGAATAGAATTTCAGGCTGTTGTCTTCTTTCCCATAACTGTATAGTGAACCATTTGCTACCGCAAACACCATATTGTTACCTTCGGCCACATCGGTTGTTTCGTAATAAGCCATATAAGACTTCCAGGTACCCACTTCTTGGGCAACCAGATTCCAACAGATGCAACAGCAAATCAAAAGAATAGAAATAATATGCTTCATTATATATTACTTATCTAATAAAGAAGAAAGAAATTCGGCCAACTTATGAACGGCTAAGGCACGATGACTGATTTTGTTTTTAATATCATCACCCAGTTCAGCAAAAGTCTGCTCATAGCCATCCGGTTGGAATATAGGATCGTAACCGAAACCAGAATCACCCTTTTTTTCTTGAGTTATGTTTCCGTTAATGATGCCTTCAAAAAGATATTCTTTACCATCCATAATCAGTGCAATGACGGTGCGGAACCGAGCTTTACGGTTCTGTTTGCCTTGCAGCTCATGTAATAGTTTGTTCATATTTGCCTCTGAGTCATGTCCCGGTCCGGCATAGCGTGCCGAATAGACTCCGGGGGCATTGTTCAGAGCTTCTACTTCCAGCCCCGTATCATCGGCAAAGCAGTCAAGTCCATAGTGTGAATGGATATATCGTGCCTTCTGTAGAGCATTACCTTCCAGTGTATCAGCTGTCTCGGGTATCTCTTCTTGGCAATTAATGTCTGCCAGACTGTGTATGACGAAGTTATCACCTATAATGTGGATAATCTCCTTCAGCTTATGAGCATTATTGGTAGCAATAACGAATTCTCTTTTCATGTTTTTGTTTGTTCTATTGTGTTGAAAATTAGTATCTTTGTGTGTTCTTTAGTCACAAAGGAACTAATAATATTTGTAATACATTATAATTTGATGCAACATTTTATTTCTATTGCTTTATTTATAACGATAAATATACTGTTTTATTTTAAGTATATGTATAGATACTCTTTTCCATTAGCCATATTGTCAATATGTCTATACGGATTGTTTATATATTTTTCTTATGGGTTATACAAAAAGGGGAAATTTGTTAATAGTCAGATCATAGGATTTATAGCATTGGTACTTGTTTCTATAGCAAGTGGGGTTGTGTTACATGAAGTAGCAAAAGAGAGTTTACGAATTGATAGGTGGAAAATGATTCAATTATTTTGGGATTCTGCATTAGATGGTATTTATCCTTATGGTGTTCATAGTGCAAAAGGTAATTATCCGGGTCCAATGCCTTTCTATTATATAATAGCTTATCCTTTTTATTTGGTGGGAGAAATAGGTTGGATGACTGTGACAAGTCTTTGGATCTGTTTCTTAGCTTTTTTTAGAAAGCTGAAAAGTAATTCATTAGGATTGATGATGTGCTTGCTGATGTCTTCATTAGCTATTTATTGGGAAATAGTAACGCGTAGTACTATATTTGTCAACACGTTATTGTTCTTTTTGTTCTTTTTGCAACTAAGAAAGATTGAGTTTAAAAGTTTGTATTCTTATTATGGATTAGCGGTATTGGGTGGATTTTTATTATCTACTCGAAATGTTTATGCTATACCTTTAATTATATGGGGGTTGTATATGTTGTTGAATAAGAAGCTTACAGTTGTGGATATGACCAAATGGGGTTTTGTTTTTTTGTTTTCATTTGTGATAACATTTATTCCATTTTATTGTATGGATCCGACCACATTTATGAAGCTGAATCCATTTATAACTCAAGGTTCTGTTTTATTGCCAACTAAATATGTCTTGTTTTTTATAGGATTGGCTTTTGTTTTTCCTTTCTTTTGCAAAAAGTATTCAGATGTTGTATTTTATAGTGGTTTGTTGTTATTTTTAACGATAACAGGACATTTTATATATGCTTTGTCTGAAAATGGGATAAATGGATATCTTGACTCAGGTGCTGATATATCATATTATATATTTTGTTTTCCATTTCTGATAAATAGAATTCTGATCAAAGAAAGTTATGATTAAAGATAAAATAGTTACAGTTGTTATGCCTGCTTATAATGCAGAGCAGACATTAGAAAAGACATACAATGAGATTCCTTTTGATATAGTGGATCATGTAATTTTGGTTGATGATAAAAGTCAAGATCAGACTATATTGAAAGCCAAAGAATTGAATATAGATTATGTGATTCCTCATGAAGAGAATAAAGGATATGGCGGAAATCAAAAGACATGTTATGATGCTGCTTTAAAGCTGAATTCAGATATTATCATTATGCTTCATCCCGATTATCAGTATACCCCGAAACTGATACATTCTATGGCTTATCTTATTGCTAATGATGTTTATAAAGTGGTTTTCGGTTCTCGTATTTTAGGAAAAGGAGCTTTAAAAGGTGGCATGCCTTTTTATAAATATCTGAGCAATAGAGTGCTTACATTTACTCAAAATATATTGATGAATAATAAGTTGTCAGAATATCATACTGGCTATAGAGCTTTTTCGGGAGAGGTATTAAGATCGATACCTTATCAGAAATGTTCTGATAATTTTGTTTTTGACAATCAGATTATAGCTCAGATTTGCAATAAGGGATATGAAATAGCAGAAATCACTTGTCCTACTAAATATTTTCCTGAAGCCTCTTCTATTAAACTTTATAATAGTATAGTTTATGGTTTAGGTGTTTTAAAAGTGGCTTTCCGCTATTTTTTGCATAAAATAAAGATATGCAAATATGGATTATTGTCGGAATAGTTGAAATATAGTCTTTGTAAAAAGGGGCTGCATCGAAAAACACTTATTTCGATGCAGCTTCTTTAAGGTTTGTCAGTATTGATAAAATGCAGAGGAAAGTTAGTAAGCCTCCGGTAAAGTACGTATTTTCTGCAATCTCTTCGTCCAGTATCTTTGTACCCAAAAATAAGACTTATGA
>CAKVBA010000026.1 GCA_934725305.1 uncultured Parabacteroides sp. | reverse complement strand
GGGCTTTGTTTCATTTTATACTTTCTCTACGGATAGATATGAAAAAGAGAGTATATCAGAATTTTGATACACCCTCATTCCGTCCGAACGGAGTGCCTACCCATTTTCGAAAAAGTCCCTACCCTTTTTTGAAAAAAGTCTATACCCTTTTCCCAAAAACTCTATAGACTATTGAAAGATAGGCTATAGCCCCTTTTTTCAGGCTGTTTAGGCCGAGACAGATTCGTCTGTTAAGTCCGGCGAAGTAGCCCCTCGTTTCTGCCGGATCCGTTACCGCTTTTAGTAAATAATAATCCGGATAAAAATACAATAACTATCTCTCGGTGTATGTTTAATTCAGACAATAGACTCTATTCATTTATATAAACAGGTAAGTTGATGTTTATCCCAAATCGGTCATTATAAGTGTAATTTTGCTCTAATGATCGATTTGAGTTAAAAGAATATAAAATCACGGTCGGGGCGTATCGTTTTATCTGTCGAGATTCACCTTTTAGCAATCAGAGATATAGCTATTTCTTGATGTAGTGATTGAAAATAGGCTCTCTTTTATTCGGTTGCAAATAAAAGATAGATAAACATTTGGTATTTCGAATAAAACCCGTACCTTTGCAAGCCGATTATTATCAAATTGTACTAATAGTTTAGTTCTTGGTGCATTATTACTGCATGTGTCCGCAGTGATGGTGGCTAAGACAGTTTTTTGAGTTATTAATTAATTTAATTTTTAAGCAGTGGATACTTTAAGTTTTAAGACCATTTCTGCAAACAAAGCAACTGTAAACAAAGAGTGGGTCATTGTTGACGCTGAAGGTCAGACTCTGGGTCGTCTTTGTGCAAAAGTAGCAAAGCTTTTGCGCGGTAAGTACAAACCCAATTATACTCCGCACGTTGATTGTGGTGATAACGTTATTATCATCAATGCAGACAAAGTCGTTATGTCTGGTAACAAGATGAACGATCGTATTTATTTGAGATATACCGGATATCCCGGTGGACAGATTGAATATACTCCTGCTGATTTGATGGCAAAGGGTCCGGATCGTCTGTTCCGTAAAGTAGTTAAGGGTATGTTGCCTAAGAATCGTCTGGGTGCAAAAATCCTGAAAAACATGTATGTTTATGCAGGTACAGAACACAAGCACGAAGCTCAACAGCCTAAGTTAATCGATATAAACTCATATAAATAATCACAATGGAAGTAGTAAATGCAATAGGAAGACGTAAAGCCGCAGTTGCTCGCGTATTCGTAAGCGAAGGAACAGGAAAAATTACTATCAACAATCGTGAATTGGCTCAATATTTCCCCTCTTCAATCCTTCAGTTCATTGTAAAGCAGCCGCTCGCAAAGCTGAACGTTGCAGAACAGTATGATATTAGAATCAATTTGGATGGTGGTGGTTTCAAGGGCCAGTCAGAAGCTGCTCGTTTGGCTATCGCACGTGCATTGGTTAAGATCAATCCGGAAGATAAGACAGCGTTGAGAGCAGAAGGCTTCATCACACGTGATCCTCGTTCTGTTGAACGTAAGAAACCGGGTCGTCCGAAAGCTCGTAAGAGATTCCAGTTCAGTAAACGTTAATGTTATTTGTGAGTCACTTACAAGCATAGCAAAGCGTTTAGTATCTAAATTATCGGGATTCTTTTTGCCTGTTGATTTGTGGAAAGACTACCTGATGATTGAGTTAAACAAAAGAATGTAAACGATTAAAGAAAAGAAAAATGTCAAGAGTTAATTTTGATCAGTTATTAGAAGCTGGTGTACACTTCGGACACTTAAAAAGAAAGTGGAATCCTGCTATGGCTCCTTATATCTTTATGGAGCGCAATGGTATTCATATCATTGATCTTTATAAAACAGTTGCTAAAGTAGACGAAGCAGCAGAAGTATTGAAGAACCTGGCAAAACAGGGTAAGAAAGTACTGTTCGTTGCTACCAAAAAACAGGCTAAACAAGTTGTCGCTGATAAGGCTTCTTCTATTGGTATGCCTTACGTTATCGAGCGCTGGCCGGGTGGTATGTTGACTAACTTCCCGACAATCCGCAAAGCTATCAAGAAGATGGCTACTATCGATAAGATGACAAAAGACGGTACATTTGATAATCTGTCTAAGAGAGAAAAATTACAGATCACTCGCCAGCGTGCTAAGTTGGAAAAGACATTGGGTTCTATTGCTGACCTGACTCGTCTGCCTTCAGCTTTGTTCGTTGTTGACGTGATGAAAGAACATATCGCAGTTCGTGAAGCTAACCGTTTGGGTATTCCTGTATTCGGTATGGTTGATACAAACTCTGATCCTAACAACATCGACTTCGTAATCCCGGCTAACGACGATGCTACTAAGTCTGTTGAAGTTATCTTGGGTGCAGTTTGTGAAGCAATGAACGAAGGCTTGCAGGAACGCAAAGCTGAAAAGGTTGATGCTGAAGCTGCTGGTGAAGGCGAAGCTCCGAAGAGAGAACGCAAAGCAAAAGCTACTGCTAAGCGCACAAAGAAAGAAGATGACGACGCTTTGAACGCTAATGTAGCTGGTAAATTCGCAAAAGACGACGAGGAATAATTCCACGTGAATCTTTAAGAATATAAACAATGGGCAATTGGCTTTTGACATAATTGTCAATTGTCCATTGCCCATTTTTATTTTATAGAAAATATAAACCATTTAATTTAGAGAATAAGATTATGGCTGTAACTATGGCTGATATTACCAAGCTGCGCAAAATGACAGGAGCTGGTATGATGGATTGTAAGAAGGCTTTGACTGAAGCGGAAGGCGATATCGATAAAGCAATGGAAATTATCCGTAAAAAGGGTCAGGCTGTTGCTGCAAAACGTTCAGATCGTGATGCTTCTGAAGGTTGTGTGTTGGCTAAGAAAGAGGGCGAATTCGCTGCTATCATTGCTTTGAAGTGCGAAACAGACTTCGTTGCTAAGAACGAAGATTTCGTTGCTTTGACTCAGGCTATCTTGGACGCTGCTGTTGCTAACAAGTGCAAGACTTTGGATGAAGTTAAGGCTCTTCCGTTGGGTAAAGGCACTGTACAGGATGCTGTTACTGACCGTAGCGGTATCACTGGCGAAAAGATGGAATTGGATGGTTACAATGTAGTTGAAGGCCCGTACACAACTGTTTATAACCACATGGGTAAAAATCAGCTTTGTACAATTGCTGCTTTCAATAAAGAATCAGTAGAGGTTGCTCACAACATCGCTATGCAGATTGCTGCAATGAATCCGATCGCTATCGATGAAGATGGTGTTCCTGAATCAGTTAAGGAGCAGGAAATCCAGGTGGCTATCGAAAAGACTAAGGCTGAACAGGTTCAGAAAGCTGTTGAAGCTGCTTTGAAGAAGGCTGGTATCAATCCTTCTCATGTTGATAGCGAAGATCACATGGAAAGCAACATGGCTAAGGGCTGGATTACAGCTGAAGACGTTGCTAAGGCTAAGGAAATTATCGCTACTGTTTCTACAGAAAAGGCTGCTAACTTGCCAGAACAGATGATCCAGAATATCGCTAAGGGTCGTTTGGGTAAATTCTTGAAAGAGGTTTGCTTGTTGAACCAGGAAGATATCATGGACGGTAAGAAGAGTGTAAGAGAAGTAATGAAGGAAGCTGATCCTGAATTGCAGATCTTGTCATTCAAGCGTTTTACTTTGCGTGCTGAATAATTATTACGGCAAAATAAATTTTAAAAAGGCGGTGTGTTAGAATTTATTCTGACGCACACGCACCTTAAAAGGGGCTGTATCGGAACGGTTGTTTTTGATGCAGCCCTTTTCTTAAGCTGAATCCGGAAAAACTACAGCGGAGCTTTATTGCCGTGGCACTTCTATATAATTTTAACCCAATTCGCGTATTCGATTTCAAGAATAAAAACATTTTCCTTTCTCGTTGCCTATGGCAGATTAAGATTTAGCGCTGTCTGTGGATTCCTTTCTTCGCTGTTTTGTGTTTATAAAAACGGTTCATTATCGGGTAAATAGATAGTCTTTATGAATGAATCAAGGCATTCTGTTGTGAATATGGTGAAATATTAACTTAAATGATAATTTTCTATCCTATCTCTGTGTTAATGAACATATTTTTTGTCTGATATTTGTTACAAATGTCATTGTATAATGAAAATATAGCGTTATCTTTGTGGCATAAATTAAACTAAACAATATCAGTGCTCTATCTAAACAAAGAAGTTGCCTCTGATGCTATCATTCTTTCGTGAGACAAAAACTAGATGTTGAAAAAACACAATATTGAATAGGTTCAATAGGTGTATAATATGTATATATACGAGAAACAAGTTATAATTCGATAATTAAAACTAAAGTATTATGTTGAAAAACTTTAAGCCAGTCAGCTTGATTCTGATTGCAGGCGCGTTGAGTTTTCCAATGGGAGCTTATGCGGGCTTGGCCTCGGACGATCTAAGCAGTGCCATTTCTCAACAAGATGGGAAAGTTACAGGTACAGTAGAAGATGATTTCGGTCCTGTTGCCGGAGCATCTGTTGTTGTGAAAGGAACCACAAATGGTACTATCACTGACATGGATGGTAAATTCGTGTTGGAAGGTGTAAAGAAGGGTGATGTAATTCAGATCTCTTTTATTGGTTACAGCGCTCAGGAAATTGTATATGATGGACAAGCCATCAATATTAAATTAGCAGAAGACACTCAGAAATTGGACGAAGTGGTTGTAACCGCTTTGGGTATCAAGCGTGAAAAGAAAGCGCTGGGTTATGCTATGCAGGAATTGAAGGGTGATGAATTGGTAAGTGCACGTGAAACAAACGTTGCCAATGCATTGTCTGGTAAGGTGTCTGGTGTACAGATCATCCGTTCAAGTAATGGTCCGGGTGCTTCTTCAAAGATTCAGTTGCGTGGTAGTAACTCTGTGACTGGCTTGAACCAGCCGTTGATCGTTGTTGATGGTGTTCCTATGGATAACTTCACCGGTGGTGATAACAATGACTATTGGAACCCCTCTGCCGATATGGGTAACGGTCTTTCTGATATCAACCCTGAAGATATCGCAAGTATGTCTGTGTTGAAGGGTGCATCTGCTGCTGCATTGTATGGTTCTCGTGCAGGTAACGGTGTTATCTTGATTACTACAAAGACAGGTAAGAAGAACGACGGTCTGGGTATTACAGTTTCAGGATCAGTATCAGCAGAAACAATCTTCATGAATCCTAAGATGCAGGATGTATTCGGTCAGGGTAGTGAAGGTATCTTTGACAATCGTAGCAGTGTGAGCTGGGGTCCGAAGATCACAGGTCAGTCTTATGAAAAATGGGATGGAACAACTGGTTCAATGGCTGCTTATGACAACGTTAAGAACTACTTCGATACAGGTATTAACTTGACAGAAAGCATCTCTTTCGCTCAGCAGTATGACAAGACTTCTGTTTATACTTCTGTGACTCGTATGGATGATCAGAGTAAGATTCCTGGAGCAGATTTGGCTCGTACCAACTTGATGATGCGTGCATTGTCTAAGTTTGGCAAGGATGACCGTTGGACATTGGATGCTAAGATTCAGTACATCAATACTGCAGCTAACAACCGTCCTATCTCAGGTGCTAACGATTCTAACGTGTTCAATACAATCTACATGTTGCCACGTTCTATGGATATCCGTGATTTCTCTAATGCTGTAACAGAAGACAACAAGATGATATGGTACGGAGGTGGTCAGCAGATCAACCCGTATTGGTCAAAAGATCACGTGTTGAGCACAGATAAACGAGACCGTTTCTTGATGTTCGGTTCTTTGAAATATCAGTTCACAGACTGGTTGAACGCAGAAATCAAGGCAGGTAGTGATATGTACTTCACTGATTTTGTGAACAAGACTTACACTGGTAGCTCTTTGCCTAACCGTTATAGCATTGCACAGGATCGTTTCTATGAAAACAACTATAGTTTCTTGGTAAGTGCATCTAAGGACAATTTGTTCGGAAACTGGGGTGGTGCTTTCACATTTGGTGGTAACATGATGATGCGTCAGAAGAAAAAATTGACTGCTTCTCCGGATGCATTGGAAGTTCCAGACTTGTTTACATTGGGTAATGCTAAGAATAAGGTAAATACTTCTGATGAATTCAACCGTAAGAAGATCAACTCTCTGTATGGTACATTACAGTTGAACTATTACGGATTTGCCTTCTTGGACTTTACATTCCGTAACGACTGGTCTTCTTCTTTGAGCAAGGCTAACCGTTCATTCTTCTATCCGTCAGTTTCTGCTTCTTGGATTATTTCAGACATGATGCATAAGATGGATAAGAGTCTTCCTGAATGGATTACTTTTGCAAAGGTTCGTGGATCATTCGCTCAGGTAGGTAACGACATGGATGCTTATCAGTTGTATAATACTTATTCAATCGGTACAGACCCGAATGGTAATACAACTGTAACAACAAAGGGTACATATTATGATGATACAGTTCGTTCTGAGTTGATTTCTTCTTGGGAAGCTGGTGCTGAAGTGAAGTTCTTGAACAACCGTTTGGGTGTTGACTTTGCATGGTATAAGTCAAATGCTCGTCGTCAGTTGTTGAACCTTCCGATGGACCCGATGTCAGGTTATTCTAACCGTAAGATCAATGCCGGTGATATCCAGAATACAGGTATTGAATTGATGTTGAACGCTCGTCCTATCGAAACAGAAAGCGGTTTCTCTTGGGATTTGATGGTTAACTTCTCTAAGAACAACAATAAGATTATTGAATTGACTCCGGAAATCGACCTTTATTCTTTAGGAGGTTTCGATAATATCCAGGTATATGCTAAGGCAGGTGGTAACTATGGTGAAATCTGGGGTACTGCATTTAAGCGTGTAACTGATAAGTCTTCTCCTTATTATGGCAAGATGGTTGTAACAAAAGACGGTCTGCCAACAGGTGATACTGAAAAGGTTAAGATCGGTGACCAGCAGGCTAAGGCTTTGATGGGTATTACTTCTACATTGGCTTACAAGGGATGGTCATTCAGCTTCTTGATTGATAGCCGTTTCGGTGGTCAGATCTTCTCTGGTACAAACCGTTCTATGCAGGCTGCCGGTACAGCTGACGTAACTGTTGTAAATGGCGAACGTCCTGACATGGTTTTGGATGCTGTTTATGTAGATGATAACGGTAACTATCAGATGAATGAGTCTAAGATTACAGCTCAGCAGTACTGGAGCGCCGTTACAGGTACAACTGGTAACTTAGGTATTGGTGAAGCTAATATTTATAGCGCAACCAATGTTCGTTTGCGTAATGTTGCTTTGAATTACACATTCTCAAAATCTATGCTGAAAAATACTCCGTTCCAGCAGGTTAAGTTGGGTGTATCTTGCAACAACGTCTTGATGTTCAAGAGTCATTTGAATGGTGTCGATCCTGAATCAGTATTTGCAACAAGCACCAATGCTACAGGTTTCGAAAATGGTGGTTCACCTACGTCACGTAGCTATTTGTTTAACGTAACACTTGGTTTCTAAATCAATAAAGAATAATCATTATGAAAAATATAAATAAATTTGCTTATGCTTTGTGTTTGGGAACGGCAATGTTTACCGCTTGTTCTGATTTCGAAGAGGTGAATGTCGATCCTAACGCAGCAAATATCGATCAGGCAAAGGTCGAATATGCGATTAATAAATCAATCACAGATGCACAGCAAGACCCGGACGTGGCAGAACGTGCATTTGTCTTGAACTGGAAGACTGCTGCTCGTCAGCATTTCACAACAGGTATTGCTGGTGGTTCATACAATGATGGTTGGATCAATGCTTATTTCAATCAGTCTTCAAACTGGCAGAAGGCTGCTAACTTGGCTATTACATTGGCTGACGATAAGATCGAAAAGGGCTTGACAGGACACGCTGCTGAGATGGTTCCTAACATGAAGCAGGTGGCTCGTATCTGGCGTGCTTATTTGATGAGTGAATTTGTTGATAACTTTGGTGCTATGTCTTTGGATGCATTCCAGGGCGTTAACCCGGGTTACAATAGTGCTCAGGAAATCTATACTTTCATGTTGAAAGACTTGAAAGAGGCTGTGGGTGCTTTGAATACATCTGTTACTCCGGATGATTCAGAAAAACGTTTCGACCGTGTGTATGCATTCAACTTTGCAAAGTGGAAACAGTTTGGTAACTCTTTGCGTATGCGTTTGGCTATGCGTTTGTCTGAAGTTGATCCGTCTATGGCTCAGAGCAACTTTGAAGATGCTGTCCGTGATGGCGCTTATATCGCAAACAATGCTGATAACTTTGCAGTAGCAGAGCAGCCAGGATGGGATGCTTTGACTGGTGTTATGTCTCGTGAATGGAACTCTCAGAACCTTTCTGCTACATTAAACAACCTGATGGTTGGTTTGGGTGGCGTTAAGACTGCTGATCAGTTGACAGATGATCGTTATCAGTCTCACATCAAACCGGCAGACTACATGGGTGTTCGTTATGAAGATCATTATTCATTGTTTACAAATGATCCGTGTGCTGGTTTCTGGTTCGATGGTTTGCACAACACAATCGACCCTCGTGCTTATGCATTGTTCTATATCCCGGGTGATTTTGATAATACTGAATATTGCTATTATCCTTCTTGGACTCAGGATGCTAAGACTCAGAAGAGAGACTTGGTGGTTAAAGAAGGTGATAGCGAAAAGGTATTGGAAACAATTGATGCTTCTTTCACCTGGAATGCACCGGCTATCGGTTCATTTGGTGACAAGGGTTCTTTGAACAAAGTTTATAGCTTCTCTGGTGCTAACCCTCGTTTGGTTAACAAATATCGTAATAGCCAGAGCTCACGTATCTTCTTTGGTGCATGGGAATCTTACTTGTTGATAGCTGAGGCTTCTGTGAGAGGTTGGGTTGTTCCGATGAGCGGTAAGGATGCTTATGAAGCAGGTATTCGTGCAAGCTTCGAATATAATGGCGTATCACAGTTTGTTGATGCTTATCTGAAATCAGAAGATTATAACAACGTAGGTACTTCTGTTGCTTGGGATCACATCGCTGAACCTCCTGCAACAAAGACTATGAAGATGATAAATGGTTATACAAAACAGGAAGGAACATTTACTTATAAGTATCCGGTTGCTTCTCAGACATTGTATGGTAAAGCATTGAACGACCGTTTGACAAAGATCATCACTCAGAAGTTTATTGCTAACATGCCTTGGTTGCCTATGGAGTCTTGGTCTGACCACCGTCGTCTGGGTCTGCCGTTCTTTGAAACTCCGGCCGTAGAACAGCCATTGGTAAATATGCCTGATTTGTCTCGTACAAACTACATGAACCAGACAATCAAGTTCTTCCCGCAGCGTCTGAAATTCCCGGCATCATTTGAAACAAATAGCCCGGAAGGTTACAAACAGGCTGTGACTGTTTTGAATGGCGAAGACAATGTGTTTACTCCGTTGTGGTGGGCTAAACACTAATCAGAAACTGTTTAATAGATTTCATATACTAAAAGGGTGCGTCGTAAGATGCGCCCTTTTTTATTTTATAGGGAATTGTGTAGTGGGTTTCCACATAAAATGGCAGCAAGGCTTGGAAAAGTAGTTGATATTTTGTATATTTGCCATCGATAAGCGAAGTTGAGGAGGGGGCGGGTAGTCCCCTCCTTTTGTTCATAAGTATATGTATATGATAGATAAGCATGTGGTACGTCAGCTTGTAGAGGAAAAGTTAGCCTCTGGCGACAACTATTTAGTAGATGTAGAGATTAAACCGGGAAACGTGATTATCGTTGAGATTGACAATGACGAAGCTGTCTGTATCGACGATTGTGTAGAACTGAGCCGCTATCTGGAAGAACATCTGGACCGCGATGTGGAAGATTTTGAATTGGAAGTAGGTTCGGCCGGCATCACATCTCCGTTTAAAGTGTTGCGCCAATATGTCAAGAACATCGGAAACGAAGTTGAGATGTTGCTGAAGAACGGCACAAAGCTGACAGGCGTGTTGAAGGCAGCAGACGAAAAGGGCGTTGTGGTAACTGTTGAAAAGCAGGTGAAGCCCGAAGGAGCGAAGCGCAAGGTGACAGAAGAAGAGGATCTGTCATATACGTTTGAAGAGATAAAATATACAAAATACCTAATAAGATTCAAGTAAAATTATGGCCAAGAAAGCGGAAACTATCAGCATGATTGATACACTTGCTGAGTTTAAGGAATTGAAGAATATTGATAAGGAGACAATGATCAGTGTTTTGGAAGACTCATTCCGAAACGTAATTGCTAAGATGTTCGGTACAGATGAAAACTATGATGTGATCATTAATCCGGAAAAGGGAGATTTCGAGATTTGGCGAAATCGTACAGTTGTGGCCGATGATGAATTGGAGAATCCTAATTTGCAGCTGACATTGACAGAAGCTCGCAAAATTGATGCCGACTGTGAAGTTGGCGAAGAAGTCACAGATGAAGTCCACTTTGCAGACTTTGGCCGCCGTGCCATCTTGAACTTGCGTCAGACGCTGGCTTCTAAGATACTTGAATTGCAGAAGGATAATTTATATGCAAAATATAAAGATAAAATAGGTACTATCATTGCAGCAGATGTTTATCAGGTATGGAAGAAAGAAATCTTGTTGCTTGATGATGAAGGAAATGAATTGCTGTTGCCCAAGACAGAACAGATCCCGACAGACTTCTACCGTAAGGGCGAAACTGTACGTGCCATCGTTCAGCGTGTTGACAACTATAACAACAATCCGAAAATCATCCTTTCTCGTACAGATAAGGCATTCTTGCAGCGCTTGTTTGAATTGGAAGTGCCGGAAATTAACGATGGCTTGATTACTATCAAGGCAATTGCCCGTATCCCTGGTGAACGTGCAAAGGTGGCTGTTGAGTCGTACGACGATCGTATCGATCCGGTGGGTGCTTGTGTTGGTATGAAGGGATCACGAATCCACGGTATCGTTCGTGAATTGCGTAACGAAAATATCGATGTGATCAACTATACAACCAATGCCTCTTTGTTTATCCAGCGTGCGTTGAGCCCTGCTAAGGTTTCTTCTATCCATGTAAATGAAGAGGAGAAGAAGGCTGAGGTTTATCTGCGTCCGGAAGAGGTTTCTCTGGCTATTGGTAAAGGTGGTTTGAACATCAAGTTGGCTTGTATGTTGACCGAATTCACCATCGATGTGTTCCGTGATATTGAAGGAGCAGACGAAGAGGATATCTATTTGGATGAATTTGCAGATGAAATTGATGGATGGGTTATTGATGCTTTGAAGAATATCGGTTGTTATACGGCTAAGAGCGTTCTGGCAAAAGAGCGTGAAGAGATTATGGAACGTGCAGACCTCGAAGAACAGACTGTTGACGATGTGTTTGCTATTTTGTCAGCAGAATTTGAGAATGATGAAAACGAATAAGTATTACGACAAAGTTAGATATGCCTATAAAATTAATACAAATACAGCGAAAATTAAACGTAGGAATCACCACAGTGGTTGAGTTTCTACACAGAAACGGATTCGAAGTTGAGAATAATCCCAACACTCGAATCAGTGACGAACAGTATGCTTTGCTCGTAAAAGAGTTTGGTGGTGATCTGCCACAAAAGGAACGCGGACAACGTGTTGCGAAAGAGCGCAGACACAAAGAAGCTCCTTCTGTGAAAGAAGAGGTGGTGAAAGAAATAAAAACAGAAGTCCCCGATGAATGCAAGCCGCATTTTATTAAGAAAGGTCGGATTGATTTGGATGGGCAACATAGAAAACAACATGATGAGCCGATGGTGAATGAACCAGTGGTTGAGGATAATCATGTGCTGAAAGAGGAGGCTGCTGCCCCCACTGCTCCGGTTAAGGAGAATCCTGTAGAGAAGGTTCCTTCTGTGACTCATGAACCTGTAAAAGAGGTGAAAGAAAATAAAGAAGAGAGTACCATTGAAGAAGTGGTGAAGGAAAAAACCGAAGAAAATGAATCTGTAGTTGTCAATAAAGAAATTGAAAGAGTGAATACGGAAAAGAACGAAGAAGGAAAAATGGTAGACGAAACTTCTGATTCTCATAAAGAGACAGAACTCTTTCGGCTGAATACTCCGAAATTTGAATCAAAGATTAAGGTGACAGGTAAGATCGACTTGAATGCATTGAATCAGTCGACTCGTCCGAAAAAGAAAACGAGAGAAGAGAAAAGAAAAGAACGTGATGAAAAGATGCGTGGAACGAATGGCCGCTCTAATAATCCGAATAGTCAGAATGCAGCTCATAAGGGAAGCAAAGATGCAGCAGGCAAGTCTGCTGTAGCCGCTAAAACGGGTGAAGGCGCTGCTGCTGATGGAAAGAAGAAGCGTAACCGCATCAAGAAGGACCGTGTGGATGTAAGCAATACACCGGGCACTAACTTCCAGCGTTCAGGTCGTGAAGACCGTAAGTCTCGTCTGAAGAAACCTATTAAGACGGAGGTGAGTGACGAGGATGTACAGAAGCAGATCAAAGAGACCTTGGCTCGTTTAACCAGTAAGGGTAATAAGAATAATAAGGGTGCTAAATATCGTCGTGATAAGCGTGAAGCTGTGTTGAAGCGTGAACACGAATTGCAGGAACTGGAGGAACAGGAAAGCAAGGTGTTGAAGCTGACAGAGTTTGTAACAGCTAACGACTTGGCAAACATGATGGATGTGCCGGTAACAAAAGTTATCGGAACTTGCATGAGCATCGGTATCATGGTGTCAATCAATCAGCGTCTGGACGCAGAAACAATCAACATTGTGGCTGAAGAGTTTGGCTTCAAGACGGAATATGTAAGTGCGGAAGTGGTAGAAGCTATCAAGGCTGATGAAGAAGAGGATGATGAAAGCGACTGGGTAGCACGTCCGCCTATCGTAACTGTGATGGGACATGTTGACCATGGTAAGACCTCTTTGTTGGATAATATCCGTAATGCCAATGTAATTGCCGGTGAGGCTGGCGGTATCACTCAGCATATCGGTGCATACAATGTGAAGCTGAAGAGCGGACGCCGTATTACATTCTTGGATACTCCGGGCCACGAAGCCTTTACAGCGATGCGTGCCCGTGGTGCGAAAGTAACGGATATCGCTATTATTATTGTAGCGGCCGATGATAGTGTGATGCCTCAGACTATTGAAGCAATCAATCATGCTTCTGCGGCTGGTGTGCCTATCGTATTTGCTATCAATAAAATCGATAAGCCTCATGCAAACCCAGATAAGATCAAGGAAGAATTGGCCAATATGAACTACTTGGTAGAAGACTGGGGCGGTAAATATCAGAGCCAGGAAATCTCAGCCAAGAAGGGTATCGGTGTTGAGGATTTGTTGGAAAAAGTCTTGCTTGAAGCCGACTTGTTGGACTTGAAGGCCAATCCGAACCGTCGTGCTGTTGGTTCAATCATTGAATCATCATTGGATAAGGGTCGTGGATATGTATCAACTGTATTGGTTGAAAACGGAACCTTGAAGATTGGCGACATTGTTTTGGCTGGTACTCACTTTGGCCGTGTGAAGGCTATGTTCAACGAACGTAACCAGCGCATCGAAAAGGCTGGTCCGTCAGAACCGGCATTGATCTTGGGTCTGAATGGTGCGCCTCAGGCAGGTGATACATTTAATGTATTGGAAACAGAGCAGGAAGCGCGTGAAATTGCCAACCGTCGTGAACAGTTGCAGCGTGAATTGGGCTTGCGTACTCAGAAGATGTTGACATTGGACGATATTGGCCGTCGTATTGCTGTGGGTAACTTCCAGGAGTTGAACATCATTGTTAAGGGTGATGTGGACGGTTCTGTTGAGGCATTGTCTGACTCTTTGATTCGTCTGTCAACAGAAGAGATCCAGGTAAATGTAATCCATAAAGCTGTGGGTCAGATCTCGGAATCTGATGTGGTATTGGCAGCTGCTTCAAATGCGGTTATTATCGGTTTCCAGGTTCGTCCGTCACTGGCAGCACGTAAGAATGCAGAGAAAGAGGGTGTTGAAATCCGTCTGTACTCAATCATTTACGATGCTATTGAAGACGTGAAGGATGCTATGGAAGGTATGCTTTCTCCTGAAATCAAGGAAGAGATTACTGCAAACGTAGAAGTTCAGCAGGTGTTCAAGATCTCGAAGGTCGGAACTGTTGCCGGTTGTATGGTCAACGAAGGAAAGATCAAACGCTCTAATAAGATCCGCTTGATTCGTGATGGTATTGTTATCTATGCAGGCGAACTTGGTTCACTGAAGCGTTTCAAAGACGATGTGAAAGAGGTTGTTGCCGGATTGGATTGCGGTCTGAATATTACCAACTTCAATGACATTCAGGTGGGTGATATTATCGAGGCATACGAAGAAACTGAAATTAAGAAGACGTTATAGAAATGAACTGGTTAGACATCACATTGCTGTGTCTGGCAGGTTTGGGATTAGTGAAAGGCCTGTTTGATGGAGTCATCAAACAGGTTGTTTCGCTTATAGCCCTGATTGTCGGCATCTATTTCTGTGGAGAAGCTGCTGCCTGGTTGGAGGAATATATAGTAGCTACTGGTTGGTTCCCCGCAGAAAGCGTGACAGTGCTTAGTTATCTGGCCGGCTTTTTGCTGGTAGTTGGTCTCTTGTTGCTAGTGGGTGAAGTCATTCATCGCATCATAGGCGTGACGCCGTTGAGTCTGTTGAATCATCTGTTGGGTGGTTTGTTTGGCTTGGCGTTGTCAACACTGTTCCTAAGCCTGCTCTTGAATGTATTGGAGTATGTTGACCGTAATGGCGTGTTCGTGTCGCGTGAAGCGAAGCTCGAATCACGCCTTTATTATGGAATAAAGGAGATCATTCCAACCATTTATCCCAAAAACTTGTTTTCTGAAAGAGAATAAAATTGTAAAAGGGACAATGTTTGTTGTCATTTAAATATATGGAGGATTCAAATAATATAATTAATGAGGTAACAGCCGGTGATTATAAGTACGGCTTTGTTACCGATATTGATACGGATGTGATCCATCGGGGCTTGGATGAAGAGACTGTTCGGATTATTTCGGCCAAGAAGAATGAACCTGAGTGGCTGCTCGAGTTTAGACTGAAAGCCTTTCGTTATTGGCAGACCTTAGAGATGCCGACATGGGCTCATCTGGATATTCCTGCAATCGATTATCAAGATATAATCTATTATGCGGCACCGAAGAAGAAGGAAGGTCCGAAGAGTTTGGATGAGGTTGATCCTGAATTGTTGAAGACATTCGACAAGTTGGGTATTTCATTGGAAGAGCAGAAGCAGCTGACGGGTATGGCTGTTGATGCTGTGATGGATAGCGTTTCAGTAAAGACAACGTTTAAAGAGAACTTGGCCGAAAAGGGCATTATCTTCTGTTCGTTTAGCGAGGCCGTACAGCATCATCCGGATTTGGTGAAACAGTATTTGGGCAGTGTCGTGAGCTATCGAGACAATTTCTTTGCCGCATTGAATTCGGCCGTGTTCTCGGATGGCTCATTTGTTTATATACCTAAAGGCGTTCGTTGTCCGATGGAACTGAGTACCTATTTCCGTATCAATGCTGCCAATACCGGACAGTTTGAACGTACACTGATTGTCGCCGATGACGAGGCTTACGTAAGTTATCTGGAAGGTTGTACAGCACCGATGCGTGACGAGAACCAGTTGCATGCGGCCATTGTTGAGATTGTGGCCAATGAACATGCCGAGGTGAAGTATTCAACGGTACAGAACTGGTATCCGGGCGATAAAGACGGAAAAGGCGGTATTTATAATTTCGTAACCAAGCGCGGTTTGTGTAAAGGTGAAGGTAGCAAGATTTCATGGACACAAGTCGAGACCGGTTCGGCAATCACTTGGAAATATCCGAGTTGTATCTTGGCCGGTGACAATTCTGTTGGCGAGTTTTATTCTGTGGCTGTTACTAACAACTATCAGCAGGCTGATACAGGGACCAAGATGATACACTTAGGTAAGAACACAAAGAGTACCATTGTGTCGAAGGGTATTTCTGCCGGACATAGTCAGAACAGTTACCGTGGTTTGGTGAAGGTTTCTCCTCGTGCCGAAGGCGCTCGTAATCATAGCCAGTGCGATAGTTTGTTGCTGAGTCCTACTTGTGGAGCTCATACATTTCCGTATGCTGATATTCAGAACGAGACGGCTGTTGTTGAGCATGAAGCAACCACCAGCAAGATCAGCGAAGAGCAGCTTTTCTATTGTCAGCAGCGCGGTATTTCAGTAGAAGAGGCTGTTGGTCTGATTGTAAATGGTTATGCTCGTGAGGTGATGAACAAGTTGCCGATGGAGTTTGCTGTCGAGGCTCAGAAGCTGTTGACTATCTCGTTGGAAGGCAGCGTTGGTTAATAAGAAATATAAGGAAAACGAAATATGTTAGAGATAAAGAATTTACATGCCAATATCAATGGTAAAGAGATATTGAAAGGCATCAATCTGTCGGTCAAAGCGGGTGAGGTGCATGCTATCATGGGACCAAATGGTTCTGGCAAGAGTACATTAAGCAGTGTATTAGTGGGCAATCCGGCATTTGAGGTGACCGAAGGTGAAGTAACCTTTAATGGAAAGAATTTGTTGGAGCTTTCTGCAGAAGACCGCAGCCGTGAAGGACTTTTCCTGAGCTTTCAGTATCCGGTAGAAATTCCGGGTGTGAGCATGGTTAACTTCATGCGCGCAGCCGTAAACGAGCATCGTAAATACAAAGGATTGCAACCTGTATCAGCCACAGACTTCCTGAAGATGATGCGTGAGAAACGTGCGATTGTTGAGTTGGACAACAAGTTGGCAAGCCGTAGTGTAAACGAAGGTTTCTCGGGCGGTGAGAAGAAGCGTAACGAAATCTTCCAGATGGCAATGTTGGAGCCGAAGTTGGCTATCTTGGACGAGACCGACAGCGGATTGGACATTGATGCACTGCGTGTCGTAGCCAGCGGTGTCAATAAGTTGAAGACTCCCGAGAATGCAGCCATAGTGATCACTCACTATCAGCGTTTGCTCGACTATATCAAGCCGGATATTGTACATGTGTTGTATAAAGGACGTATCGTTAAGACGGCTGGTCCGGAGCTGGCCCTCGAACTGGAAGAAAAGGGATACGACTGGATCAAGAAAGAGATGGGAGAATGACCATGAAAGCAGAACAGCAATATCTTGATCTTTTCGCGAAGTGTGAAGACATGGTGTGCCGCTACAGTGCACCGGTTATGAATGCGATGAGAGCCGGCGCTTTGGCCGACTTTGAACGCTTGGGCTTTCCTTCAACAAAAGGTGAGGATTATAAATATACAGATGTGGCCCAATCTTTTGCTCCGGATTATGGGATCAACATCAACCGTTTGGCTATTCCGGTGAATCCGTATGACGTGTTTCGCTGTGATGTGCCTAATATGAGTACGTCACTCTACTTTGTGGTAAATGACACTTTCTATGACAAGGAGTTGCCGAAGGCTTATTTGCCCGAGGGCGTTTATGCGGGTGGATTGAAGGCTTTTGCTGAGCAGTATCCCGAGATTGCAGCCCGTTATTATGGCAAGGCAGCAGCTACCGACAAGGAATCATTGGTTGCCTTGAATACTATGTTGGCTCAAGATGGTTTCGTCTTGTATGTGCCGCGCGAGGTTGTGATCGATCGTCCTATTCAGCTGGTGAATATCTTCCGTAGCGATGTGGATTTGATGGCAAATCGTCGTGTCCTTGTAATCATGGAGCCCTATTCACAGGCTAAACTGTTGGTGTGCGACCATACAATCGATGATGTAAAGTTCTTGGCTACTCAGGTGGTTGAGATCTTTGCCGAAGAGGGCGCATATTTTGACTACTATGATTTGGAAGAGAGCAGTGTTTCTACTTCTCGTTTCTCTTCACTTTATGTGAAGCTGGCAGAATCAAGCAATGTGTTGGTCAATGGAATCACATTGAACAATGGATTGACACGTAACAACTACTATATCGACCTGGAAGGCGAAGGTGCTGAAACCACGTTGTGTGGCATGTCTGTATTGGATAAAGAGCAACAGCTCGATACCTATAGCCTGATTACCCATAAAACAGCCCATTGTACCAGCAATGAGTTGTTCAAGAATGTGTTGAACGACCATGCCGTTGGTGCGTTTAGTGGACGTATCTTGGTGAACGAAGGTGCAGATAAGACTGAAGCCTACCAGACAAACAGCAACTTGTGTGCCACTCGCGAATGCCGTATGTACAGCAAACCTCAGCTGGAAATCTATGCCGATGATGTGAAGTGTTCACACGGTATGACAACCGGACAGTTGGATGAAGCAGCCCTATTCTATATGCGGAGTCGTGGTATTCCTTTGGAAGAAGCCCGCATGTTGTTGAGTGTAGCCTTTACGTCAGACGTAATTAACCATGTTCGTTTGGATGCCTTGAAAGACCGATTGCATCTTTTGGTGGAGAAACGTTTCCGTGGCGATTTGTCTAAATGTGCCGGATGTCGTATTTGTAAATAAGTCTATTTCGTTGACGTTGATTTAGAACGACTCAACTTTATAATTTGGTAGAAGCCAGATTGTCTTTCCGTGATGGCGGGAAGATGGTCTGGCTTTTTTGTGCCTAAAAACCATCCTGCTCTTGCTGAGACAACTACAGTGTTGCCTTACCAAAGAGCTCTTCTTCCTGTTTTCTGTACTCCAACTCTTGTCTGCACAACTTCTGATGTCTTGCTTCTGTTTGTGTTTCGTCATTGCTTACTAAGCCTTCAATGCTGTCTATTGCAATCTGCTCTAAGCAAACGTAAGCAAGGGTTGGAATCGAATAATCGATCGGGATTGCAGAAAAAAGTGTAAACTATTGCTTTATATCCGATAAACTAATATATTTGTACCTGAAACTTTTTGTATCATATTATGTGAGTAAGGTTTGTCACAACTTGTGCAGAAGCTTTGGCACATATAGTGATTTACTTTACTCACAACTGTTATGTGACTAATAAAGCCTATTTTTCTATTAATTTCTATAGATGGAGGGACTAATTGATACAGAATAAACGCATAGTAATATGGAAGCTCAATATGATTTTTTCAAGACACCTCAGCCGAAAGACCCGGGAAAGGAGAGATACCATGCCCGTTTAGTGGTGAAAAGCAAGATGACTACTGATCAGATTGCGCGTCGTATTGCCGACCGTTGCAGCCTCTCTGCGAGTGATGTTAAGGCAGCTTTGATAGAGTTGTCGGATGTGTTGGAGACAGAGATTCGTAATGGTAACAGTGTTCATCTTGAAGGAATCGGAACCTTTCGTGGCAGTGCGAAGTCGCCTTCTGTCTCGTCTGTTAGTGAGATTCGTGCAGAGAGCATCCATTTTGGTGGTATCGTTTATTTGCCCGACAAGCGGTTGGAGCGTCTGTTGCAGACCATGAGCTTTAAGCGAGTTGAGCATACACATCGTTCTGAGGCGTTGAGTGAGGAAGAGATAGATGCCTTTCTTACCGCCTATTTTCAGGATCATGATGCCATTACTACGCGTCAGTTGAGTATTCTTTGCGGATTGCGTCCTGCCACAGCTCTGCGTCGCCTGCAGAAGCGGGTAGAGGATGGACGGTTGAAACATCCTGGCTATCAGCGCGCGCCTTTTTATTTTCCGGCCGTTGGTTGTTATGGAGTGGCAGGAGAGAGTAGCGGTGCAAAGACTGCTCATGATCCGTCTGCTACGGTTAAATAGAATCTTTTTATTGTTTATATTATAATTCTGTTGTGGGGCGATGATAATCCCCCGGTTTTAATAAATGCCTGAAATTCTTTTCTCTTGGTGAGAAGAGGTTTTTGGGCTTTGTTTTTTTGATAAAAATAATCGTTCTGAAAAGAGACAAATCCCAATCGGCCCATTGCTATTTTCTTTCTCAAAAAGATAGCAAACAAGACGCGCTGTCTGTCGTTACAGTATAGTCCTGCCGACAATACATGCTGTTTTAGCCTATTGCCAAGCAAAAGGAAAGAATGTTCTCCTATGATGTATTTATAATAAAATACAATAAGTCTCTATTGGATGTATATTTATACAAAAATAATACTGTTAATTCTTTTAATATTTAATTATTCTATTTATCTTTGCCGCGTTAAGAAAAACACGTATGACAGAAACATCAGAAGTTGGATACTTTTAACCGTTTGTTTGTTGCTTATCAAGGATGATATATGTAATATGCCAAATTATATATACTTGATTTGTTTGCTGTTGAGGATATAATCATCAAAACTATATAGATTATCAGTTCTCATAAGTCGATGGCGTTGATAAAATCCATAAAGAGTTTACCATGGAATTTGATAGGGCTGTTAAAGGTGTTGAGATCCATAAGACTAATGTACTGAAAGAGCTGTGTGATAATTGGGAAACACATACTCTGGAGAGGACGTAGGCTTGGATTGGATGGAAAAGGTTAGCCTTGTTGAGGATGTTGGAGAGATGAATGCTTGCCTTTAAATCTTATTTCTTACTTTAGTAGTAGAAATATTAAAATTTAATAAGGTAATAAATATTTGAACCGTTTTATTGTATAAGTGTACCATGTATTGCCTATGGTATAAAAGTACAAGAATAAAGCAAAGAGATGTACCGTTTAAAAAAAGAGAATGCGCATGAAAGATTGAAAAGGATGATATAATAAAAGACGAAAAGTGCCGGATGGTTCTCTCCGGCATGCGCAACACAATTTTCACATATAAAAACTGTATTAATTTCAAATTGTAATCAAAGTATGAATAATAACTTTTGGTCGGGGGATTTTTGTTTTCAAGCTCCTCTGCACAACCAAATTTCTAAGATTGTTGGGCTCGCTTCAATCATGCTGACAGCCGGAGCATTCAGCACTTATGCTGCTGGAGAAGCGATGAATCCAACTATTAACACGGCCGTAGAAATTCTGTCTCAACAGCAGACAATCACTGTGAAGGGTGTGATTGTGGATGAAAACGGCGAACCCATTGTTGGCGCCAATGTGTTGGAAGATGGAACGACCAATGGAACTATCACGGATTTAGATGGTAACTTTACCCTTGACGTTAGTCCCAATGCGAAACTAAAGATATCTTATATAGGTTACTTGGCAAAAGAGGTTGTTGTTAACAACCAGCAAAACTTGAGAATAGTCTTACAAGAAGATTCTCAAGCTTTGGACGAAGTGGTTGTTGTAGGTTATGGTGTTGTTCGCAAGGCCGATCTGGCAGGTTCAGTATCGGTCTTGGACAACAAATCCTTTAAAGATCAGCCGATCAAGCAGGTGTCTGATGCATTGCAAGGTCGTGTTTCCGGTGTACAGGTACAGAGCAGTGGTGTGCCGGGCGGATCTGTGAAGATTCGTGTACGTGGATCCGGATCAATCAATCGTAGCAACGATCCGTTGTATGTGATTGATGGTATTGTTCGCGAGAGCGGGTTGACAGGTTTGAACCCTGAAGATATCCAGTCTATGCAGATCTTGAAAGATGCCTCTTCTACGGCTATTTATGGTTCGCGAGGAGCCAATGGTGTTGTATTGATTACGGCCAAAACCGGTAAGGCTAATACACGTCAGGTGATGTTTGATGCCCAGATTGGCTTCGGAACAGTTGCCAAACGTTATGAGACCTTGAATGCCTATGAATTTGCTGATTTGTATAATACCTATCGTGCAGGTACTTTCTCTCCTGAGCAGCTGACTGCATTCAAGAATGGTACAGCAGGAACCGACTGGCAGGATGAGATTTATCAGACGGGTGTTACACAAGATTATAAACTATCCTTCTCTGGCGGAAACGACAAAACTCAGTATCTAATCTCTGGTAACTATATCGATCAAGAAGGTGTGGTTATCAAAAACCAAAACAAACGTTATCAGGCACGTCTGAATGTGACTTCACAGATGACCGATTGGTTGCATGTAACAGCCGATGTGAATGCGTCACACAATGTGCGTAATAGTGCTAATTTCAATGCCGGCAAAGAAAATATCATTAACGTAGCGATGAACTATGCTCCGACATTGGGAATAATGAATGAAGATGGAACTTATACCCGTGACACTTATAGTGCGTTGACACAGAACAATCCGGTGGGTCAGTTGCAGAAGCAAGTAGGCGAAGCCATGATGGATATCGTGAATGCACATGTTGATTTGAAGTTTGATATCCTGCCCGGATTGACCTTCACAACCAGCAATGGTGTTGACTATTACGATGGCAAGACCTATTCATTCTCTTCTAAGAAGGTGACAAACAGCAACAACGGTATGGGTAACAATGATGCTTACCGTATGGCATTGCAGACCACTAACAACTTGACCTATACAGGCAAGTGGGGCGACCATGCATTGACTGCCACTGCTGTATATGAAGCCACACAGTCGGAATCTCGTAATATCGGATTGAGCGGCTCTGGTTTGCTGACAGAAAGTGTGGGTTGGTGGAATGTGAACATGGCCAGCAGCCGTACAGTATCCAACTCTTATTCAAAGTGGGCTTTGATGTCTGGTGTAGGACGTGTGATGTATAACTATAAAGACCGTTACATGCTGACCGGTACTATCCGTGCCGATGGTTCTTCTAAGTTCTTCAAAGACAAATGGGGTTGGTTCCCGTCAGTGGCAGCAGCCTGGTCGTTAGGAAATGAAGAGTTTATGCAACGTCAAAGCCTGATCCAAGACATGAAGATCCGTGCCAGCTACGGTTTGATTGGTAGCCAGGCTATCAATTCATACGATACGTTGGGCTTGATGTCACAGGCGATGTATGCATTTGGTGGTTCTTCACAATATACCGGTTACTGGGCAGGAACCAGTGTAGCTACTCCCGATCTGACTTGGGAAACAACTCATCAGCTCGATTTGGGTGTAGATTTCTCAATCTTGAACCGACGTCTTGATGTGTCATTCGACTATTTCGACAAACGTACTAAAGACGGTCTGTTGCGTCGTACTATTCCTAACTACGATGGTGGCGGATCTTATTGGGTCAATGCAGCTGAAGTTAGCAACCGTGGTATCGACTTCTCTTTGAACGCTGTTCTTATTGACACTCCGGACTTCTCATGGAACTCAACATTCAACGGTACTTATCTGAAGAATGAGGTGAAGAATCTGGGTGGATTGGATTTCGTATCCGGATCAAGTCCGGCAGCAGGTATGATTCCTACTGATGGTGTAACGCGCGTAGAGGTTGGTCAGCCGATCGGTGCTTTCTATGGTTATAAGTGGAAAGGCCTGGATGCTTCAGGAAAAGACTCTTTTGAAGACCTCGACAATAACGGAGTGATCGACAGTAGCGACCGTACCTTCATCGGTAAGTCAACACCGGACTTCACTTTGGGATGGAACAACTCTTTGCGTTGGAAGAACTGGGATTTGAACCTCTTCTTTACCGGATCGTTTGGTGCTGACCGTTTGAACCTGGTTCGTTTCACCGGTACAGCCATGACAGGTGACTTCGCATTTGTTACCTTGAAGGAATATCTGAAAGACAACTTCGCTGCGAATGGACAGTCTGCCCGTTATCCGGCTGTTACAGTAACCGGTAACGACTATCAGTCTGCTTCTGCATCAACTAAGTTCTTGGAATCAGCCAACTATTTCCGGTTAGACAACTTAAGTCTCTCTTACAATCTGTCTAAGTCAGTTGCCAAGTTTGCTGATCTGCGCTTCACATTCAGTTGTCAGAATGTGTTTACAATCACAAGCTATAAGGGAATGGATCCGGCAGGTATCTCTTTCATGGGCAATGGCAGTGTTGACGTGAATGACGGTATCGACTTGGGTGCTTATCCGTTGGCACGAACCTATACATTGGGTGTTCGCATGAGTTTCTAACCATATAAATATAAAGATTGATTAATTATGAAGACAAAATATATTTTGTGTGCTTTGGCATTCTCGCTGTTATCAACTTCATGCAGCGATTTCTTGAAAGAGGATCCAAAGGGCCAGTTAACTCCAACGACCTTCTTCTCTACCCAGGAAGAGCTCGACATGGCAACCTATGCGTTGTATCAGACGGTGTGTCAGATCCAGACCAATACCAACCCTACTATTCCAAACTGGCAGGGTGATGATTTGACTTCCAATCCGGGTAGTAATAAACAGGCGTATGCCGAAGTGGATGCATTTCGTGCAACGGATGCCAACAAGGGTATTGAAGCCGCTTGGCAGACCTCTTATACAGCAATCAAGGCTGCCAACTACATTGTGCTGAATGCCGACAAGACTCCGACCTCTGAGAAAGAGATCAACATCTGTATCGGTCAGGCTAAATACTGGCGTGCAGTCAACTACTTCTGGTTGGTTCGTCGCTGGGGACAGGTGCCTTTGGTGTTGGATAACGAGGTGAATTATGAACGTCCGTTGGCAAGTGTAGAATCTATTTATGACCAGATTGTTAAGGATTTGCAGGATTGTGTCAAGACGCTTCCTACTTCCTACGAAACGGCTCCACGTAAGTATGAAGGTGCCAATGTCTATATCACGAAGCAGGCAGCTCAGGCTACATTGGCTGCTGTCTATATGGCTATGGCTGGCTGGCCTATGAATCAGACTACCTATTATGCTTCAGCTGCTGAGCAGGCTAAGGCTGTTATTGATGGTGTGAATGCCGGAACATACGAGTACATTCTGGAACCGGAATACAAACATGTATATGCTCCGAGCCACAACTATACCAACGAAACTGTGGTAGGTATCAATTATTCACGTGCATTTGCATGGGTTGAAGACTCTCAGATGACCGACTGTCACCTGTTTGAATCACTCGGCGGCTGGGGCGACGGCTGGGGCGAAATCCAATTCTGGAAAGATTTCCCGGCAGGTCCGCGTAAGGATGCTACCTACAATCCTAAAATCTTGAAGGGCAACAAGGCCGGTAACGAGCTGATCGACTGGTGGGATAAAGATATACCAGAGCAGCATCCGATGTTCTGTATCTTTACTATCGGAGAAGATGGAGGCGACTACGATTATACCAAGCCGGCCAATACCGGTTGGATGACGAACGACCATCGTCACCGTCTGATTCGCTACTCTGAAGTGCTTTTGTGGTATGCTGAAGCTCAGGCACGTGCGGAGGGAATTCCTAATGCGTTGGCTTATGAATGTTTGAACCGTGTTCGTGAACGTGCCGGTCTGGAGCCCGTATCCGGATTGAGCGGTGAGGCTTTTGCTGAGGCAGCCTTTAAGGAACATGGTTGGGAAGTTGCCGGCTATTGGGTTGCATTGGTATCACGCCGCGACGACCTGCTCCGTATGAATATGTTTGAAAGTCTCTATAATCAGCGTAAGGCCAATGCGCCTATCGAAGTGGCTCCGGGCGTTTTCGTTAGTGAAACGATACCTGTAACTACTGCATGGGAAGGCGAAAAGTCAATTTATCTGCCTTATCCGGCAACAGACAAACAATTGAATACAAATTTGAAACGATAACTGCAGGAAGTTAGTCGGTGTTTTTTATATAGATAATGATTGGTGTATAGGACTGTCTTAGGAGTGATCTTGGGGCAGTCCTTCTGTATTTTAGGCACATACTCGAAATTTAACCTTGCTTGATGAATATCTTGGAATAAACATAGTATCTTTGTTCTTTGTTAGTTAGAACAAAATAGATACACAGAAACTATGTTAGATATACAATCCATACGGAACGATTTTCCAATACTGTCGCATACGGTCTATAATAAGCCTCTTGTCTATTTAGATAATGGGGCAACGACTCAGAAACCACGTGCTGTGGTTGAGAAGATAGAGAATGGCTATTACAATGTGAATGCCAATATTCACCGGGGAGTTCATTTCCTGAGTCAGGCGGCTACCGAGGCACATGAAGAGGCGCGTCAGACCGTGCAACGCTTCTTGAATGCCCGCTCATCCCACGAGATTATCTTTACACGCGGAACCACCGAATCAATCAATCTGGTGGCTTCTTCATTTACCGATGCCTGCATGTCGGCTGGAGACGAGGTGATTGTCTCTGTGATGGAGCATCACTCTAACATTGTGCCCTGGCAGATTCAGGCAGCCCGCAAGGGAATCACCTTGAAGGTGATACCGATGAACGAGAAGGGCGAATTGCAGCTGGATGCCTATCGCGAACTGTTCTCAGAGCGCACCAAGCTGGTCTCTGTGGTTCATGTATCCAACGTATTGGGCACGGTAAACCCGGTGAAGGAGATCATTGCTGAGGCTCATCGTCATGGTGTGCCGGTGTTGGTTGATGGTGCGCAGTCGGTTCCTCACATGAAGGTTGATGTGCAAGACCTGGATGCCGAGTTCTACGTGTTCTCCGGTCATAAGGTGTATGGACCGACCGGTATCGGCGTGTTGTATGGCAAAGAGGCGTGGTTGGATAAGCTTCCGCCTTATCAGGGAGGAGGAGAAATGATTGCTACAGTTTCGTTTGAGAAGACAACCTTCAATGAACTTCCCTTCAAGTTTGAAGCCGGAACGCCGGACTTTATCGGCAGCACGGCTTTGGCTGAGGCGTTGCGTTATGTCGATCAGTTGGGTATGGACCAGATTGCCGCCTATGAACAGGAGTTGTTGCAGTATGCAACAGAGCAGTTGAAAGCTATCGAGGGCATGCGCATCTATGGAGAAGCGGCCGACAAGGGAGCCGTAATCTCGTTCTTGGTAGGAAATATTCATCACTATGATATGGGCATGTTGCTCGACCGTTTGGGCATTGCCGTTCGCACCGGTCATCATTGTGCCCAGCCTTTGATGCAAGCCATGGGAATCGAAGGAACCGTTCGTGCATCATTCTCATTCTATAACACCAAAGAAGAGATCGATGTCTTGGTTGCCGGCATCGAGCGCGTTCGTAAAATGTTTTAATGTCGTATGATATTATACTATGTAAAGAGGTATCCACTGTCGTTATTGGTAATAATGGCCGTGTTATACCTCTCTTTTTTCAAGCCACCATCTGTGGATCTTCCCTTGTTTCCGGGTTTTGATAAGGTGGTTCATATTTGTATGTATGGCGGGTTGTCCGGCATGTTGTGGATTGAGTTCTTGCGTAGTCATCGGACGCGTCCTCTCTATAATCATGCCTTTTGGGGCGCGGTTGTTTGTCCCGTGTTGTTGGGCGGATTCATTGAGTTGTTGCAAGGCTATTGCACAGCCTATCGTTCTGGCGATTGGCTGGACTTTGCGGCCAACAGTTTGGGCGTGTGCCTGGCTACAGCCTTTGCCTGGTTTGTAATCAGGCCCTACATGGAGAAGAGATAGAAAGGATTGTCTGATTTATCCCAATTCGGTCATTAGATTACGATTCTTGTTAGTACTTGTTTTGAGCAGATTGCAAGGCTCTACGTTGAAGGCATAGCGGGCTATGTCGAAACGCAGGCGGAAGCAAGATGCCGAAAGAAGTGCTGACAAGAGTTGGAAAGAATAGAAATTATTCAGCTGTTTTACTTTTTTCATTCTAATGACCGATTTGGGTTTATTATAAATGAATATAGAAAGATGTTGTTGCCCTATATGGAGGCCGGTCGGATCGAGGCCGGATGTGATGAGGCCGGACGCGGTTGTCTGGCAGGTGCTGTGTTTGCAGCAGCGGTGATTCTTCCGCCCGATTTCCAGAGCGAAGAGTTGAACGATAGCAAGAAGCTGAGCGAGAAGAGGCGTTATGCCCTTCGTCCGGTGATAGAGAAAGAGGCCTTGGCTTGGGCTGTAGGCATTGTCACTCCGGAAGAGATTGACAAGATCAACATCTTGAAAGCCTCTTTTCTGGCCATGCATCGTGCCATTGATCAATTGGCCATAAAGCCGGACCATCTGTTGATTGACGGGAACCGTTTTACTCCTTATCCCGATATTCCTCATACAACGGTGGTAAAGGGCGATGGCAAGCTGTTGAGCATCGCTGCAGCTTCTATCTTGGCCAAAACCTATCGTGACGACTATATGAATAGCTTGGCAGCCGATTATCCCGAATATCATTGGCTTGAGAACAAAGGTTATCCCACGAAGGCGCACCGCGAAGCGATCCGTATTCATGGAATCACTCCTTATCATCGTAAGAGTTTTACGCTACTTCCCGAGCAGTTGACCTTACCGTTTTGAGAGACCTTGTGTCGGTACGGAGAATTTCTCTCTGCACAGCTCATTCTCATCACCATCTACGATAATAATCTCGAAGTCGGCGGTTCCGCTCTTCAGCTTCTCCGTGGCATTTGCCTGCACGGTGTAGCTGATCTCATCTTCCGTAGTGATCTGTTTGATACTGACAGGGGCCGAAAGATGGATCTTTTTGGCATTACCAAAGGCTTTGATGTAGGGAATAACATTGTGAGCTGTGATGTCGCCGTTGTTGACAATGACGAATGAGATCTGGCACTTCTCTTGGGCGTCGATACACTGATTCCCGTTCATATCTTTCAGGATGATGTCTGTGATAACGATGGCCGGAGCCGGTTTTATCTCGACACGCGACACCTGTTTGTTCTGTTGTTGGTCGTTAGGGTTCGAGGCGATGGCTGCGCCCAACGCAATGCCGGCAACACTTCCCAACATCGATCCCCAGAAAGAACCGTTGTAACCACCAATCTGGTCGCCAATAGCCGAACCAAAGGTGCCGCCTACAATAGCACCCGTTTGCGTTGCGACAGTCGTACGCGTGGGGCGATCCATAGTGGCACAACTGCTACAGAGAATAGCGATGGCGCTTCCCAGGCAGATTGCTTTTGTATGTAGGATGTTTTTCATATTATTCCTCCTTTGTCGATTCGTTATGAGTGTTGTGATGAAAGAAAGGTGCGTCAGAACCGGAAGCGGCCATGTTGCATTCCTCTGGTTCTGATGCACCTTATAAAGTAGCTATATCAGGCCTGCTGTTCTTTTGCCCGGAAGGCCATTGCGTACAGACGCATCTGTTTGACCATAGCAACCAAACCGTTTGAGCGAGTAGGAGACAGATGTTCCTTCAAGCCGATCTTTTCGATGAAGTAAAGGTCCGCATCCAGAATCTCCTGTGGAGTGTGATCCGATATAATCTTGATCAGCAGGGAAACGATGCCCTTCACGATAACGGCATCACTTTCTCCCTGGAAGTGAATGCGGCCATCGATATAGTCGGCCTGCAGCCACACACGGCTCTGGCAGCCTTCGATCAGGTTGCTTTCCGTCTTGTATTTCTCATCCAGCGGAGCCAGCGAGTTGCCCAATTCAATCAAGAGGGCATATTTGTCCATCCAGTCATCAAAATCAGAAAACTCTTCAATTATTTCGTCCTGAAGTTCGTTGATAGTCATATCCTGTTCTATTTATTAGATTTGTTATATATTACTTCCAAGACCGTCTGGCCCACAGCCTTCAAGGTCTCTTTGTCGATATTCTTCATTGTGTCGTCCATCGTGTGCCAGTAAGAAGCAAATCCTTTTTCACTTTCAGGATCGTAGTTGATGATATCGAGACAAGGAATATTGGTGCCGCTGGTCACATACTGATGGTCGTCGATAACAGCTCCGCCATCTGCATTGATGAAAAACTTGCCATAACCCAGGTTACGCGCCGCGCTCCACACCATTTCTACATAGCGTGCGGCATATCGGGTGGACTGCTGCTCTTTGAAGAAGGTCGCATTCTTGGATCCGACCATATCGAGCAGGATGCCAAATTCGGCCTGATAGTTGGGAACATGAGGCCGCTTTGCCCAGAACTGTGAGCCTAAACACCAGGTGTTGGGCTTGAAGTCTTTGACAAACTCCGGTATGCCATAATCCTCGGCATCAAAGAAGATGATATCTATGCCGATGCCCGGATCATTCTGTCCGATCTGGCGGGCAATCTCTAACAATACACCTACGCCGCTGGCGCCGTCGTCCGCACCATCAATGGCCTTCCGATGGTTGCCACTGCTTGGATCGTGGTCGGCATACGGACGTGAATCCCAGTGCGCACACAGCAGAATCCTTTTCTGGTTGTCCGGATTGAAAGCACCAATGATGTTGCGCGACTCCAATCCGGTATTGTCATAAGCGGTCAATACGGCCTCTTGTTCATATACTTTAGCCCCAAAGCGTCGTAGTTCATGGGCCAGATAGTCTCCACAAGCCTTGTGAGAGGCGGTGTTGGGGACGCGAGGTCCGAACAAAACCTGTTTCTCCACATACGTATAAGCACTGTCGGCATTGAATGTCGGCGTTGCAGACACTGAGGCTTCCGCTTGAACCGGTGCCACTTGTGCAGCTGCATTGTCGCTGGTCGCCTTTTGTCCGCACGACAGCAGCGTGGCTGCACATAGAGCTAAAGTAATCGTCTTCATATTCATCTATACATTATGTTTATTTTACAGAGGCCGCTTCGTTCACCTGCGTCATTACGCGCAGCAGGTTGCCGCCCCAGATCTTAGCAATATCTTCTTCAGAATAACCTCTTTCAATCAGTTTAACTGTGATTTGAATGAAGTCGTTATCGCCCTGACAACCGATGATTCCGCCACCGCCGTCAAAGTCTGAACCGATGCCCACATGGTCGATACCTGCCACCTTCACGATGTGGTCGATATGGTCGATGGCATCCATCAGGCAGGCTTTCTTGGCATCTTTGTTGATATATTCGTTCAACAGACAGAGCTGAATCACACCGCCATGTTCGGCCAAGGCCTTCAACTGTTTGTCTGTCAGGTTGCGGTCGTGGTCACAGATAGCGCGGGCCGATGAGTGAGACAAGATGAAAGGAACCTTTGTCAGCTCAATCACATCCCAGAAGGTCTTCTCGTTCGCGTGTGACAAATCGACCATAATGCCTTGGCGGTTCATCTCTTTCACCACCTCTGCACCAAACGGACTCAAGCCTTTCCACTCGTTCTTGGTGTGTGTGGATGAGTCGCTGATGTCGTTGTCGTATGAGTGACACAGTGTGATATAGTTCACACCCATCTTCTTGAACTTGGCAATGTTCTGCAGGTCTTTACCGATGCCATAGCCATTCTCGATGCCGATAAAGATGGCGCGTTTGCCCTCTTTCTTCAGGCGGACAAAGTCTTCGGGCGTAAGTGCCACATCACACAGGTCTTTGTTCTCTTCAACCATTTTGTGGATGTCATTCAATGTCTTTGTAACCTTTTCGGTGGCTGTCCGCAACGAAGCATCGTCGCGTTTACCTTGCCAGATAAATGCAGCCAGGAATACACCATCCAGGCAACCCTCTTCCATCTTCGGCAGGTTCACGCGGTTGCGTTCGCGGTCAGAGAAGTTATAGCCGCTACGCTTGAATATGAGCGGAGTGTCGGTGTGTGTATCCACAGACAAGAAGCGCTTGTGCATCTCTTTGGCCAGGTGGAACGTGTCCGCTTTGCCAACCAGGAAGGAGAACAGCTTCTTCATTGTCGGGTCGCCTGCTTGTGTCATCGCTTCGGGATGCCACTGAACACCTAAGATCGGGCGGTTGGGCCATGCTTCGATCGCTTCGATAACGCTGTCTTTGGCCATAGCTGCCACGCGGAAACCGGGTGCTACTTCTTTAACAGCCTGATGGTGGAAAGAGTTCGTCATCAGCTTGCTTTTTCCGGTAATTGTTTCGAGCTGTGAGCCCGGAGTGATGTTCACGCTATGCGAAGGAGCTTCTTCCGTGATAGCCTGTACATGTTTGATATATCCTTTCACCTGTGACGGAATGTCCTGATAAAGTGTTCCGCCGAAGGCCACATTAATCAGCTGTTCGCCGCGGCAGATGCCCAGGATAGGCATGTTGCGGTCTGATGCCAGCTTGATCAGTTTAAGGTCGAATTGGTCTCTGATCGGATCGACGGTCTGTAGCTGTTGGCGCGGCTCTTCGTTATACCACAGCGGGTTCACGTCTGCTCCGCCGGTCATGACCAGACCATCCAGATTGGCCACGATAGCGCGTAGCGTAGCTCCGTCATTGATGACGGGAATCATCACCGGTGCACCGCCGGCTTTCAGTATCGATTGGATATAGCTTTCTGCGATGCGTGAGCCGCCGTTGCCATAGCTGCATGAAATACCGATCAACGGAGTATAGGGCTTACGTAGGTTTACATCGCACGAATCGGTTAACTGATTTAATTGGTTCAGATCCGGCGAATAGGTGGCCGGACTTTGTTGTGCAACAAGATTGCCTAAACAAAGAAGGCTTGCACATACTGTACTGAGTAATTTCTTCATATAAATAAGTTATAAAAGTAAAGTTATTTGCTGTTTGTTGGTTGTACTGCCGCTAAAACCCGCAGCAGGTTTCCTCCCCATATTTTCTCTATATCTGTTTCGTTGTATCCCTTTTGCAGGAGTCTCACGGTCAAGTTGATCAGCTCGTTTGTGGCACGGCAGCCCATCAGTTCGCCGTCGCCATCGAAATCCGATCCGATGCCCACATGGTCGATACCGGCCACGTCTATGATGTGGCAGATGTGGTTGACGGCATCCGTCAGGCTGGCTTTTTCGGCCTCCGGGTTGATAAATCCTTTATAGAGACAGACCTGCACAACGCCTCCTCGGGCCGCGATGGCACGCAGCTGTTCGTCGGTCAGATTGCGCGGATGGTCGCATAGCGCACGGCAGGAAGAATGCGAGGCAATGACCGGTTGACAGCTCGCCTCCAGCACATCATAGAATGTCTTTTCCGAGGCATGCGACAGGTCGATCATCAAGCCCAGCCGGTTCATCTCTTTCACCACTTCTTGGCCGAAGGGACTGAGTCCGTTCCACTCGTTGTTGCCGCGGGCCGAGTCGCAGATGTCGTTGTCTCCATTGTGGCAGAGTGTGATGTACCGGACGCCCATCTCCTTGAATCGCCGTATGTTGTCTATCTTCTTGCCGATAGCATATCCATTCTCCACGCCCAACAAGATGGCCTTTTTGCCGGCCCTTTTCAGCTGGCGTATCTCCGCCTCGTTGGTGGCGATGCCCATCCGGTCGGGATGCAGCGTTGCCTGGCGGATCACCTGATTCAGTCGCTCCAGGGCATAATCGGTGGCCTGTTGCAATGAGGCTTCGTCGCGTTGGCCCTGCGGAATATAGGCCACCATAAAGGTAGCATCAATCCGTCCCTCTTCCATAAAGGGCAGATTCACCTTTCCGCCCTCTTTCCGTCCGATATCGAATGTTCCCGGGAAGATCATGGGCGTATCGGTGTGCGAATCGAGTGTGACAATCCGGCTATGAATCTGTTTGGCCTCTCTGAAGCGGCGGGCCGTCTCCACGAAGTGGCTGAACAACACCGCCATGCTGTCGGTCGGCCGGGTCGCTAATGCTTCGGGATGCCATTGCACGCTGAAGATCTCTTTCTCGCTATGGCGGATGGCCTCGTTCAGTCCGTCGGGCGACTGGGCCGTCTCGATAAACTCGGGCGCCACCTCGTGCACCGACTGGTGATGAAACGAGTTCACCTCCGTTGTGTCGTCGTTGAACAGCTCTTTCATCCGGGCATCGGTGAGTCTGACCGTATGCGACACCTGTTCGCGCGGCATCTTCTGGCTGTGTTTGATCAGCTTACGGTCTGTCTGTGTGTGAATATCCTGATAGATACTGCCACCGAAGGCGACGTTGATAATCTGATGTCCGCGGCAGATGCCCATCAGAGGAATCTGGCGGTTGGCTGCCAGGCGGGTCAATATCAGGTCATACTCGTCGCGGAAGGTGTCCACATCCTGCAGAGTCGGAACAGGTTCCTCTTCCACATAGAGCGGATTGATGTCGCCGCCGCCGCTCATCAGCAGTCCGTCAAGACCGGAGACGATGCTGCTCAGTGTATCAAGGTCGGTCTGCACCGGAATCAACACAGGTGCGCCACCCGCAGCCAATACCGATTCGATGTAGGTCTCGGCGATGCAAGAGGTTCCCTCTTTCCGGTTTGCCGAGATGCCGATGAGAGGCGGCTGTTCATTCCCTTTGCGGGGGATAAACCCGTCAACCTCCTGATAGAGACGCTGCAGGTTGGGGCGGCGAAGTTTCATATAGCTATTCTGTTTTAAGCATCAATATTGGCATACGTAGCATTCTCTTCGATAAACTCGCGGCGTGGACCAACGTCTTCGCCCATCAGCATCGAGAAGATCTGGTCTGCTTCGGCTGCATTGTCAATTGTAATCTGTTTCAAGGTGCGCTTCTCCGGGTTCATGGTAGTGTCCCATAGCTGGTGGTCGTTCATCTCACCCAAACCTTTGTAGCGTTGTGTGTGGATGCCGGCCTCGTTGCCACCGCCATATTTCAGGATGAATTGCTGACGCTGCTGTTCGGTCCAGCAATACTCCTCGTTCTTTCCCTTGCTGCACTTATAGAGTGGGGGAGTTGCCAGATAGACATATCCGTTCTCGAGCAGCGAGCGCATACGGCGGAAGAAGAAGGTCAGAATCAATGTGGCAATGTGGCTTCCATCCACATCGGCATCGGTCATGATAATCACCTTGTGATAGCGTATCTTCTCCAGATTCAGGGCCTTCGGGTCGTCTTCGGTACCTACCGTAACGCCCATGGCGCGGAAGATGTTCTGTATCTCTTCGCTCTCAAACACCTTGTGGTCCATTGCCTTCTCCACGTTCAAGATCTTACCGCGCAGCGGCAGGATGGCCTGGAAGTTTCGGTCGCGACCCTGCTTGGCCGTACCGCCGGCCGAATCACCCTCGACGAGGAACAACTCACAGATCGAAGGGTCTTTTGACGAGCAGTCGGCCAGTTTGCCCGGCAGACCGCCACCGGTCAGCGGTGATTTACGCTGCACCAGCTCTCTCGCCTTGCGGGCTGCATGGCGGGCCTGAGCGGCCAGAATCACCTTATCTACAATGATCTTTGCCTCTTTCGGGTGCTCTTCGAGATAATATCCCAGAGCTTCGCCGATGGCCATATCCACGGCACCGGTCACTTCGCTGTTGCCCAACTTCGTCTTGGTCTGTCCTTCAAACTGAGGCTCGGCCACCTTGATAGAGATAACAGCCGTCAGTCCTTCGCGGAAGTCGTCGCCTTGAATCTCCACCTTTGCCTTCTCCAGCAATTTAGAGTCTTCGGCATACTTCTTCAGTGTACGCGTCAAGCCGCGGCGGAAGCCCGCCAAGTGTGTACCACCTTCGATGGTGTTGATATCGTTGACATACGAGAATACACTTTCGTTGTATGAGGTGTTGTAGGTCATGGCCACTTCGACCGGGATGCCCTGTTTTTCGGTCACGATGTGAATCACATCCTGAATCAGCTTCTCTTTAGAGCGGTCGATATAGCGGACAAACTCCTTCAGTCCCTCTTCTGAATGGAACACTTCTGCCTTGTAGTTTCCATCCTCTCTGACCACACGTTTATCTGTCAGTTTCAGGGTGATGCCTGCATTCAGGAACGACAATTCGCGCAGGCGTGTGGCCAAAATGTCATATTTATATTCGGTAACGGAAAAGATGCTGCTGTCCGGTTTGAACGTGATGGTGGTTCCGGTTGTGTCGGTCGTTCCCTTCACCTCGATGTCGTGGAGCGGCTTTCCGCATGAGAACTCCTGTACATGGATCTTTCCATCTCTGCGCACCTCTGCTTTCAGGTAGGTTGATAGCGCATTTACACACGACACGCCCACACCATGCAGACCGCCGGATACCTTATACGTTCCTTTGTCAAATTTACCACCGGCATGCAGCACGGTCAATACAACCTCAAGGGCCGATTTGCCCTCTTTCTCATGAATATCTACAGGAATACCACGGCCATTGTCGGTCACCGTAATGGAATTGTCTTCGTTGATGACCACATCGATATTTGTACAATATCCTGCCAAAGCTTCATCGATAGAGTTGTCAACGACTTCATATACCAGGTGGTGTAGCCCTTTTTCACTCGTGTCTCCAATGTACATGGACGGTCTTTTTCGTACGGCTTCCAACCCTTCAAGTACCTGAATACTATCTGCTGAGTACTCGTTAGAAGTATTCTTAATCTCTTCACTCATGAGTTTATCTTCTTTAAAATCAGTAATTATCTATAGTGTCTAAAAATCTAACAAATATAACAATAATTATTGAGTCTGACGATTAAAACGTGTGAAAAAACCATGTACAGGCTTAAACGGAGCCGTCTGTAGAGAAACGGGATTGTTATACTTTAGAGGGTGTATCAAATTGAGAAATATTTGATTTGCCCTCTTTTTTATCTTGTCAGGAGTGGAAAATTTTCAAGCA
>CAKVBA010000025.1 GCA_934725305.1 uncultured Parabacteroides sp. | reverse complement strand
TGACGCAAAGATACAAAATATTGTTTGTCAAATAGTTGTAAAATACATGTTTTTTGAGTGACGAAGTCAGGAAAAAACAACGGGATATTAAAGCTGCCCTTTACAGGGCGGATAACTCTTAATTCCATCATCCCCAGGGCGTTGCCCTGGGCTGTTGAGTCCATTGGGCTTTCAGCCCGTTGTTACCCACAAGCATTACCCAATGGCAATGTATTGGATTCACACAACGCATTATTGACGCTATTTTTCTTTCACCCAGGGCGCAGAGCTATAACAATAACGACAAGGAGGAACAATGAAGCAACGATGGGAAATCAACAACGTTTCCAACGACGGGAAACCATAACATTTGCACGACGGGAAACCAACAATGTTTGCAAAGGCGGGCTGAAGGCCCAATGGTCTCCTTAGCCCGGGGCAACGCCCTGGGTATGTGATAGATAACAGGTTACGCCCTACAGGGGCAGCTATAAAAAAACAACGAGATATTAAACCTGCCCTTTACAGGGCGGATAACTCTTAATCCCATCATCCCCGGGGCAACGCCCTGGGAATGTGATTTATTCTTGAAATCTGATTACCGAATAGGGGTAAAGGTTGGGAAGTCAGCTGATAATATGTACATTTGCAAAAACAATAAGGTAAAAAGTATGAAGAGTTTAATGGTAATCACAATGGCTGCGCTCGCAATGACCGCGTGTGTAGATCAGAAGTCAGAAAAAACTGACAACGTATCAAGTGAATTTAATTATGTAGTAGATCAGTTCGCAGATCTGCAGATCCTTCGCTATCAGGTGCCCGGATTTGAATCACTCTCTCTGAAACAGAAGCAGTTGCTTTATCATCTGTCTGAAGCCGCTTTGATGGGACGTGACATTCTGTTCGATCAGAACTGTCGCTATAATCTGGCCGTACGTCGCACAATGGAGGTGATCTATCAGAACTATAAGGGCGACCGCAACGATCCTCAGTTCAAGGCTTTGGAAACCTACTTGAAGCGAGTATGGTTTTCTAACGGTGTACACCATCACTATGCCGAAGACAAGTTCTTGCCCGAGTTTACGGTAGATTTCTTTAAGAACTGTTTGTCACAGGTAGAGGCATCTGCTCTTCCGTTGCGTGAAGGTCAGACCGTTGAACAGTTTGTCGAGGAGATTACTCCGGTAATCTTTGATGCCAACGTGTTGCCAAAGCGTACCGTGCAGAGCGGAGACAACGATCTGATTCAGGCATCAGCCAACAACTACTATGGCGAAGGCGTTACACAGAAAGAGGTAGAGGCCTTTTATGGCAAGATGAAGATGGAGAGTGACACCGTTGCTCCTATCTCGTTCGGATTGAACAGCCGTCTGGTGAAAGAGAATGGCAAGTTGGTCGAAAAGGTTTGGAAAGTAGGCGGACTCTATTCTCAGGCTATCGAAAAGATTGTGTCCGAACTGCAGCAGGCTATTCCGTTTGCCGAAAATGAGGCACAGAAAGCCATCATTGAAAAGCTGATTGGCTATTATCAGACAGGAGACTTGAAGACCTTTGATGCCTATTCAATCCTGTGGGTCGAAGACACCGTGTCGGACGTGGATTTCGTGAATGGCTTTATCGAGACCTACGGCGATCCGTTGGGCATGAAGGCCAGCTGGGAATCATCGGTCAACTTCATGAATAAAGAGGCAACCAAGCGCACCAAGGTGATCAGCGATAATGCACAGTGGTTCGAAGATCATTCACCGGTTGACAGTCGCTTCAAGAAGGAGCAGGTAAAGGGTGTCAGTGCGAAGGTAATTACCGTGGCTATGCTGGGTGGAGACTGCTATCCTTCTACACCGATTGGCATTAACCTGCCGAATTCTCATTGGATCCGTCGCGACTATGGCTCTAAGTCCGTTACTATTGAGAATATTACAGAGGCATACGACAAAGCCGCACAAGGCAATGGCTTCAGCGAAGAGTTTGTATGGAGTGATGCAGAGCGCGAAGCTATCAAGAAATATGGCTTTATCACAGATAATCTGCATACCGACCTGCACGAATGTCTGGGTCATGGTTCGGGCAAGCTGTTGCCAAAGACCGATCCGGATGCGTTGAAGGCTTATAGCTCTACATTGGAAGAGGCACGTGCCGACCTGTTTGGTCTGTACTATCTGGGCGATGCCAAATTGGTTGAATTGGGACTGGTTCCTGATGCCGAAGCCTATAAGGCAGAATACTATAAGTTTATCATGAATGGCTTGATGACACAGTTGGTTCGTATCGAGTTAGGTAAGAATGTAGAAGAGGCTCACATGCGTAACCGCCAGCTGATTGCCAAGTGGGTGTTTGAAAAGGGTAAGGCCGATAATGTTATCGAACTGAAACAGCGTGACGGCAAGAGCTTTGTGGTTGTAAACGACTATCAGAAACTGCGCTCATTGTTTGGAGAACTGTTGGCCGAAGTACAGCGCATCAAGAGTGAAGGCGACTATGCAGCCGGCAAGAAGTTGGTAGAAGACTATGCCGTGAAGATCGATCCTACATTGCATGCCGAGGTGTTGGAACGCTATGCCCATCTGAACTTAGCTCCTTATAAGGGCTTTGTCAATCCGGTAATGAAAGAGGTTAAGAACGAAGCCGGCCAGGTAACAGACGTTGTATTGGATTATACAGAAGGATATGTAGAACAGATGTTGCGCTATGGCCGTGACTACTCATTCCTTCCGACCTATAACGAGTAAGCATGGACGAACAACAGGTTAAAGAGACGTTGCGCGAGATTCGTGCCAAGTTACGCTTGGGCATGAATGGCGTGACATCGACCAGTATGCGGGAAAAGGGAATGACGTATAAGTTGAATTTCGGTGTTCCCTTTCCCGAGATTCGTCGGTTGGCAGCCTCTTATCAGCCCGACGCCGCTTTGGCCGAGGCAATGTGGAAAGAGGATGTGCGCGAGTTGAAGATTTTGGCCACGATGCTCTATCCCGCCGATCAGTTTACGCATGAGCAGGCCGAAGCCTGGATAGCAGAGATTCCCTATCTTGAGATAGCCGAATCGGCCGGTTGCCATCTGTATGCACAGATGCCCCATGCTGCCGGCGTGGCCGAGCATCTGTTGTACGACCGTCGGCATGCTTATGCCCGTACGGAGGCCTTCTTGACCTTTATGCATCTGTTTGCCTCTGCAGCCGAAATAGAGCCATCGCATGTCAATGCCTTTTGGTGTGAGTCTATCCGCACGCTGACCAGCGAACGGTTTGGTGCAGGCTGGCAGGAACAGCAGTCCGCTTTGAAGGCTTTGAAGCAATATGGGCGACAGTCGGCAGAACAGGCTCGCAAGGTGTTGCTCGAGCTGGATTATTTAAAGGACTCAGACAGACCGGAGCTGCAAGAGATCTATAACGACTTGAAGTTTGAGTTTGAATATTACTTTTAACGCCGTCATCCGTTGTCCGGGTTTTACGTATGCGGATGAAGAGAGACTGTTTGTGGAGGTTTGGGGGCACGCTGTCTATGGCATGAAAGCCGGATAATAGCCTCTAAGCAGCCGACAAAAAGCCTCCGATGAAATTTAAACGGCTTTCAAGGCTTTGCATTTAAAAGAAATGCGTTAACTTTGTCTCTTGCGCAGTGTCGTTGTAGATGGAGACAAATGTATATATCGAGTTGCGCAATCAACTGACTCATTATTTAGAGAATAAGCGATTGCGGAAGACGGAAGAACGGTACACTATATTGGAACGTATATGTACTTTCACCGGCCATTTTGATATATGTATGCTCTACGACGATTTGGAAAAGAATCATTTCCATGTCAGCAAGGCAACGCTCTACAATACCGTAAATGTGTTGGTTGATGCCGGATTGGTGGTGTGCCACTGTCTGATGGGCAGTTCGGCTGTCCAGTATGAATTGCGCTTGTTGGCAGAGACGCATCTGCATCTGATCTGTACGAAATGCGGAGCTGTGAGGGAGCTTCGAAACGATGCTCTGAAGGCAGGTTGGGAGAGTGTGAAGATCTCCCGGTTTACGTCGGACTTCTATTGTCTGTATGTCTATGGCATCTGCAGTAAGTGTAAGTATAAGATGCAGCGATCGGTAAAGTAAAAAATATTAACGGCCTATTATAAAATAGTAAAGATGAAAGTAGATGTTTTATTAGGATTGCAATGGGGTGACGAAGGCAAAGGTAAAGTTGTCGATGTGCTGACTCCGAACTACGATGTGATAACTCGTTTTCAGGGTGGTCCCAATGCAGGACATACATTGGAATTTAATGGAGAGAAATATGTGCTTCGTTCAATTCCGTCAGGAATCTTTCAGGGTGGAAAGATCAATGTGATTGGTAACGGTGTCGTACTGGATCCTCTGTTGTTTAAACAGGAAGCCGAAGCATTGGCAGCCAGTGGTCACGACTTGACGAAGCAACTTTATATCTCAAAGAAGGCACATCTGATCCTGCCGACTCACCGTATTCTGGATGCAGCTTATGAAGCAGCTAAGGGATCGGGAAAGATTGGTACTACAGGTAAAGGTATTGGCCCGACTTATACAGACAAAGTTAGCCGTAACGGTCTGCGCGTAGGTGATTTGTTGCACAATTTCGACACAAAATATGCTGCTGCAAAGGCAAGACACGAGTCTATCTTGCGTTCTTTGAACTATGAATATGACATCAAGGAGCTCGAAGCTCAGTGGTTCGAAGCCTTGGAATATCTGAAGCAGTTCAAGCTGATCGATAGCGAACATGTGATCAACCACTACTTGAAGGAGGGTAAATCGGTGTTGGCCGAAGGTGCACAGGGCACATTGCTGGATGTTGACTTCGGTTCATATCCGTTTGTTACCTCTTCTAACACAATCTGTGCAGGCTGCTGTACGGGTTTGGGCGTTTCTCCTCGTAGCATCGGTGATGTATATGGTATCTTCAAAGCCTACTGTACTCGTGTAGGTAGCGGTCCGTTCCCTACTGAATTGTTTGATGAGACAGGCGATAAGATCCGTAACATCGGTCACGAATATGGCGCTGTAACCGGTCGTGAACGTCGTTGTGGCTGGATCGACTTGGTGGCTTTGAAGTATGCAATCATGATCAATGGCGTTACTAAGCTGATTATGATGAAGAGCGATGTGCTGGATGGCTTCGAAACCGTAAAAGCGTGTGTGGCTTATAAGATCAACGGCGAGGAAGTGTCAGAATTCCCATTCGAGATTGGCGATGACATCGAACCGGTATATGTTGAATTGCCGGGCTGGAATGCCGATATGACAAAGATGCAGAGCGAGGATGAATTCCCCGAAGAATTCAATGCTTACCTGGCATTCTTGGAAGAGGAGTTGGAAGTGCCTATCAAGATTGTTTCTGTAGGTCCGGACCGCGAACAAACCATTGTCAGATATACGGAAGAATAATAAAACAAATCCATACAAAATGGCAGAAGGCGGAAGCTCGGTTGGGGTTCACTTCTGCCATTTTTTCTTTTGGCAGACTTTTTGTAGTCTGTATCATATACATTAATTATAAAGGTGAATTTTTATGAGTTTATATTGGATTATATTTATCGGTATAGCCTTGTTGAGCTGGTTGGTCTCTTCCCGCTTGCAGAATAAGTTTGAGAAGTATTCAAAGATACCTATGCCTAACGGAATGACAGGTCGGGATGTGGCAGAGAAAATGCTGCGCGATAATGGTATCTATGATGTAAAGGTGATCTCTACTCCGGGGCATTTGACCGACCATTACAATCCGGCCAATCAGACAGTCAACTTGAGCGAATCGGTCTTTTATAGTAACAGTATTGCTGCGGCAGCCGTAGCGGCTCACGAGTGTGGCCACGCTGTGCAGCATGCAACGGCTTATGCACCGCTGAAGATGCGTTCAGCCTTGGTGCCGGTTGTCAGCTTTGCCTCAAGCATTATGTCATGGGTGTTGTTGGGCGGTATGTTATTGATTAATACATTCCCCGCTTTGTTGGGCTTCGGTATTGTGCTGTTCGCCTCTACAACCCTGTTTAGCTTCATTACATTGCCGGTAGAGATTAATGCCAGTCAGCGTGCTTTGGCCTGGTTGAGTAATGCAGGTATCACCAATGCCTTTACGCACGATAAGGCCGAAGATGCTTTGCGGTCAGCCGCTTATACATACGTGGTAGCCGCTTTGGGCTCATTGGCTACTCTGCTTTATTATGTAATGCTCTATTTGGGCGCCCGTAGCCGAGACTAATAACGCAAGCTGTTTCTGACGCACCTTAAGAGGCTTTCTCAAAACAACCATTTTGATGCAGTCTCGTAAGGTGCGTCATTGTTTGTGAAAAGCAAGGCACTAAGGATGAGATCGGCAGGCGTTTACAGAGGTTAAAGACCGAAACCGAACGCCGAAAAGCCGTGTGGCCGTTTACAAGGAAGACACTCCATCTTTCCTGCTTTATAAATAGATGTTATTAACGGATGTATGTAACTAACCTATAGGAGAAACATCTATATATTTATAAAATCATTACCTTTGTGGCTAAAAAATTACTAAGAGATAACAATCATGCAGAAACCATCTATTCCTAAAGGTACCAGAGATTTTTCGCCCGAAGAAATGGCGAAACGTAATTACATATTTAATACCATCCGCGAGGTGTTCCATTTGTATGGCTTTCAGCAGATCGAAACGCCAGCTATGGAAAATCTATCAACCTTGATGGGTAAATATGGCGAAGAGGGAGATAAGTTGCTTTTCAAGATCTTGAATTCAGGAGATTGCTTTGCCGGTATTTCCGATGAAGACTTGCAGTGTAAGAATCCATTGAAGTTCGCAGCGAAGGCTTGTGAAAAGGGATTGCGTTACGACCTGACCGTTCCGTTTGCACGTTTTGTTGTGCAGCATCGCAATGAGATCTGTTTCCCGTTTAAGCGTTATCAGATTCAGCCGGTATGGCGTGCCGACCGTCCGCAGAAGGGACGCTATCGTGAGTTCTATCAGTGCGACTGTGACGTGGTAGGTTCTGATTCCTTGATCAACGAGGTAGAATTGCTCCAGATTATGGATGAGGTGTATCACCGTTTTGGCATCCGTGTGTGCATCAAGATGAACAACCGTAAGATCTTGACAGGTATCGCAGAGATTATTGGTGAGGCTGATAAGATTGTTGATATCACGGTGGCTATCGATAAGTTGGACAAGATAGGATTGGACAATGTCAATGAAGAACTTCGCAGCAAGGGATTGACAGAAGAGGCTATAGAACGCCTGCAGCCAATCATCTGTCTGAGCGGTAGCAATGCAGAGAAGATTGAGTCGTTGAAGACCATCTTAGCCTCTTCGGAAATAGGATTGAAGGGCGTTGAGGAGATGGAGTTTATCCTGGAACGACTGACACATACACCTCTTCGCTCAGAGTTGGCATTAGACCTGACATTGGCTCGTGGTTTGAACTATTATACAGGTGCAATCTTTGAGGTGAAGGCCCTGGATGTGCAGATTGGCAGTATCACAGGTGGCGGACGTTATGATAACCTGACAGGCGTGTTTGGTATGGAAGGTATGTCGGGTGTCGGCTTCTCATTTGGAGCAGACCGTATCTTCGACGTGTTGAACCAGCTCGATCTTTATCCGGCCGATTCATTGAATACTACCCAGTTGCTGTTTGTCAACTTTGGCCTGAAAGAAGAGACTTCTCTGTTGCCCTTGGTTTCAAAAGTGCGTGCAGCCGGTATCCGTACAGAGCTGTATCCTGAGTTTGCCAAGATGAAGAAGCAGATGAGCTATGCCGACAATAAAAAGATTCCGTTTGTTGCCATTGTGGGTGAAACCGAAATGCAAGAGGGAAAGATCAATCTGAAGAACATGTTGACTGGCGAACAGACGCTGGTGACTGTTGAGCAGTTGATAGAGATGCTGAAAGCATAAATCGGCGATGTGTTGGATGGCTAATTCTAACGTACTTTAAGGACGGTGTGTCATAATGACGCACCTTTTGAGGCTGCATCAAAACAACCATTTTGACGCAGCCTCTTTGCTTTTGACTCATATTTGTCAGTAAATAGCGACAACCTGTCAGAGCTTCACGGGAAAAATAGTCTTTTATAGAGGTAAAATGTCAGTTTTATGTAGCTCCTCTTTGTTTGGCACACTATTCGTATAATGATTAGAGGCGATTGGAGACAATCCCGATGAAATTGAATTATTAACAATTTAAATATTTATAGAGATGAACATTAAACCATTAGCAGACAGAGTGCTGATTAAACCGGCTCCAGCAGAGGAAAAGACTCTTGGTGGTATTATTATTCCTGATTCAGCAAAGGAAAAACCTTTAAAGGGTGAAGTTGTTGCCGTAGGTAATGGAACAAAGGATGAAGAAATGGTTGTAAAGAACGGCGATCAGGTTTTGTATGGCAAATATGCCGGCACAGAAATCGAACTGGAAGGCGAGAAATACTTGATTATGCGTCAGTCAGACATCTTGGCAATCGTTTAATCCAACGGTGGTTTTTTAGTTCCAAAGAAATATTGATATAAACTTTTAAATCGAAAAAGAAATCATGGCAAAAGAAATTAAATATGATATGGACGCCCGCGACCTGTTGAAGAAGGGTGTTGATGAATTGGCAAATGCAGTGAAAGTAACATTAGGCCCGAAAGGTCGCAATGTAATCATTGAAAAGAAGTTTGGTGCTCCTCATATTACAAAAGACGGTGTTTCTGTAGCAAAAGAAATCGAATTGGCTTGCCCGTTTGAAAACATGGGTGCTCAGTTGGTTAAGGAAGTTGCTTCTAAGACAAACGATAACGCCGGTGATGGTACAACAACAGCTACAGTATTGGCTCAGTCAATCATTGGTGTAGGTTTGAAGAACGTAACTGCCGGTGCTAATCCGATGGATTTGAAGCGTGGTATCGACAAAGCCGTTGCCAAGGTGGTTGAAAGCATCGCAGCTCAGGCTGAAGAGGTAGGTGACAAGTTCGAAAAGATTGAACATGTTGCTAAGATCTCTGCTAATGGCGACGAAACAATCGGTAAGTTGATTGCTGAAGCTATGGGTAAGGTTAAGAAAGAAGGCGTTATCACAGTAGAAGAGGCAAAGGGTACTGAAACTACAGTTGATGTAGTAGAAGGTATGCAGTTCGACCGTGGTTACATCTCTCCGTATTTCGTAACTAATACAGAAAAGATGGAATGCGAGATGGAAAATCCGTACATCTTGATCTACGACAAGAAGATCTCTGTATTGAAAGACCTTCTGCCTATCCTTGAACCGGCTGTACAGAGCGGTCGTCCGTTGTTGATCATTGCTGAAGACATCGATAGCGAAGCATTGGCAACATTGGTTGTTAACCGTCTGCGTGGTTCTTTGAAGATCTGTGCTGTTAAGGCTCCGGGCTTCGGCGATCGTCGTAAGGCTATGTTGGAAGACATCGCAGTATTGACAGGTGGAGTTGTTATCTCAGAAGAGAAGGGCTTGAAGTTGGAAGGCGCTACTATGGATATGCTGGGTACAGCTGAAAAGATCTCAGTAAACAAAGACAATACAACTATTGTAAACGGTGCTGGTGACAAAGAGGCTATCCAGGCTCGTATCGCTCAGATCAAGACTCAGATTGAAAACACAACTTCTGACTATGACAGAGAAAAATTGCAGGAACGTTTGGCTAAGATGGCTGGCGGTGTAGCCGTTCTGTATGTGGGTGCTCCTTCAGAAGTGGAAATGAAAGAGAAGAAAGACCGTGTGGATGATGCTTTGCATGCAACTCGCGCTGCTATCGAAGAAGGTACAGTTCCTGGTGGTGGTGTAGCTTACATCCGTGCTATCAGCGCATTGGATGGCTTGAAGGGCGAAAACGAAGACGAAACAACAGGTATCGAAATCGTTAAGCGTGCCATCGAAGAGCCGTTGCGTCAGATTGTAGCTAATGCAGGTAAAGAAGGCGCAGTGATCGTTCAGAAGGTAAAAGAGGGTGAAGGTGACTTCGGTTACAACGCTCGCAAAGACTGCTTCGAAAACTTGTGTGCTGCTGGTGTAATCGACCCGGCTAAGGTGACTCGTGTAGCTTTGGAAAATGCAGCTTCTATCGCTGGTATGTTCTTGACTACAGAATGTGTCATCGCTGAAAAGAAAGAAGATGCTCCGGCTGCTCCGGCTATGAATCCGGCTATGGGCGGTATGGGTGGAATGATGTAATCGGTCCTTCCGTTTAGAGCTTAGATAAAGAATAGAGAGGATGTGTCTGACAGCAGTTGGGCACATCCTTTTTGCTTGTATCTACATTCAACCTCTGTTTTTTTATTATAGGAATTTGCATACTTCAAAAAAATAGTTACCTTTGCACCGCATTCGAGAGAGATCGGATCATAGAGAAAGAAAAGGTCAATTGCCCAGGTGGCGGAATTGGTAGACGCGCACGTTTCAGGTGCGTGTGTCGAGAGGCATGCAGGTTCGAGTCCTGTTCTGGGCACTTTCAGTGAGAGGTTTGTATCAAATATTATTTTGATGCAGCCTCTTTTTTTATGGCGCACCTTAGAACTCTGTATCAACACTCTCTGTTATTTAGATACAGTTATTTAGATACCCTTTTGCAAGTCATGTCATGAGATTATAATGTGGTAATTTGTTGTTTTATTTATATCTTTGCTTATCACGACTTAAAAAAGATCATTATGGCTATCATTTATCCGATTGGCATTCAAAGTTTTGAAAAGATACGCGAAGATGGTTATCTGTATATTGATAAAACGGCTCTTGTGTATGAGATGGTGACGACAGGAAGTTATTACTTCTTGAGTCGTCCTCGTCGTTTTGGAAAAAGTCTGTTACTTTCTACTATTGAAGCCTATTTGAGTGGAAAGAAGGAGCTTTTTAAAGGATTGGCCTTGGAGAGACTTGAAAAGGATTGGATAGAGCATCCCATTTTACATATTGATTTGAATACGGAGAAATATACTTCACCAGAGAGTGTAGATCGAATATTGAACTTTACTCTGTTGAAGTGGGAAGAGCAATATGGAAAAGGAGCCGGAGAGACTTCCGTTGCTTTGCGTTTCCGAGGTCTTGTAGAGCGAGCCTACAAGAAAACCGGTCAGCGTGTCGTGATTTTGATTGATGAATATGATAAGCCGATGTTACAGGCAATAGGCAATGAAGAGCTGCAAGAATCTTATAGAAGCACATTGAAGTCTTTTTATTCTGTCTTGAAAACTATGGATAAATATATCCGTTTTGCCTTTCTGACGGGAGTGACCAAGTTTGGTAAGGTGAGTGTGTTTAGTGATTTGAATAATCTGCAAGATATAAGCATGGATGAGCATTATGTGAATATTTGTGGTATTTCAGAGCAAGAGATTCATGATTATTTAGAACCTCAGTTGCATGCGCTTGCCCAAGCCAATCACCAAAGCTATGAGGATACGTGTCAACGCTTGAGGCTCTATTATGATGGTTATCATTTTGCGGCAAATAGTATGGGTATATACAATCCGTTTAGTCTGTTGAATACGTTTAAGACCTTGAATTTTGGCAGCTATTGGTTTGAAACAGGAACTCCTACTTATTTAGTTGAATTACTGAAGAAAGCAGAGTATGATCTGTCAACATTGGGTCATGAAGAGATTGATGCTGATGCTTTGAACAGTATTGATATGGCCTCCTATAATCCGGTTCCAGTGATTTATCAGAGTGGCTATCTGACCATCAAAGACTATGATAAGGAGTTTTCTCTCTATACGCTTGGCTTTCCAAATAAGGAGGTAGAGGAAGGGTTTATGCGCTATCTGTTACCTTTTTATACGACAGTCAAAGAGGGAAACAATTGTTTTCCAGTCGTTTTATAGTATGATTAATGGTGGTGAGTCATAACCACAAACAGCTGTGTCGTTTTCGGAATACGACCTCACATTATTAACCCCAATTCGGTCATTAGATTTCAAGCATAAAAACATCCACTTTTTGTTCCAATGGCTGATTTGTCCAATATTTCGGACACGCATTCATTTTTTTCTCATTTTGTATGTTATGTTTTTGTTCCTTTGTCGTCATACTAATAGAAATGGAACTCGAAACGTTTAAAATAACCGTGCTTCCGCTTCGGGAGAAGTTGATTCATATTACCAAGCGGATGGTGGAAGATAGGTCGGCTGCAGAAGATATCGTGCAGGAGACTTTTCTGAGGTTGTGGCAGATTCGCGAGAAGCTGGATGGTTATGACAGTGTTGAGGCATTGGCCGTGCAGGTGGCTAAGAACCTGGCCATAGACAAACTTAAACAGTGTCGTCCGGTCGGTGAGGATATAACCATGCTTTCACTTGATTCGGGAACAAGAAATCCTGCAGAAGAACTGGAGCAACACGACATGGTTGGTCGTATCCGTTTTCTGATAAGCAAATTGCCTACGCTTCAGCAAGTCATTATTCGGATGAAAGACATCGAAGGTTATGAGTTGGCGGAAATAGCAGAGATAACAGGTTGTCAGATCGAAGCCGTCCGTATGAATCTTTCGAGAGCCCGGAAGAAGATACGGGAACAGTTGATGAAAGAAATGTGATTAGTAATTGACGATTTATGGAAAAGAGTAATCTACATAGAATGGAAGAGTTGCTGGAACGGTATTTCGAAGGGGAAACTACTGCTGCTGAAGAAAAGCAGATCCGTGCTTTCTTCGCTTCGGAACAAGTGCCGGAACATTTGGCGGTCTATATCCCTCTGTTTGCCTATTTTGATGAGGAAATAGAACGTAATGCGACAGAGCAAAATGAAAGACCGGATTTGATGGCCGAGCAGGTGGCAGTTTCGGTTCGTTATAAGAGCAGAATGCGTACCGTTTTTTATATTCTTTCAGGCGTTGCCGCTTGTATATTGGTGCTTTTGAGTCTTACTCGTCTGTTGTATCCTGCCGATCCCTGTTTTTGCTCCGACAACTATGTCGTGATCAATGGTCGTTGTTATACAGATATTCATACGGTTCGTTCATTGGCGATTGAAGCGTTGCAAGAGGTGGCTACTCCTGCCGATACTTATTTCTCGGAGATTGGCAAGGATGAGACGGACCGTCAGCTAATAGATGATCAGTTAAGAGAATTAGGTAGTCTTTTTAGTGAAGACGAATAAATAAATTCAAGATGAAACAGTTGAAATACATATTATTAATAGTGTTGGCGGCCTTGGTGGTGTTGCCGACAGATATGGAAGCAGCCATTACGCAGAAAGACTTGAAAATACAGGATGTTTTTATCCGTTATGGGAAGAAGAAAAATGTTACGATGGTGGAGCTTTCCAATGAAATGTTGGAAACATACGGGATGACGCGATACAAGAGCATTACGATCAAAAGCGACCCGGAAGCACTTCGTTTTACCCGCCAATGTCTGGAAGCAGATCAACAGGGCGCGCGTAAAATCAAGGAGGTAACAGACAATGGGGAAGTGGTTTCTGCTTATTATCAGCTTCAGGGTAAAGAATCCGATGTGAATCGCTTTGTTTTGTTTAAAGTCAATTCCAAAGGGACGATTACATTGGTTTATATCGAAGGTGAACTCGATAGTGATGATCTGATAACTCTTTTGTTTACCAAAAAGGATTTATAAATAAACACGAAAAGATATGAAAAGATTATTTTTGCTTATAGCTGTATGCCTTCCGGTAATTGGATTGAAGGCTACTGATGTTGAACCGATGCCGACAGATACGGTCATCCGGTTGGGAAATAAGTGTATCGTAGTGAAGGACAACGGTGAACGAATGAAAGTGAACGTGTATGAATTGACTGAAGCCGGCGATTCGATAGACAAAGAAATGGTTTTCGAAGGGCATTATCGAGGCGGTCAGAGTTACGAGCGGCGCAAGCATATCAAGTCGATCAATATTCCGATTCCTTCGTGGGACAAGAAATTCGATCCGCATTGGGCCGGTTTGGGTATGGGTTTTGCCAATTTCTCCGGCAGCGAGGGAATCAACGATGTGGACGGTGTTTCGCTTCGTAGTGGTAATTCATTGGAATATAATTTGAACTTTATGGAATATAGCTTCCCCTTCTCTCGTTATAGATGGGCGGTAGTTATAGGTGCCGGCATGCGTTGGAGTCGTTATCGGTTAGATGTGAATGCTCATTTTCAGGAAGTGAATGGCGTGACGCAGCTGGTTCCTGCACCGGAAGGTATTGTGTATAATGCCAGTAAGTTGAATATTACCAGTCTGACGATTCCGCTCTTGCTTGAATGGCAGTCTTCGAAATCTCGAATAAAGTCTCCGCGTTTCTTTGTTTCCGGTGGAGTTGTAGGTGTGATCAAGACGGCATCATCTTCCAGAATAGTCTATCATGAGGCAGATGGTGAAAAACGCAAGAAAAAGATGGACACCGGAATGAATCTTCGTCCGGTAACGATGGATTTTCTTTTCCAGGCAGGTCTTGGTTGTGTAGGTCTTTATGCTAAATATTCTCCTTTCAGTTTGTTCGAAAAGAATAAAGGTCCCAAAGTGCATCCTGTTTCCATAGGTTTACAGTTACATATTTGATCTTGTCCTTTTTAGGGCATAAAGGAATGAACTTTTGAAGTATTATCCGTTGGCAGAATTGGTGCTGCTAAATGGTTTGACGATTCCGTAGTAGGGAAGGACTCGTAAAGCTGTTTTTGGAAAAGCTCGGCATCTTTTTGGAAAAAGGGCGCACCCTTTTGGAAAAAAGGTCGGCATCTTTTTTTTAACAGTATTAAAACGGCATTAAAACAGCATTTAAACAGTATTAAAAACGACACTCAAAAAGGCGGGTAAGAAGTCTTGAAAAATGGGTAAGTAACCAGAGTCAACTTCTTCTAGGATTAAGGCGAAATCGAGTCAACCAAAATCAGGAAAACTCAGTACCCTTTGTTGAAAATGGGTAGGCACCCATTTTGAACGGAGTGCCTACTCCGTTTTGAAGGGATTAGTAGTCTCTTGTCTGTCTGTTGCTTATTGTGTTTTTTATGGTTGATAAATATGCCTTCAATGCAGCCATTGCAATCTGTTCAAAACAAGTACTAACAAGAATCGTAATCTAATGACTGATTTGGGTTAAAGATTTTGTGGTTTTTAATACTTATTTGAAAAACATTTTATACATTTGCTTGTCACTCATATAATACACCAGAAAAATGCAAGTGGCAGACATATTAAAAGGCGTTTACTTGACGTTTTGTCTTCTATAACTCCAAACTTCGCAACTTTGAGATCAAAAAGAGGAGACAGGGCAACAGTAGATGCCTACGTGATTTGTATATAGATATTTTGCATGTCGTTAAGGCAGGTGAAACTATATATCATATCGGCGTGGGCTTCTGTGTTGCTTATCCTCTTTTTGATAGGCAATGCGAAGGCCTGGAGTTGTGGGGTAAGTAACAAGTACAGTTTCCCACGCTTTTTTATATGTGCTATTATGAATTTTTAGAAGAGCCTAGTTTGGGGGAGCTATAGGGCTATTGGGATAATGATATGAAACATTATTTGAATATATGCTTGTTAGCTTTCTTGTTTTTTACTTCTTGTCATTTTTTGAAGATACCATCTAATCGGCATAAAAATACAAAGTGTCAAAATATTATAGATTCAACTGTTGTTGAATTTAAGCAATCTAAACATATCTATGCTTTTGAATTAAATCCTTTGGATACATTGGTAAATAATCAAATATGCTCTTATGCTGTTAGTAAGAAATATGGTAGATTAAGTGTTTATTGCAAAAATATTATTGAGTTTATTTTATCTGATAGCTTAGCATTTGAGTCTGATTATACTCCTATCAAGCAGCCTTTTTTTCCTACTTTAGCATTTAAGTCTAATAAACAATCAAAGATATCTTGTTTTGTTTCTTTTGGAACTGAGGAGATAGCTTTTAGTAGAAATGATTCAACTTATATAACGTACAAATTAAATAATATAAAAGAGTTTATACGACTTAAAGAAGAAATTTTATCCAATAACATTTTAAAAGAGAAATAGTATGCTTAGATTTTTACTGACATTTTGTTTCTTGTGTTTGTCTTTTGTTCTACAATCACAAACGTTACATGCTATAATATTTGCAAATACAGAGTGTCCAGGTGATCCTCGTAATCCTATGGATATAGGAATAGGTCAATCTGTAAGTGGTGATTATTATAGGATGAAGATTGAAATGAGTACAATAGCTTCTTTTATTGGGTATGAGTTGAAAACGTACTATCGTGTGGGAAGTCAAGAATATTTTTCTAAAAGTAGTTTGGAAAAAGTACTTAATGGATTAAAATGTGCTCCTCAGGATATAGTCTTTTTTTATTATTCAGGACATGGTTCCAGAAGTAAAAAAGAAGCGACAGATTTCCCTCAAATGAATCTTGTTGTAGATCCATATCGTTCAAAATTGTCTGAAGAGATGTCTAATTATCCTATTTATAATGTAATGACAAGAATTAAGGCAAAACAACCGAGACTTACGATTGTGATTGGTGACTTGTGTAATAGTATTGCTGAATGGGTAACTCCTAAATCAATCTCTTCTGACAAGTCTGCAACTAAAGTTTCTGATGTGCCAGTAAAATTTTATAAAGATCTATTTTTAAAAGTAGAAGGAAGTATTATTGCTGTTTCAAGCAAGCCCGGACAGACTTCTGCTGCATGTGCAAATGGAGGTGCTTTTACTTTAGGGTTTATGCAAGTACTTCAGATTATGGTGTCAGAAGGAATGGAACCAACATGGAAAAATCTTTTAGATAATGCAATTTTTGCGACAGAGTCAATAACTAAAGGAAAGCAGACTCCGATTTATGATGTTAATGATTTGCGTCTTGTTTCAACGCAAGACAATGTAACATCTTCTACTGATTGTATTACAAATAGTGTAAATGAAGCAACTGCTCAAAATCAGGTAAATATAGGTTCGTCCAGTATAACTCGTGATGAAGTAGAGTTAAGCAGTTTGTTTACATTAATTGGAAGCGAGTCTGTTAGCGAAGAAAAACGTATTGAACTTGCTTTTTATGCTTTATCTGAACTTTTTGAATCGCCAAAAACTGTAGTAAAGGTAGTGGGAAAGGATGGTAAGACCATAGTGAGTACAAAAACAGCTAAAGCATATTTGGATTGGCTTACTGTTACGACTCATTTATATAAGGTTGTGCCAATAAGAGTAAAACTAAATTCAAATGATAAATTGACTAGTTTGCAAATTCATGAAATGTATACTAACTAATAAACAAATGTATATGAGATTCTTATTTTTATTAATTACAATGTTATTATACAGAGGACTTGCTTTTTCCCAAACCAATGATTTGTCACAGGGTGAAATGGATAGTTTCAAGGCGCGTTGTATTGAATATATGAACGCATTCCAGAAAGGATTGGAGATTATAGCAGATAAAGACAAGTCGGAAATCGTTAAGCAACATCAGGTGTCTGTTTTGTTGACATTTTTTATGGGGAAAGGTGAACCCTATGTAGATGTGAATGGAAAGAGATATCCGGCAGTGGAGATGGAAGTGTCAACTGTAAATTATGGAAAAGTTGTTGAAAAGAAATCAATGCCAATTAAACAGTATTTTGAGAATTTGAAAGCTCTTCAGTATGTTTCTGTAAAGATCACACAGGCAAAGACCTGTGTGATTAGTAATTTATACAAGACATCAGATAATCGATACCAAGCAACTGTTAGTTATTTTCAGTATTTTGAAGGAAAACGGGCAGATAAAACATTTTATCGTGACAGAACTCAAAAAGATGTAAAAGTGTATTTGACAAAGGTAACAGATGGGGATCTTGGTACATTTTGGGATTTGAAGTTTGGTGATATTAACGTGGTGGAAACAGTTAGATTATTTTAGTTATGAAGACGTTTGTGTTATTTCTAACTATTCTTTTGCCGTTGTCTCTCAGTGCGCAAATCTTATCTATGCCAGCTGACGAAACATCATTACAGTTTAAGGTCAAACAAATTGATGAGTTTATGCGACGATTTAATTTTGAAGAGACTTATGACGGTTCTGTTCCTTCCAATGCAGCTACGTTGGAAGAGCGATTATATAATATGTACACTGTCTTTAGATGTGCAAACTTTTATACTGAAGATGGTAAACAGGATAGTTTAGTGATTGATTTTTGTAACTATGTTGTTGATAATAATCTGCGTTTGAGGTATGAAGATAATAATTGGACAGCAGAAGTTGTGTGCAGTGCTAAATTAAATGGTAAAAATCAGTCAGTGTCTTTGTTTCTTCAGACAGAACAGATAAAGGATGTTTTGTATAAATGGGTGTTAGTTGATGTAAATGCCTCTTTTATGAAAAATTTAGGTGTAGCGTCAAAAGATTCGTTGTTTATATCTCCAGCTGAACATGGAATTAGTTTTATTACTCTACCAAGAATAATTAATCTAAGCGTGTCTGATGTTAATACGGTTTTTAAACAATCATGGCAGTTAGATAGGCTTTCTGTTTTTAACTATCTTATTACTAGTGGTATTCTCTCTTTGAAAGTGGTAGATAAAGTTCTATACCATTGGGATATTGGTGATTATTGTTTTCAAGTTGAGCGCTTTGAAGGAGAGAATAGTGCGAATCAAGGATGGTTGATAAGTAAAATTGTTTCAAAATGTAACAAATAATCTAATTATTATGAAATATATAATTGTTCTATTGTTTCTATTCATGAATGTGGTAACAATAAATTCTCAAAGTGTACTAGAACAACAGCGTCAAAAAGCACTGAATTATGCAAATCGATTTTGTGATTTGTTATCTCAGTACAGTTCGGAAGGAGAGTTGTATGTAGGTAATGATTCTAAAATTTATGATCTTTGTTCGAGTTCTAATATTACTGCTTATGATGATTTGGATGGAGAGAAGGATGATTTACTAATCTCATACTTATTTACAATTTTAGGTAAATATGACAGTAAATTATCTATGACTTTTTCAGAACCCACAATTAGTAATATTGTTGAAATACCAAAGTTTGGAGAATTAAAAGCGTCTCCAAGTGGAGAACTTTTTATGGAAGTACTCGATTATGAAGATGTATATATAGTTATAGATGTTCAGCAGTTTATTGGTGCTTTAAATAAACGAACTGATAGAAAAATTATATATAGTTGTAGAGAAGGAAAAATTGTCTCTTTTCTTTCCAAAAGTGGATCTAATATTGCTTTTCATAATGCTCTCCTATCTTTTTCAAAACGGGAGTATGGTTCTGTTTGTCAAAATGTTGACAGGGTTGTTAATTCAGAACGTTTTGATATATGGGCAAAACGATGTGCATCGCTGATAGCATTCGTTAGTGCTGTGTATTCTGGCAATATTGATAAGGCAGAAAAATATGTGGTGAATATGCCTGGTTTTCCAGGATCTCAAGAATATATGCTTGGGGCTCTTCATTCTATTCGTGGAGATGTTCGAAAATCATTATTTTATTTTGAATCAGCTGCCGAAGCTGGATTTGAAGATGCTTGTTACCACTTAGGACATTTGTATTCTTTACCAAATACCGATTTCCAAGATGTTAGAAAAGGTAAGATGTATTTGGAAAAAGGATTAATCTCTAAAAATAAAATTGTATTCAATAATTCTTCTTTTATATATGCTTTGATGGGCTTATCTTATCCTGATGTATATCACCTGTCAGATGAAAAAATAATAGGTTTTTTCTTGGATCCTGCTCGTGATGGATTTGCTCTTTCTTATATACCTCTTAGTATTATGTATGAGCGGATAGGGCAGCAAATTAAAGCTTCAGTTTGGGATAAAAAGGCAGCTGATGTTGGGAGTAACGTAGGAAAAGCTCGATGGGGATATTATTTGTTTTCTTCTTCTGATAGCGGCAAACGTTCTGAAGGGATTCGTTATTTAAAAGAAGCAGCAGCTTCAGATATTGATCTTGAAATTAAACAATTAATCCTAAAACCTTCATTTCCTACAAGTGCAAGTCAAATACAATCATTAATTTCTAAATATTAAAATTATGAGACGATTATTTTGTTTAATACTTTCTGTATTATTCTTCCTTCGTTGTTTTGGACAGGATACCAATTTGTTAAATAAGGCACAGCAAGGAGATGTGAATGCTCAGAATAGTTTGGCTATTTTTTATGCTCAAAATGGTAATGAATCAAAAGCTGTTCTTTGGTGGGAAAAAGCTGCTTGTCAGAACCATCTATCTGCTCAATCAAATTTAGGAGAATTTTACTTCCGTAAATCAGAGTATGAAAAAGCCTTGAAATGGATCATTCCTGCGGCGACTAAAGGGAGTCCTGAGGCCTGTCTTCGGTTAGCTCAATCTTATTTAAACGGTTATGGTATTAGTGTGGATATTCAATCTGCTTTAGAGTGGAGTGAAAAGGCTGCCAAGGCAGGGTTAAAAAATGCTTATACATTAACTTATATAATTTATAATGATTATCTTTTAAATAAGGAAATGGCGTCCATCTGGTTAGGACGGGCTGTAGATGTTGGTGAACCAGAGGCTCTGACTATAATGAACAGCTTAGGTTTAGAGGAAATGGCCAAAGGTAACGTTGATAAGGGTTTAAAGTATTTCATGAGAGCTGCAGATAATGGTTTTTCTGAAGCACAATATAATGTAGGCATTTACTATATAAATGCAGGTCAACCAACTATAGCTAAGATTTGGATTGCGAAAGCTGCTAAACAGAATTTTCCGAAAGCTATTCAGCTTCTTCAAAATAGAGAATTGTTCCCATGATCTTCTGTAAGTTTGTGGATCTCCAAGCCACAACTTGACTGTGTGTATCAATTATTCTGTTTATCTTGAAGTGCGTTTTGATGTGGTAACAGTATAATAAAAGCAATTGAAGAAGGTTTGCTATAATTATATATAAACCCAAATCGGTTATTAGAAAATTTCTCTTTCTTTTTGTCTTGCAACAGGCTAAAAAACAATGTATTGCGTTTGCAGACAGATGCTATAATGATGACTATAAGTTGCTATTCGTTTTCTTTTTGCACGAAAAAACTCTAATGACCGATTTGGGATAAAGGAATGAGCTTTTGAAGCATTATCCGTTGGCAGAATTGGTGCTGCTAAATGGTTTGACGATTCCGTAGTAGGGGAGGACTCGTAAAGCTGTTTTTGGAAAAGCTCGGCATCTTTTTGGAAAAAGGGCGCACCCTTTTTGGAAAAAGCTCGGCATCTTTTTTTTAACAGTATTAAAACGGTGTTTAAATGCCGTTTAAATAGTATTCAAAAAGATGGGGTTGAAAATGGAAAGGCTGGGTTAAAAAGGCAATCTTGTGTACGTTTTGGGTACACCAACAGCGATCGTAACGAGTAGTTATTGTATTTTTTTTAGAACTATTGTTCGCTGGAAACAGGTGACAAATCTGTCTGAAACGACGGGCGATTCTGCTGGAATTGTCGAATGAGTTGGTCTCTGTGTAAACTCCCTCTAAATGAAGGTTATATACTGTCTTTCAATACTCTATAGACTTCCCGGAATTAGTCTATAGACTTTTTGGGATTAGTCTATAGACTTTTCTGAAAAAGGGTATAGACTTTTTTGAAAATGGGTAGGCACTCCGTTGGAAAGGAGTAACTACTCCGTCGAAAAGGAATAGTTACCCAATTTCCACAGATAAACGACTCCGTTTTAGCTGGGTTAATAGCTTCCCTACTTCTCGTTTGCTTATTGTGTTTTTTAGGAAATCGTCTCATGAATTATAACCGCAGGAGTAAAAATCGCCCTCACAATCCAAGGAACACTCGCTATGAAATAACTATATTTTTGAGTTAAATGAAAGAGTTGTGTGATAGCCTTTGAAAACAAGTTTTCTATATTGCCATTTTTCTTGCCTTTCACTATCTTTGCAACAAATAGAAAAGAAGATGCAGTCGTTAACAGAGGAAGAAATTGTCATACAACTACATGATCCGGCAAAGCAGCGTGAAGCTTTTGCCTGGATAGTAAACACCTATGGGGAAAAGCTGTATTGGCAGATTCGTAAGATGGTATTGACTCATGATGATACGAATGATCTGCTGCAAAATACATTCTTAAAAGCTTGGGCCAATATTGATTATTTTAGAGGAGAGGCTAAGATATCAACCTGGCTCTATAAGATTGCTATCAACGAAAGCCTTACCTTCTTGAGCAAGCAACGCAGTCAGGAATCTGTCTCGATGAATGATGCCGACCTGTTCTTGTTGGAGCGGTTGAAAGGAGATGATTATTTTGATGGAGATGAGGCTCAGCTGAAGTTGCAGGAGGCTATTCTGACATTGCCGGAAAAGCAGCGGTTGGTGTTTAATATGAAGTACTTCGATGAGATGAAGTATGAAGATATGTCTGAGATTTTAGGAACATCGGTAGGAGCCTTGAAGGCTTCGTATCATCATGCAGTGAAAAAAATAGAATCGTTTTTGACAAAAGACATTTAAACCTTTTTGCTAAGCGATAGTCAAAACAATATAAAAACGGATGGTTATGAAAACTAACAGTAACAACTTAGATCATTTGAAGGGAAAAAGTCCTTTTACCGTTCCCAAAGGATACATGGAAGGACTTACGGCACAGGTAATGAGCCAGCTTCCTGAAAAGACTCTGAAAACGGAGGCTAAGCAGATTTCGCTGATGGATCGAGTTCGTCCGTGGTTGTATTTAGCAGCTGTGTTTGCCGGACTAGGTCTATTCTTTAAAGCTATTGTCGGATTTATTCCTGAAGGAGAGAGGAGTATGTCAGATTCGTTACTCGTTAATACGGAATCACCACAAGAGGCACTCTATCATATTCAAGAGGTCTCAAGCGATGAAGATTTAGAGTATTTAGAGTATATAGAAAGGCAATATGCTTACTATTTTATGAATGAAGAGATAGGAAAAGCAGAGTGAAGTATAAAAAAGGTTAAATAGGTATTTTTATTGATATAATAATTGTATGCGTAAAATATATTTTATTACATTTGTGGCGTTTTCAGTTCTGCTCTCCGTTAGTGCATTTGCACAGGGGAATAAATCTGGAAGGCATTTTGATAAAGAAGCGTTTTTAGCTAAGCGTAATGCTTACATTACAGCAGAAGTGGGGTTGACGCCTGAAGAGGCTGAGAAATTCATTCCTCTCTGTAATGAGTTTCGAGAGAAGATGTTTGAACTCGGGCATTGCAGTAGAAAGTTTTATCGCAAGGTGCATCATAAGGAACAGTTGACAGATGCTGATTACACAAGAGCTATAGACGAATGTTTGGATGTTCGTTTGAAAGAGGCTCAATTGGAAAAAGAATATTACGAGAAATTCAAGAAGATTCTATCTCCAGAGAAGCTTTATAAATACCGCGAAGCGGAATATAAGTTCGCTCGTAGTTTTATGAAGGGAGATGGTGGAAAGAAAAAGAATTGAATTTGTAGTAGAAAGATATTATCATTATTTGTGTTTTTTGTTTAGATTTAGTTTTGGCGTTTAAGTTAAGGGAGGGGTGGCGACGTGATGTCGGTTCCCCTTTTGTTTTTATAACCCTTCGGCTTTTGCTTCATTCCAGATTTGATCCATTTCTTCCAATGACATATCCTTCAGAGAGCGTCCTTCTTGGATTGTGTGAGCTTCCAGATAGTTGAATCGGCGGATGAACTTTTGATTGGTGCGTTCCAAGGCATTGTCCGGGTTGATCTTGTAAAGACGTGCGGCATTGATCAGACTGAAGAAAAGGTCTCCAAATTCTGCTTCCATCTTATCGGCATCCATACGGTTGATCTCGGTTTTCAATTCATCAAATTCTTCATGCACTTTGTCCCATACCTGATCTCGCTCTTCCCAGTCGAAGCCTACATTGCGTACTTTGTCTTGAATGCGATATGCTTTCACAATAGAGGGCAATGAGGCAGGAACACCTTCCAGTACAGTCTTGTTTCCACCCTTTTCTTTCAGTTTCAGTTGTTCCCAGTTTTGTTCCACCTTGTTGGCTGTTTCGGCTGTAGTGTCGCCAAATACATGTGGATGGCGATAAATCAGTTTATCGCAAAGACTGTCACATACATTCTTGATGTCGAAGGCCTCTTTCTCTTCACCAATCTTAGCATAGAAGGCCACATGTAGCAGCAGGTCGCCCAGCTCCTTCTTGATGTTCTCATTGTTATTTTTCATGATGGCATCGCAAAGTTCGTACGTCTCTTCGATAGTGTTGGTACGCAGGCTTTCGTTGGTCTGCTTGCGGTCCCAAGGACATTTCTCCCTCAGCTCGTCCAGGATATCCAGGAGTCGGCCAAAGGCTTCCATTTTTTCTTGTTTTGTGCTCATAATGTATATAGTATTATATATGTTTTGTTTGTTCTGAAACACCTAAAAGGGGCTGTGTCAAATTAGCTTATTGACACAGCCCCTTGTCTTATTGAGTTATAAATTATTGTGCAGAATGAAACTGCTTCAATCCCTTCTGCAGGAATTGGATGTAGTTAGAAACATCCTCATCAAAAGCATACGAAGGACCTAACGGCTGGCCTTTTCCATCCAATAAGATGTAGAAAGGCTGTGCATTAGCACCAAACTTGCTTCTTTGCAGATAGCTCCACTTGTCACCGATTGTCTTCAGCTTACGAGTCTTGCCATTCTCTTCTATTTCGATAGGAGCCGGCAATTTTGTCTTATCATCAACAATCAATGTGATCAATACATAATCCTCTTCCAAGATCTGTTTTACCTTTGGATCGGTCCATACAGCAGCCTCCATCTTACGGCAGTTTACGCAGCCGAATCCGGAGAAGTCGATCATAACCGGTTTGTTGGTCTTCTTGGCATAGGCCATACCAGCTTCATAATCGTCGAAGGCTGCATGCACTTCACTCTTGTATAGATTGAAGTCTTGTGTATATAACGGTGGAGCAAAGGCACTGATAGCCTTTAGCGGAGCGCCCCATAAGCCCGGAACCATATAGACAGCAAACGCAAACGAGATGATAGCCATGAACAGGCGAGGAACGGATACGTAAGGAAGGTCGCTATCGTGGCTGAATTTGATTTTACCCAACAGATAAGCACCCAACATACAGAAGATAACAATCCACAGAACGATGAATACTTCGCGGTCTAACAGACGCCAACCGTAAGCCAGGTCGGCTACAGAGAGGAACTTCAGGGCCAAAGCCAATTCCAGGAATCCCAATACAACCTTTACAGAGTTCAACCAACCACCCGATTTAGGCATACTTTGCAACATGTTGGGGAAGATGGCGAAGAGACTGAACGGGATAGAAAGAGCCAAGGCAAAGCCAAACATGCCGATAGCCGGTCCAACAGCTGTTCCCATAGAAGCAGCCTGAACCAACAGTGTTCCGATGATCGGTCCGGTACATGAGAATGATACAAGTACCAGTGTGAATGACATAAAGAAGATACTTAAGATACCGGTTGTAGAATCGGCTTTTGTATCCATCTTGTTGGTCCATGATGAAGGCAATACCAGTTCGAAAGCTCCCAAGAATGAGATGGCAAATACCACCAACAACAGGAAGAACAGAATGTTGAAGACTGCATTGGTTGAAAGGTCATTCAATGCACTGGCGCCAAACAGACCGGTGATGAGAAGTCCCATTACCAAGTAGATGATAATGATAGACATACCGTAGGTAACGGCATCGCGGATCGCCTTCTTACGGTCTTTGGTACGCTTCAGGAAGAAGCTGACTGTCATAGGAATCATCGGCCATACACATGGTGTCAGCAGGGCGATCAAACCTCCCAGGAATCCGGCAAAGAAGATAAAGAGCCATGAAGTGTCGGTTGCAGAAACGGTAGAGTCGCCAAACGATTTCAGCTGGTCCATAACCGGTTTCCATAGCTCCGGACTATCAGTCAGTGTAGTCGCTACAGGAGTAGAAGCCTCTGAGGGTTTGTCGGTTGCTAAAGCCGATGCATCTTCTGTCGGTTGAGCTGCCACGGTTTCTTGTGTTGCTTCTTCAGCTTGTGCCGTCTGAGAATCGTCAGCGGTGGTTGAAGCTATTGCTGCATCCATACGGATATTTTTCTTGTCAAACTCAAATCCGATGTTGTCGGGAGGCAGACAGGTCTCGTCATTACAAGCCATGAACTCGACTGTACCTTCCATTTTGAACTTGGCCGGATCTGTTACTTTAAACTTTTGAGTGAAGGATACAGTGCCCGGATACCAGCGCAGGTTCATATTGAACTGCTCGTCGAATACGGTTGTCGGTTTCTGAGATGATTCTGGCGTTCCGATCAGTTCAGCTCCATTCAGCACTTCAAAGGTAAAGGAGGTTGAAACAGGACCGCCCTTCGGCAGGTTCATGTCATACAGATGCCAACCTTTGTCCGATGTTGCAGTAAAGACAACGGCCTTTTCTGCGGTGCCGGGATCTTCCAGTTTGATCTTCCATTTGACAGGCGTAAGAATTTGAGCCTGTAGTGTTAGCGCAATCAAGGCTAACCACATTGTTACAATTAGTTTCTTCATGTCTTAATAGCTCTCTTTTATGATTTTTTTGTTAATGAATTGAATACGTCCGGCGTATGAGTTTCAAATTTCAGCTCTTCCCCGGTTTCGGGATGGATGAAGCAAATCTTGCGGGCATGTAGCAATAATCGTCCGGCAGGATCGGTCTCGGCTCCATATTTGTTGTCACCGGCGATTGGGTGTCCGATCGATTGCATCTGCACACGGATCTGGTTCTTGCGTCCGGTCTCCAAGTCTAAGTCCAATAGCGAGTAGCTGCCATTGCTGCGTACCACACGATAGCGAGTAATAGCTTCTTTGCCTTCACCGGTGGAAGCCACCAACACCTGCATGTTGCTGTTTTCGGTCAGGTTTGAGGTGATCAGATCTACATCTTTCTCAGGGCGACCCTCTACTACAGCTACATAACTACGTTGGGTAATGACCTCATTCCAGTTTTCCTGCATCTTCTTCTGTACACCAATAGTCTTGGCAAAAATCATCAGACCCGATGTGTCACGGTCGAGGCGGTGCAGAATAAAGATTTTATTGCGAGGATCAGACTTACGCACATAATCGCTCAACAAGCTGAAGGCTGTACGCTCTTTGACCCGTGTGTTCGGGACAGACAGCAATCCCTCTTTTTTGTTGACAACGATCAGGTAGTTGTCTTCCCAAATGATGTTCAGCAGCGGATTGTTGAAGACCGCTTTGCCACGTTCATGGCTGACCAATACTTCATCACCGGGAACCAGTGGGGTGTTGAACTGAGTTGTAACAGCTCCGTTAACATATATTTGTCTCTTGCTGAGCAGAGCTTTGACGGATGTTTTACTCTGCTGGCTAAGCAGTTGAAACAAGAAAGGAAGCAGTGTGCTATTTTCTGTAACGGTCACTTTTCTTCCTCTCGGACCCTGTGAAGAGGGCGTTCTTTTATTCTTGGAAAGTCTTCTCATGTGTGTTGCGAAATAAAGGACAAAGATACTGGCATTTGCGGAATGTTGCAATAGAATTTTTATTTTCCGTTTTAGATATGTATAGTTTGTTTAGGTTTTTTAAAGTAAATCATGATATGCCGGTATTCAGGTTTTGCCTGCCTGCTTTTTCAAGACTCTATACCCTTTTTACAAAAAGTCCCTAGACTTTTCTCAAAGAGTCTATAGACTTTTTATAAATAGTCTCAACCCTCCCTTTTCGAACACCGTTCGAATGCCGTTCGAATCATGTTCGAACGTTGTATGAAAAGAAGGACATCGGGCTTTCTCCCGAAAAGGATGTAACCTTTTGTTGAAACGGCTCTTCAGCCAACTCCTGTTGGAGTAGTTACAAATTAGAGAGTGATCAAGACACGCGAGTGTATGAAATTTAGACAGAACTGTGTATGATTTTCATACAAACCGATAAAAAGAGGAAAGAAAGGGTTTATGAGGACACTTCAAGCTGTTTATCTTTGCTTATGAACAAACTTAAATAAAATAAGAAATGAAAACATATTTCATCTTTTTGAGTCGGAATAAGCTATATACAGCAATTCAGTTTTTGGGGTTGTCTATTGCTTTAGGTTTTGTTGTTTTGCTTGCTTCATATGCCAAGACCGAATTTAGTATTGGAAACAATCAACCTTTAGCGCAAAAATTGTATGCTGCCGGTTTTGGAGAACGCATCCGGATGCCTATAGGTGCAGCTCCGGAACTGTTTCCGGCTATTCCGGAGATTGCATCATGGACACGTGCGGTTCCCCTTGAAGAATTGGATATTCTGGTGGAAGATGATCTTTATCAAGTGAAAGCTATGGCTGTCGATCCCAATTACTTTGAGATGTTTACTTATGAATGGTTGACACCCGCTTCGCCTATTAAGCGGATACAATCTGATGAAGTAGTCCTTTCCGAGGAGTTTGCTTATAAAGCATTTGGAAATGAAGATCCCATCGGGCAGGTTGTGAATTATCCGGAGAAAGGGAAATTGAAGGTTGCGGGTGTGTTGAAGAGTTTTGCCAAACAGGAATTGTTGAAACCGATTGATATGATCATTCCTGTTAAATTGGTGGAAAAAGATTTCCTTTGGATGGAAGATTTTGGTGCCGCTGTCTCTTTTGTTGTTTTAAACGAAGGAGCTTCTCTCGAACAAGTTACTCGTAAACTACTCGATCAGTATATGGGTTGCTGGGATTATTGGACCGAGACCAATACGGATAATTCTTTTACATGGGGCGCTTCATTAACCCGTTGGGACGAATTACATTTCTCTCCTTTGAACAACACCGGTGATACATTGTGGCGTAAGGGAAACCGTGCATTGGTGCAAATATTTTTGGTTGTAGCTTTGGTTTTATTAATTTCTGCCCTCTTTAATTATATCAATCTGGCTGTGTCTCAAACAGGGAAGCGAGCTCATGAAATGGCAACGCGTCGGTTGTTGGGTGATTCATCCGGTCAGATTGTACTTCGGTATTTGGCAGAATCAACTCTTTTTACATTTACTTGTGGAGCCATGGGTTACCTGATTGCATGGATAATAAAACCCTATGCAGACAATCTGCTCGAAACACAAATTATATTAGTCCCGCAAGTGGATTTTGTCGTGGCGTTCTTGTTGTTTTTACTGTTCGTGAGTGTTGTCTCAGGATTATTCCCTGCATTGATTATGTCTCGTTTTCAGCCTCTTGATATAGTGAAAGGCAGCTTTCGGTTATACAATAAGCAACTGTTTAGCCGCGTCTTTATTGTGATTCAGAATATTATCAGTACTGTGTTGATTGCGATGGGGCTGACTATGGCTATGCAGATACATCATTTGATAACATTGCCCTTAGGTTATGATACGAAAGATATGGCATTGATAAGAACAGATGGAATACCTTTGGATAAACAGCGGGTTTTACAACAGAGATTAAAGGCTTTGCCTCAAGTGGAAGAGATAGGTCTTACACGGAATATCCCGATTTTCTGCATAGAATGTGGTGTGGACGAACCCGATGAAGAGAAAACATCCTGGTTGCTGCTTTCTTACATGGATAGTGTCAGTTTCAATATGTTGGGGTTTGAGGTAGAGGAACAGTGGACCGAACCGTTGCCCGGAATGTTGTGGGTGACCGACGAAACCCGTAGGCGGTATAATCTTTCTCCCGAAAAGAACTATTTTGGAAAGAACGACGATGGAACTTCTACATATAATGTATGTGGTGTAATCAAAGAGTTTCGTTCATTGAGCCCGTTGACAGAAGCTTTGTTCGATTCGCATAATGCAGTGCAATTAACATCTCCTGGAGTTCGACCTTTTGCTTTGTTGGTTCATACACGAGGCGATTACAATGTGGCTATTGATGCCATTGGGAAAACTTCGTACAAGGTGTGTCAAGAATTATTGGGAAGTCCCAAGAATCTTAGAATGTTTTATATCGATGATTATATCAGTCAGGAGTTGAAAGGCGAGCAATGCACCATGATATTTGTTCTTTGCTTCATGATAATCTCTATTTTGATTTCGGCTTTTGGTTTATTGGCGATGTCGGTCAGCTATACAGAGCAGCAGAGTAAACGGATTGCTCTTTCTAAAGTGATGGGTGCTGAAGTGTGGCGGGTTGTATGGAGTCTGTCGAAGCAATTCGTGGCATTGTCATTGGTGGCAGCCCTGTTGGCCATACCAATCAGTATTTTGGCTATTCGTGATTATCTGGATGGTTTCTATAACCGGATAGAGTTTCCCTGGTATCTGATTGTGGTGGCTCTGTTTATCACTCTATGGGTGGCGTTTGTCTCTATTATTGGGCAAATCTGGCGAGTGGCACGTCGGAATCCTGTTGATAGTCTTAATAATGAATAGGAATATAAAGATTTATTCAGAATATTATGACTTGCAATCCATAATATTCTTTGTATTTTTGTGGCTTGAAAAATAGAGCTATATAAAGAAAAGTATAAAATCATGGAAATTGCAAGTAAGTACAATCCTGCTGAGGTTGAGGGGAAGTGGTATCAGTACTGGTTGGACAATGGCTTTTTTAAATCAAAGCCAGATGGTCGTGAACCATATACAATCGTAATTCCGCCGCCAAACGTCACCGGAGTATTGCACATGGGTCACATGTTGAATAATACTATTCAGGATATTTTGATCCGTCGTGCTCGCATGATGGGAAAGAATGCTTGTTGGGTTCCGGGTACAGACCATGCTTCTATCGCTACAGAGGCAAAGGTGGTAAACAAGTTGGCTCAAGAAGGAATAAAGAAGACCGATCTGACTCGTGAAGAGTTCTTGAAACATGCTTGGGCATGGAAGGAAGAACATGGTGGTATCATCTTGAAGCAGCTTCGCAAGCTGGGTGCTTCATGTGATTGGGACCGCACCTCTTTTACCATGGACGAAGTGCGTTCTGAGAGTGTGATCAAGGTGTTCGTTGACTTATACAACAAGGGCCTGATCTATCGAGGTGTGCGTATGGTTAACTGGGATCCGAAGGCACTGACAGCTTTGTCGGACGAAGAGGTTATCTATAAAGAAGAGCACAGTAAGCTTTACTACCTTCGTTATAAAGTAGAAGGCGATGCCGAAGGCCGTTATGCAGTGGTTGCTACAACACGTCCGGAAACAATCATGGGTGATACAGCAATGTGTATCAATCCCAACGACCCGAAAAACCAGTGGTTGAAGGGTAAGAAGGTGATTGTTCCGTTGGTGGGTCGTGTGATTCCGGTTATCGAAGACGACTATGTGGATGTTGAATTCGGTACAGGTTGTCTGAAGGTGACTCCGGCTCATGATGTGAATGACTATATGTTGGGTGAAAAATATAATTTGCCCTCTATTGATATCTTCAACGACAATGGAACATTGAGCGAAGCTGCCGGTCTGTATGTGGGTATGGATCGTTTCGATGTCCGTAAACAGATTGAGAAAGATCTGGAAGAGGCTGGCTTGATGGAAAAGGTTGAAGCCTATGAAAACAAGGTGGGTTATTCTGAACGTACCAGTGTGCCTATCGAGCCGAAGTTGTCTATGCAGTGGTTCTTGAAGATGGAACACCTGGCTCAGATCGCTTTGGAACCGGTTATGAAGGATGATATCAAGTTCTATCCTCCGAAGTTCAAGAACACCTATCGCTATTGGATGGAGAACATCAAAGACTGGTGTATCAGCCGTCAGTTGTGGTGGGGTCATCGTATTCCGGCTTACTTCCTTCCGGAAGGTGGCTATGTCGTAGCCGAAACAGCAGCGAAGGCTTTGGAATTGGCTAAGGAAAAGACAGGTAATGCTAACTTGACCGAAGCCGATTTGCGTCAGGACGAAGATTGTCTGGATACTTGGTTTTCTTCTTGGTTGTGGCCTATCTCTTTGTTTAACGGTATCAATGAGCCGGACAATGAAGAGATCAACTATTACTATCCGACAAGCGACTTGGTAACAGGTCCGGACATCATCTTCTTCTGGGTAGCCCGTATGATTATGGCAGGCTATGAATATAAAGGAAAGATGCCGTTCAAGAATGTTTACTTCACCGGTATCGTTCGTGACAAACTGGGCCGTAAGATGTCTAAATCGTTGGGTAACTCTCCTGATCCATTGAAGCTGATCGAGCAGTACGGTGCAGATGGCGTGCGTATGGGATTGATGTTGGCCGCACCTGCCGGCAACGATATTCCTTTTGATGAAGCATTGTGTGAACAGGGACGTAACTTCAACAACAAGATATGGAATGCCTTCCGTTTGGTGAAGGGCTGGACTGTCAGTGAATCGGCAGAACAACCTGAATCGGCAGCTGTTGCCATCAAGTGGTTCAAGATGCAGTTGGACAAGACAATTGCCGAGGTGGATGATTCATTCGAGAAATATCGTTTGAGCGAAGCCTTGATGGCTGTTTACAAGCTGTTCTGGGACGAGTTCTCTTCTTGGTATCTGGAAATGGTTAAGCCGGGCTATCAGCAGCCGGTTGACAAGGCTACTTATGAAGCCACATTAGGATTCTTCGATGCGTTGCTTCGTCTGCTTCATCCGTTCATGCCGTTTATTACGGAAGAGTTGTGGCAGGCATTGGAAACTCGCAAGGAGGGTGAAAGTCTGATGGTTGCACAGATGCCGGCAGTAGCACCTGTTGATGAGGATTTCTTGAACAACTTTGAGATTGTAAAAGAGATTATCGGTGGTGTCCGTACGGTTCGTCTGCAGAAGAATATCCCGAACAAAGAGCCGTTGAGTTTGCAGGTGTTGGGCGAACACAATGATACTTTCAACTGTGTAATTGCCAAAATGTGTAACTTGTCGTCTATCGACAAGGTAGCAGAAAAGGCAGCAGGAGCTGTTCCTTTCCTGGTTCGTACAACTGAATATGCCGTTCCTTTAGGCGCATTGGTCAATGTGGACGAAGAGTTGGCAAAGTTGGCAGAAGAGTTGAAATATCAGCAAGGTTTCTTGGCATCCGTGATGAAGAAACTGAGCAACGAAAACTTTGTCTGCAAAGCTCCTGCCAAGGTGATTGAGATGGAGCGTAAAAAGCAGGCCGATGCTGAAAGCAAGATCAAATCGATCGAAGAGAGCATGGCTGCGTTGAAGAAGTAGTGTGCGTGGTTTAGATAGAATAAGATGAGGGTGTTTCGTTATGAGCGATTCACCCTCTTTTTATTTATTTAAGATGAATATAAAGAGGATAACCGTGAAACTTGTATCTTTGTTTGGTGAGAGAGTGTGTTAGAATAATTATTTTGTGCAGCCTTGTAAAATAGCGTTGATGTTAGTGAAGGGCAAGACGCAGAGAAAGACTTCCGAAAGCAGCAAAGCTGATTGCAATTATGACACACCGACGCATAGGAAAGAAAGGACAGGGTTAATCAGAAAAGGAGGTAATAAGATGGATAAGATGAGAAGTTTGTTACTGATATGGGTAGGAACATTTTTGCTGTCAGCTTGCGCCACGGTCAGCTATGTAGATATACAGACCTTTAATCCGGCAGAAGTGACATTCCCTGAATATGTGCGTAAGGTATTGATTGTGAATAATGCCGCACCTCAGCCGTCGGATGAGGGATATACCTATACATTGTATGGCGTGAAGCAAGATACATGTCGGGCCAAGGTGGATAGTGCCTTGTTTGAAGCCGGCCGTTCTTTGGGAGAAACGATACTCGAAGGTGCCTATTTCAATGATGTGCTTCTTTATAATCAGCCCTTGCGTATCGACTCCTTTTATCTGTCAGACCCCAAGTTGACGCCGGCACAGGTGACTGCTCTGTGCGAGGCCAACGGAGCGGATGCTATCATCTCGTGGGATCGTCTTCTGTTTGAGATGAAAAAAGAGGTGGACCGTTTGGGCGAAGGACTAATCCTCGGAACCGTAGATGTACGTATGGGCGGTGTGTTGCGAAGTTATCTGCTAGGAAAAGAAGGCCCGTTGGCTACCGTTGTGGTGGGCGATAGTATCTCTTGGGCAGAGAGTGCAAACGGCGAGAATATGCTTGATGAGCTATTGCCTACGGCAGAAGAGGCTTTGAGTATGGCGGGTCAGTATATTGGAGCTAAGGCTACGCCAAACTTTGTGCCTCATTGGATCAATGAGACACGTTGGTATTTTTCCGGTATGGGTTCTCTGTGGAAAGAGGCAGCCGCTTATGCCGCTACGGATAAATGGGACAAGGCAAATGCTCGTTGGAAGCAGTTATATGATCGCAGCAAAGGAAAGGACAAGGCTCGGGCAGCATCCAATCTGGCTTTGAGCGAAGAGATGAGCGGCCATTTGGATAAAGCACGTGAGTGGGCACAGCGTTCCTATGAGTTGTTTAAGCAGTATGCCGGCGAAAAGGATGATGTTACGCAGCTGCTGAAGCTCTATCATGAGGCCTTGACCGAGCGTATTCAGAAAGATTTGAAGCTGAATGTACAATTTGGCGAAGAATCTTACTGACTTTTATGAATTATATTATTACTTTTACCATCGGTTCGAACTAAAGAATAAAAAGAGTGATATGAACGCAAACAGTGCAAAGATTCAGGCTGTCATTGAGGCATTATTTTCTGCGGCTATTGATAAGTTGACGCAAGAAGAGAATGGTAGTTTCCTTAGTGATATATATGTACAGGTCGATCGGGAAACGGGAGAACTGCAGATTTTCGATGAAGAAGAAAATTTAGTAGAGAAGAATGTTATTTTTGATTGGGTGAATAATGCGGATGAGGAGGATGCGTTTAATAAACGTGTGGCTGCAACCTTAAAGGCGGTGTTGACCGTTTTGCAGACAAAAGGAGCTTTCGAGAAGCCCTGTTTTATGAAGCCCTTCTCTGTCAGTTTGACCGATGAGGATTTTGTTGTCATTGAGGAGTTGCTTTTTATCGATGAAGATTTGCTTCGTTTGGACGATCCTTTCTTGAAGAACTTGGATGAGGAGTTGAAAGATTTTTTGGATAAACTACTTCCAGATATGGAATAAAGTTTCTATATTTGGACCCTTGTTATAAAAGTGTTGCCGAAATGGCTCAGTTGGTAGAGCAACGCATTCGTAATGCGTGGGTCACGGGTTCGAGTCCCGTTTTCGGCTCATGAAAAGCAGTTATCTTTTTTGGGTAGCTGCTTTTTTATTGATCTCTTCTGTGGTTTTCGTGTGGGGTGTTTTGTGGATCATACATTTCTTTATTATATGAGAAGGAAAAAGGAATATCTTACACAAAAACCTACAGGATCAACCGATCACGATTTTATGTTCCGGCAGATTCGCTACAATTCAATTTTGGTATAGTGTACATTTGGCTGATTGACTCTTTTTGTATGATTGGGAATCCAAATGTATATTCTGTTATAGCAGCACTTTTTCTTCTGTTTTATAGCTGCTTGACCCTCTTTTTCTGGAAAAAAAGAAAAATACAAGGATAAGTAAAGATTTTTCATTCCCTTATTTGGTTGATGTATAAATACTTTTCGTAACTTTATGGCAATTCTACACGTTCATGGCGTTGAACCTCTATAGAAGGACATATTTAACGAAAGGTGTTATTGAAAGTATACAAACACTTAATAACGAGCTGTAATACTAAAATTTATTAATCTCTCCGAATAAAATAGAGGAATTTAAAAATTAAATCATATGGATGAAAAGCAATTAATTAGTATAGACTTTTTGCAAAATAAAAACGATAATGAATATGAAGCAAATTTAACAATCAAGCATCTGTTGGATGTAGACACAAAGGAAATAATTAATGCCAAGGATATCCTATATAATTCTCAAGAAAAAGAGTCCTTTCAAATACGCCACACTCTACTACTTGCTCAAAAGAGTAAAATATACAAATATAAATGTGCTTTTTGCCATGAACCTGTACAATTGAAGCATCGAAAATTTAACAATTACCAACAAGAAACATGGTTCTTCAGCCACTTTAAGGGAAATAACAATACTCCATGTCCCTTTAAAACTGAGAATGAATCAAAAAAAACTTTCGATTTTAATTTTACTTCTTTTATTAAAGAAAGTGAACTACATAAAGATATTATAAAACAATTAATAGAGATTCTTGAACATGACAAATTGTTTTCTGAGATCCACCAAAAAATATTAGTAAGAGATAGCTCATTAATGGACAGAGGAAGAAAGCCCGATGTAATTTCGAAATATTACAGTGGGGAAAATATAGTATTTGAATTTCAATTATTTAAAACTCCTGCAGGTGTTATTCTAGAAAGAAATTCATTTTACCGAATCCAAAGACACTATTTAATTTGGTTATTCCCATACTTTTCTGTTTTGAATCAATCTATGTATGAAAAAGATATTTATTACACAAGAAAAAGAAACGTTTTTATTTTTGACAACGAAAAGTATTATGAAAATGACGATAAATTAAGATTCCCAAAAAACTATAAATTCGCCCAGGAAGAATCAAGAAAACAAAATAAGCTAATGCTTAATTGTTGGTGGCAAAAGCCATATTTAGACAATGAAAGATCCATTAGGATTAGCTGGTATCATAAACTTGTATCATTTAATGAATTATTATGGGATGAAGAATCCAAAGAGTTATACTACTATGACTCAGAAAAAGATTTTTATAACCTGCTAAGTGATAATGATAAACAAAAATATGACCAGTGGGAAAGTGAAATAAATAAAAGAAGGGATAAAATATTTGATGACATTGCAATTCGAAAACAAGAACAAGAAGTCAAAGAAAGAGACTTAGAGTCAATAAAAGAAAAAAAGAAAAAATAGAACAATTTAAAGAACTCTATAAAAAAGTATTAAATGGAGATATGTCGCCCGAAGCATTTCAAAATAGTGAAAATTTATGGGGCTTTAAAATAGGAAACTTCATGACAGTGAAACCTAAATACAGAGAGATACAAAACTATAAGAATGGATTAGCCTGTGTGAAAATAGCTTCATGGGGATGTATTGACTTATTAGGAAAAAAGATAATACCATTTCAATACTCAGATATGAAGCTTACAAATGAATGTGTGATTGCTTGTAACAGACAAAAATGTTGGGGAACTCTTGACTACCAGGGAAATTCTACCATTCCCTTTGAATATATTGAACTTGAAATATTTGAAGATGGGTATTTAAAAGTTAATAAAAATCATAAATGGGGAATATTAGACATACAAGGGAATATTATTATTCCTTTTGAATACAATAAGCTGATACCTTTTACTGAAGAAACGATTAAAGCAGCAAAAGGACACGGTTATTTTGATGATGTTAAATGGGGAATTTTGGATAAATCTGGTGGTGTGATTATTCCTTTCGAATATGATGAGATTGTAAAATTTAAAGATGAGAATACAAAACTCAGAAAAGATTCTTTGTGGGAAGAGATTGACTCTGACTGGAATTACATTATTTCTAACATTTCTACACTTTCGAATGGGCTAAAAAAAGGTAGAAGATTTGATAAATGGGCTATTCTAAACATCGAAAACAAGGCTATATCCTCATTTGAATTCAATGATATTAATAGTTTTAATGATGATTATATAATGGCGTTAAAAGGGAAATGGGGAATATTAGATATACAAGGGAATATTATTATTCCTTTTGAATACAATGAGCTGATACCTTTTACTGAAGAAACAATTAAAGCAGCAAAAGAACACGGTTATTTTCATAATGTTAAATGGGGAATTTTGGATAAATCTGGTGGTGTGATTATTCCTTTCGAATATGATGAGATTGTAAAATTTAAAGATGAGAATACAAAACTCAGAAAAGATTCTTTGTGGGAAGAGATTGACTCTGACTGGAATTACATTATTTCTAACATTTCTACACTTTCGAATGGGCTAAAAAAAGGTAGAAGATTTGATAAATGGGCTATTCTAAACATCGAAAACAAGGCTATATCCTCATTTGAATTCAATGATATTAATAGTTTTAATGATGATTATATAATGGCGTTAAAAGGGAAATGGGGAATATTAGATATACAAGGGAATATTATTATTCCTTTTGAATACAATGAGCTGATACCTTTTACTGAAGAAACAATTAAAGCAGCAAAAGGACACGGTTATTTTGATGATGTTAAATGGGGAATTTTGGATAAATCCGGTGATGTGATTATTCCTTTCGAATTCAATGATATTGAAGAATTTGAAGATGGATATTTAAAAGTTCGTAAAAATTATAAATGGGGAATTTTGGATAAATCTGGTGGTGTGATTATTCCTTTCGAATATGATGAGATTGTAAAATTTAAAGATGAGAATACAAAACTCAGAAAAGATTCTTTCAAGGAAATGATTAGAGGGAGAAAAGGAATGTTTTGGAAAACTATCCTTTTAGCATCTAAGATTTCTTTAGGGGAAAAACACGAAGGTGTAATTACAGATATTCTATCTTTTGGATTAATTGTAAAAATTAAAAATTATACCACAGGATTATTACATATTACAGAAATACGCAAAAAAGGATGGAATATTAGAGATTTTAAAATTGGAGATACTATTAATGTACAGGTAATTTCTTTGGATAATAATAAATTAAGATTTACATTAGAAGTTATTCCTTTTATTGTAGGAGAAAAACATGCAGGTACAATTATAAATATTAAACCCTTTGGTTTATTTGTGAAGGTAAAAGGCCATGAAGTTGGACTCGTACATAAAACAGAAATTAGCAAAAGTATGAAGAGTATTCAAGATTTTAGAGTGGGAGATATTATTACTGTTAAAGTGAAATATGTAGATAAAGAAAAAAACAAGGCTAATTTTGGGATAGTTTTGTAGCTGTCGATATCCAGAACTTGTCAGTTTTCAATCCGAAACAAGGTTATCCGTCTGGTGGTGTAATGGCTGGGAATGTGGTAAAAGAAATTATAGAGACTTCATTTAGTAAATAACATAGGAAGAAACATGAAAAAGAAATTATTGACAACAAGTATTTTACTCACAACCATTATCATATCTTTTTTCTTTTATAAAAAATATCAACAGGCAAAAACAACAGAAGAAAAAGTAATAAATATAGCTGTTGATAGGATTATAGAACGAGAAGAAAATAATGAGATACTACAATTCGTAAAAGAGTTTTTCAACGATTCCACCATTCAGGTTGTTGATGCTGAAAAAGGTATCTTACGAAAAGATTCCATCTGCTTCTTTTACGATACGAAATGGGATACTTATTTAGTCGTTCCTGATTCTTTTACTTTAAAGATACCAGAAGATCATTCAAGCATGAATTTAATCTCTGACAACGCAGAAATAAAAACATGGGTTGCATCACGTGATGAAGAAATATGGAAAGGTAATAAAAATATGAAAAACAGTTTGATTGAGGCTGGAATCATGATAGATGAATTGATAATGACTGATTCAATTTTCGTACTTTCAGGTGATGCAAAAAAAGGAGAGATTTCTTATTACTCTTACTTGAAAATAAAACCTTTGTCAGATGGTACAGATTTATTCATTTCTTATCAAACTCTTTCAGAGTATAAGCAAGATGCAATAATTAGGAATGTTATCAAACAATTCCCTGATAAACCTTTTTAAAGCCTCTGAGTTCTAAAATACATAATAATATGACTATTAGATACTACATGCTCTTACTTGGGTTATGTCTACTTAGTTGTAACAATCAGTCAAGTAAGCAAGAAAATCTGTCTAACTTAGAACAGCAGGATACAATAGAGCAAATAACAATAACGGACAATTACGAATTATTATTTCAAAGATTGTCCCGTGAAACTTGATAGTATCGGCGAAACGGTACCATCATAGCGGAGGAATCGGTACCATCTCAGCGCTCCAATCGGTACCAACGTAG
>CAKVBA010000024.1 GCA_934725305.1 uncultured Parabacteroides sp. | reverse complement strand
GGTGACAGTGAATCCAGTCTGTTGCTTTATCTGCAACCCGATCAACTGCAAGAGAGTGGTGTGGCATTGGTGGATGCTGCGGGCCATCAGATCCAGGTGCAACCTGATGACAATCCGATTTTGGTGGATTTTCTTTGTGACTGAATCCCCAGCTTTGTTGACTGAAAACGTGGAAGCGTTGGCAGCCAATCCTGCAGGTCCTGATTGGCAAGGATTTAAAACTGTTTATGGTCCTTATCGGACTTGTTGTGAAAGAGATGCTTACTATAAATATGTAGTGGCACTCATCAGGCATGTTAAATCAGGAATACAGTGTGCGAGGTTTTACATACAATTTCGTACACATTCCTTCTAAAAGAAACAGTTGAGATATGAAGCAGTTTAGTCTTATATTATTATTTCCTATTCTTATTTTTAGTGCTTGTACTGATTCGAAAGAGGATGATTGCTATGTAATTGATCTGGAAAAGAGTATCCCATCCATTTATTATTCTCAATTTGCGGATTCAGTTAGTTATGTAACGCTTGATACCAAAGACACTTGCATCATGTCCGGTATAGATCGAATCTATCAGGTGGATGATCGTTTCTTTGTAAAAGACAATCAGCGTGCCGGTGTCTTATTATTCGATCGTAAGGGTTATTTTCTGAAACAGCTCAACTACTATGGAAATGGAGCCCATGAGTTCACTCGGATTCATTCCTTTTCTGTGGATCGTGAAGCTCAACAGATCTGTATTTATGATGGAAATATGGGAAAGATTCTCAAATACAATTATGAAGGAATCTATTCCGGCAGTGTGAAGGTCGCCAATATTGTCCGTGATTTTGCAGTACTTGGTAGCAATGACTATCTTTTCATCATGCCATCTTACAGAAGAGAGATGCCCTATGGCGTTTGGCGCACGGACAGTCTTAATCGGATAACCAAAGAGCTGTTGTCTCATGTTCCTAAAGATTATGAGTTTGAATTTCTGTTTACTCAATATAACCATTTGTCGGACCGGATCTGTTATTACGATAGAAATTGGGATGTGCTTTATGAGGTAGATTGTGATACCGCTATCGTGTTAAGTCGGTTCAACTTGAAGCAGGCTTTTCCTGCGGAGTTAAAGAGGAAAAGCGAGCCCTCTTTTCAAGAGTTACAAGGTCATGCAATGATGGCTAATTTCAGCGTGTCACCCATTTATCGGTTGTTTACCTATTATACGTTTGGAGAGCATTTGTTTAAGTGGGTCTTGTTTACCCAAGGATCTCAAACACCTTTGGTTTCTGACCGATTGGTCAATGATATAGACTCTGTTCAATCTTCTCAAGAATCGGTGTTTTATCTGAACGACTCCACCTGGTGCAGGATGCTCGATCCTTCTGAGAGCGATTGTAATATCACATTACAATTATTACATATAAAGAAGAGATAGGCTTCAAAAGGCATTGTTACACAAGTTTCGTCAATTTAGATGAACACAAAAGTAGGTGAAGAGTATAATAACACAATATAGAAAGAATGGAAGTATCATATTTAGAGTATTAAGAAAAGAAGATAACCTTTAAAACAGTTTTTATTATGAAACCGATCATCAAACTGCTCCCATGTATGTTGCTGCTCCTCTTGATGGCTGTAGCGGGAAAGAGACTGTAAAGAAATATTCGTTGACAAAGACCGATAAAAAGCTGACGTTTGCGTTGGATGCAGACACCAAAAATGAAATGTATAGCTATGCTGTTTATCGAGATAAAACCGGGAAAAACTATTTTACTTTTAAGAATAGAGCTTCCAATACGCTTCTGTTTTATGACATCGACACAGAGTCCTTTGAATACAAAGTGGATTTTCCGGTGGAGGGAAATCATGGAGTAGGGTTGGCTGAAGGTTACTATATCCATAATTTAGATAGTATCTATCTGCCCAATAGGGATGTAAAGGAGATTTCTCTGTCGGATAAAAACGGCTTTTTGCATGCCAAATATTCGTATGATAAAGATGCGACAAACGAGGAATTATCTCGTTATGGTTTTTCAAGTGCCTATTTACAACCGGCTGAGGTGATAGGCCGCACGATGTATCTTTATCCTCGAACCACGATAGAGAAAGAGGTCCGTCCGTTTGAACTACTTGCCTATGGTCGGAAGAATTTCTCCACCATCATCCTGGATAAGGAGTTCAACAAAATAGGAGAGACGCTTTTCCCCGATTATACCTATAGTGCAAAAGGCATGATCATATTGGAAGATGGTCTTTACATATCAGACAGTCACTATCTGAATCCCCAGTTCAGCGATGATGTGCTCAGCTTTGTGCGGTTTGAACTGACAGCGGAGAAGTAGAGTTGCGCATATAGCTTTTGGAAAGCTCGGCATCTTTTCGGAAAAAGGGCGCATCCTTTTTGGAAAAAGGTCGGCTTCTTTTTTTTAACGGCGTTCGAACACCGTTCGAATAACATTCGAATAGCACTTCTGCTGTGGCGCGAGAATGAGGCCGACAAGAGCTTCTCGTGTTGATGACTGAGGTTGGATTCTGAAAGCAGCGCAATGGTTTGTAATGATGATACACCGCCGGACTATTCCATAAGCGGAGCCGTTATAAAGAAGAAAGACGATGGGAATCGTTGAACAAAAGCAAAGTTAATTCCGCCAACGAGTTAGTAGAATAGATAGGAAAAAACATCGTTTTGGAAAGAAAATAAGGCTATATGATTTAATTCTCATCTTTATTTTGTTTCTTTGCAGAAAATATCAAACAAGAGTGAATCTGATCATTGAACAAGGGAATACCTCGTCAAAGGTTGCTGTCTATAAAGACGGCAAGCTGGAAAATTACTTGTTTTTCAAACATTTGGGCATAGAAGAAATAGCTCCTTTGTTTGAAGAATATGCACTTGAAAATGGTATATTTTCTACTGTGACAGAGGCTGATGAAGAGTTGGTTGCTTATTTAAAGGGTAGGTTGAAGCATTTTCTGTTTTTTGACGAACAGCTATCTTTGCCCATACAGGTTTGTTATGAAACCCCAGAGACGTTGGGATGTGATCGGTTGGCAGCTGTTGTAGGAGCCACTTGTCTGCAACCTGAGCGCAACCTGCTGGTGATTGATGCAGGAACAGCTATAACCTACGAGGTGGTTGAAGCCGGAGGTATTTATAAAGGCGGAAACATCTCTCCGGGCATGACTACCCGCTTTAGGGCATTGAATGCCTTTACAAAAAAGCTTCCGCTTGTTACTGAAGAAGATGAAATTCAACTGGTAGGCTCCAGTACAAAGACGGCTATCCAGGCGGGAGTAGTGCGTGGTATCGTTTGGGAGATGGATGGATGCATAGATGAGCTAAAGGAAAAATATCCGGATCTTTTGGTTTTTTTAACGGGCGGTCATTCGTTTTATTTTGAAAGCCGATTAAAAAATTCCATCTTTGCAGATATTAATTTAGTGTTGACAGGATTAAATAGAATCTTAGAGTATAATGTTGAGAATTAATAAAGTCGTATTTATAAGTATTCTTATATTTACACAATTGACTTTGATTGCACAAAATAACACCAATTCGCCCTATACGCGGTTTGGTTATGGCGAGTTGGCAGATCGTTCTTTTGGAGCAGGTCGAGCAATGGGTGGTGTTGGTGTAGGTCTCCGTTCTTCAAAACAGATCAATCCAATGAATCCGGCTTCATATAGCTGTATGGATTCATTGACTTTCCTTTTTGATCTGGGTGTATCAGGACAGGTCTCTTGGTTTACGGATGGAGTCAACAACCGTAAAAATGTAAATGGTAATGTGGAGTATATAGCAATGCAGTTCCCTATTACACGTCGTTTGGCTGTAAGTTTGGGAGTGTTGCCTTATTCTCATGTAGGTTATGAATTTGGTAAGGTCTATTCCAATGTGGATTCGCCCTATTCTGAAACATTCGTAGGTTCAGGTAGCTTGAGTGATGCCTATGGAGGTATCTCTTTCGATTTATGGAAGAAGCGTCTTTCAGTCGGTGCCAATTTTAGTTTCTTATTTGGTAATATTACCCATGAGCGAAACTTGACATTCCTTAATTCGTCTAGCGGGACAAATAATGTGACGCAGTATAAGCGTTTAGAGGTTCGCGACTTTAAGATGAATTTTGGCGTACAATATACACATCCGTTGAGCAAGGATGAATCTGTAACGGTGGGAGTAACATTCTCGCCCGGACAACAGTTGCATGCTAAATCATACAATATATCAGGCATCGGCTCCAATAAGTATAATATGTCATTAGAGACAGATACCGTTTTGGGTCAGCGTAGTGATATTCCCAATTCTTTTGGATTCGGAGCCTCTTATGTGAAGGAAAACAGATTGACTGTTGCAGCAGACTTCCTTTTTGAAGATTGGAAAAACTGCCAGTATTTTGGCGAAAAAGATAACTTCAAGAATCGGGTTCGTGTGGGTGCAGGTTTGGAATTTATTCCGAATTATATCGCTCGCTCTTTCTTCAGCCGTGTCCGTTATCGTGCCGGTGGACATTACAGTAATTCCTACTTGAATGTCAATATGAAGGATGGAAACAGTTATAATCGATATGGATATAATGAATATGGTGCAAGTATAGGTTTGGGCTTGCCGTTGATTGATAATCGTTCATTTATGAATGTCTCTTTTGAATACGTTAAGGTTCACCCGGAACATCGTTCTATGATTAATGAACAATACTTCCGTTTTACTGTGAATTATACGTTTAATGAACTGTGGTTCTTTAAGAGAAAGGTCGATTAATAAATTAGTTAACTTTAATAAGAAAAAAGATATGAAGATCAAGAATGTTTTATTGCTTGCTGCCGGATGCTCTATGGGAGCATTTGGAGCATATGCTCAGAAGGGAGTAGATAATGGTACGAGATTCGGCTCGGGTGAAGACAGCGTTCGTTGTATTACTAATATCAGTTTGTTTACTCCTTATGCAAAAGCTGGAAACTTTAAAGATGCTTATGAGTTTTGGAAAATTGCGTATGATGAATGTCCAGCTGCAACAAAGGATATCTATTTATATGGTGTGAAAATTGTTGGTTGGCAGATTGCTAATGAAAAAGATGCTGCAAAGAAAGCAGAGCTGATTAACAATTTGATGACCGTTTATGACAAGCGTGTTAAATATTTTGGCAACGACAGAAAGTACGGTAAAGACTGGATTGTTGCCCGTAAGGCTCAGGATTATGTACAGTATTCTGGCGATAAGGCCGACTATAATTTGCTGTATGGCTGGTTGAAAGAGGTTATAGATGAATTCGGTGAAAAAACGGAAGCTTTGGCTACATCTCTTTTCTCATTTGCCTCTTTGCAGAAAATGTTGGCAGATCCTAACATGAAGGAACAGTATATTCAGGATTATCTGAAATCTTCAGCTATCCTGGATGCTCAGCTGAAGGCTGCAGAAGCTGCAAACAATCAGAAAGAAATAAATGCTTTGTCCACTTATAAAGCAAGTATTGATAATGCTTTTGCAAACAGTGGTGCCGCTGATTGTGAGACATTGCAGAATATGTATGCTCAGAAAGTAGAAGAGAACAAGGATAATCTGAATTATTTGAAAGATGTTATCTCTTTGTTGAAACGTGTACGTTGTCAGGATATTGAAGCTTATTTCGTAGCATCCGGTTATGCTTATCAGAAAGAACCAAGTGCAGAAGCTGCTATCGGTTTGGGAAAACAGGCTGTAAAGACTAAGAACTACGATGTTGCTGTTAAATATTTTGAAGAAGCTGCTAACTTGGAAACAGAAGTAGCTGCTAAGGCTGATGACTACTATATGGTTGCTTTGTTGATGTTTGAACAGAGTAGCTATTCAAAGGCTAGACAGTATTGTAACAAGGCTTTGGAAGCTAATCCAAACTATGGTTCTGCTTACTTGTTGATTGGTAAGATGTATGCTGCTACTGCAAAGTCTGTATATCCGGGTGACGCTGTATTGGTAAAAACCGTTTATTATGCAGCTATCGATAAGTTTGAAAAGGCAAAACAGGTGGATTCAACTGTTGCAGAAGAGGCTAATACTTTGATTGGAGCTTACCGTGCACACTTGCCATCTACTGAAGAAGTCTTTATGCACCCTGAATTGGAAAAGGGTAAACCATTGACTATTGGTGGTTGGATCGGTGAACGTACAACTGTTAGATAACAAGTATGTGTAATAGACGTTTTCTTAGTAAAACGAGATATATGGGCATAACAACTACTATTGGAGGAGTTGTTATGCTCCTTTTGTTTACTCTCTCATGTAGCCAAGAGACTAAAGATATTGTTGAGGTTGCTTTTGATCCTGAGCATACCTATACCATGAAGGCAACCGAAGTGTCGTCGTTGATATCTGATTCTGGCGTTACGCGTTATCGCTTGAATGCGAAAGAGTGGTTTGTCTATAGCAAGGCTACAGATCCTTATTGGTATTTTCCGGAAGGGGTTTATGTGGAAAAGTTTGATACTTTGTTTCGGACTGAGGCAAGCATCAAGGCCGATACTGCCTATTATTTCGATGTGAAAGGATTGTGGCGATTGGTCGGTAATGTAGAGATCAAGAGTCTGCAGGGAGAATATTTTGAGACAGAAGAGCTTTTCTGGAATCAAAAAGAGGAGAAGATCTATTCCGATAAGTATATGCGGATAGAGCAGGAAGATAAGGTGATTACCGGTGTTGGTTTTGAGTCGAACCAGAATATGACTCAGTATAAGATATTTAATTCGCAAGGAATTTTCCCTGTAAGTGAATCTTCAAGGGATACGACTTCTGCTGATGTTGTTGCGGTAGAGCATGACGCAGCGGAGTTTGATATAGTTAAGAACAGTAAGGAGTGAATACATTAACTTATATATTAATATCATTGACATTCTCTGCATTCTTTTCAGGGATGGAGATCGCATTTATTTCTTCGAATAAATTGCGCTATGAGCTGGATAAGAAGAACAAGAGTTTTTCAAGTAAAATATTGGGGGTTTTTTATCATAATCCCAATCTCTTTATTTCTACCATGTTGGTAGGAAATAACATTGCATTGGTTGTCTATGGTTTACAGATGGCCATCATTTTGGAGCCTTTGATCGCTCAGGTGGTTAGCAATGAGGCATTGATTGTGTTTATTCAATCTATTCTTTCGACTCTGCTGATCCTGTTTGTCGGCGAGTTTATTCCGAAGACGATCTTTAAGTTGAATCCTAATTTGTCATTGAATTTATTTGCAGTTCCTCTGCTCATTATATATGTTATATTATATCCAATATCAAAGTTTTCATCACTCTTGTCTTTTGTGATTTTGAAATTGGGTGGAGTGAAGAATCTGAATAGTAATACCGATCAGGCATTGGGCAAGGTCGATTTGGACTATTTTATTCAGCAGAGTATTGAAGATGCACCTCAGAATTCAGACATGGACACCGAGGTGAAAATATTCCAAAATGCTTTGGATTTCTCAAATGTACGTCTTCGAGACTGTATCGTGCCTCGTACCGAGGTGGTCGCTTGTGATACAGAGGCAACTGTTGAAGAGTTGCGCTCAAAGTTTATTGAGACTGGTCTGTCCAAGATATTGGTTTATAAAGACAATATTGATGATATTATTGGCTATATCCACTCTTCTGAATTGTTCAAGAATCCTAAAGACTGGAAGCAGGCCATTAAGAGTGTTCCTATCGTGCCGGAGACAATGGCAGCTAATAAACTGATGAAACTTTTGATGCAAGACAAGAAGACGTTGGCCGTTGTTGTTGATGAGTTCGGAGGTACATCCGGCATTGTTACGTTGGAAGATTTGGTGGAGGAGATTTTCGGTGAAATTGAAGACGAGCATGACACCCGATCTCATGTGGCCAAGCAGGTAGCAGAGAATGAGTATCTATTGTCCGGTCGAATGGAGATAGACACATTGAACGAGATGTTTGCCTTGGAGCTTCCGGAGTCTGATGATTATGTAACCATTGCTGGTCTGATTTTGCACAATTATCAGAAGTTTCCCAAGCTGAACGAAACAGTTGTCATTGGTAAATTTACCTTCAAAATACTGAAAGTAACAGCGACAAAAATCGAATTAGTGCGCTTGAAAGTGGGTGATTGATAAAAAAAAAGATATAAATGATGTGGCAAATCCTTTTTTTTGTATCTTCGTGCCCTTAAATGTGAAATAATAAACTTAAAAAAATAATAAAGATAAATGGCTACGCTAGAAAAAATTAGAAGCAAAGCTGGACTACTTGTATTAGTGGTAGGTCTGGCGCTATTCGCTTTTATTATCGGTGACTTTTTGAATTCCGGTTCTACTTATTTCAGACAATCTCAGGAAAAGGTTGCTGTTGTTGACGGAGAAGTAATTAAGATTCAAGATTATCAGGCTCGTGTAGATGAGATGTCTGAAATGTACAAGATGCAGACCGGCTCAAACAGCTTGCCTGAAGAGTACATGAATCAGATCCGTCAGTCTGTATTTAACACAATGGTTCAGGATGTTGTGTTGGGCGAGGCTACAGAAGAGATTGGTATGACAGTATGTCCGGAAGAACTGTTTGACATGGTTCAGGGTGAAAATATCTCTCCGCTGATTCAGCAGATGCAGATCTTCAACAATCCGGAAACAGGTCAGTTCGATAAAGGTGCTTTGTTGCGTTTCTTGAAGTCTATTGATGTTGATAATATGGCTTCTTATCCTGCAGAACAACAGGCACAGTTGTTGAAGGCTAAGAATTTTTGGCTGTTTTGGGAAAAGAATATCAAGCGTCAGCGTTTGGAACAGAAATATACAACTTTGTTGAGCAAGGCAGTTACTGCAAATGCTTTACAGGCAAAGGATGCTTTTGATGGAGCTGCCGAGAGCGCAGACCTTGTATATGCTATGCAGTCTTATGCTTCTATCCCTGATTCTACAATCGAAGTTAGCAAGTCTGAAATTGAAAAGCTTTACAACCAGCGTAAAGAGGCATTCAAGCAGGACGAAAGTAAGGTGTTGCAGTATTTAGCTGTAGATATCCGTCCGAGCCAGGATGACTATAAGAATGCTGAGGCAGATATGGATGCTATCAAGAATGAGTTGACTACAACTACTCATATTGCTGATGTGGTAAATGAAAACTCTGAAATCCCTTATATGGATGTTTTCTTCACAGAAAATGCTTTTGATCCTGAATTGAAGCAGTTCGCTACTTCTGCTGAAGTGGGTGCTATTTATGGTCCGACTTTTGATAATGGCAAGTACAGATTGTTTAAGTTGGTTGATAAGACTCAGGCTCCTGACTCAGTGAAGGTAAGTCACATTATGTTGGCTGGTAAATCTGAAGCTGATACTAAGGCTTTGGCAGATAGCTTGATGGGCGCATTGAAGGGTGGTGCAAACTTTGCAGAATTGGCAAAGGAACATTCTGTAGATCAGGCTGCTGAAAAAGGTGGCGAACTTGGTTGGTTTACTGAAGCTACTGCTTTGCGTGGTGTGAACGAAGAGTTCAAGAATGCTGTGTTCTCAACTCCGTTGAATCAGGTAGTAGTTGTTAAGTCTATGTATGGTACTCACTTGGTTAAGGTAACAGAAAAGACTGCCAATGTTGTTAAGTATAAAGTGGCTGATATTGACATGACAGTATCTCCTAGTTCAAAGACTTATAGCAATATCTATAATGAATTGAACCAGTTCATCTCTCAGAACAATACAATCGAGAAGTTGGAAGCTAATGCAAAAGAAGCTGGTTACAACTTGATTTCTAATGCAACTGTTACTGCTGCTGATCAAATGTTGGGTTCAATGAAGAACTCACGTCAGGTGGTTCGTTGGGCATTCCAGAATAAGAAGGGTGCTATCTCTGAAATCTTCGAATGTGATGATAAGTTTGTGATTGCTGCTGTTCAGAATGAATTGCCGAAGGGTTATCGTCCGTTGGATATGGTTTCTGCTGCATTGAAGTCTGAATTGGTAGCACAGAAGAAGGGCGACAAGATTGCTGCTGATTTGGCTGCTAAGAATCTGACTACTGTTGAAGCTTATGCCGAGGCAATGAACTCTTTTGTAGATTCTGTTAAGTTCGTAAACTTCGCTACACGTCGTATCGCTGGTATGGGCGTTGAACCTAAGATGAATGCAATGGTATCTTTGACTCCTGTTGATCAGGTAAGTGCACCGGTTAAGGGTAACAATGGTGTTTATGTATTCAAGTCTTATGCTAAGAATAAGGAAAATAAGACTTACAACGAAGCAGACGAAATTCGTATGTTGAATGCTACAAATGCTTATCGCTTCCAGTATCAGGTTATTCAGCAGTTGATCGATCGTGCTGACGTGGAAGATAACCGCATTCGTTTCTATTAATATTGAGCACACTGTATTTCTAAATATATACAGATAGGAAAAGTCGAAGAGGCTGTGTCAAAATTTAACTATTTTGATGCAGCCTCTTCAAGGTTTGTAAGAATTAGCAAAATGCGAGGCACTGAGGTCGAATTTCGAAAGCAACGCAGCAGTTTGCAATTATGACACACTGCTTTCAAGGTTTGTAAGAATCAGTAAAATCAAGTCACAGAGGATGAGATTGCTCAAATCGCTTGTGATTTGTCTTTGAACCCAAATCGGTCATTAGAGCGAAAAAGTAAAACAGCTGAATATTTCTATTCTTTCCAACTCTTGTCAGCACTTCTTTCGGCATCTTGCTTCCGCCTGCATTTCGACATAGCCCGCTATGCCTTCAACGCAGCCATTGCAATCTACTCAAAACAAGTACTAACAAGAATCGTAATCTAATGACCGAATTGAGTTGAACGGGTAACAAGCAGTTTTGTCTTTCTGTTTCTGCAATATCATACAGATTGCTTGCAGATTTTGTGTAAATTTGCATAGTATAAGAATACTAGATTATAATGGGAAACAAGAAACAATTATTAGGTCTGACTTTGGATGAGTTAAAGGCGGTTGCAGCAGAAGCCGGATTGCCTGGGTATGCTGCCAAGCAATTGGCCGATTGGCTCTATAAGAAACGTGTAACTCGTATTGCTGATATGACCAATATCTCAGCAGTGAAACGTAATTGGCTCGAAGAACATTATGAAGTAGGAGCTGTTCCTCCGGTCGATTATATGAAATCGGTTGATGGGACTATTAAATACTTGTATGGGGCAGGCGAAGGCCGTTACGTAGAGTCGGTCTATATTCCGACAGAAGACCGTGCTACATTGTGCGTCTCTTCTCAGGTGGGATGTAAGATGAATTGTCTCTTTTGTATGACCGGCAAGCAGGGTTTTACGGCCAGTCTTACTGCTAATCAGATTTTGAATCAAATTCAGTCTTTGCCCGAGCATGACATGCTTACCAATATCGTTTTTATGGGAATGGGTGAGCCTCTTGATAATACAACAGAAGTGTTTAAGGTGTTGGAAATTCTTACCTCTTCATATGGCTATGGATGGAGCCCCAAGCGTATAACGGTCTCTACCGTTGGTGTGATGAAGGGGTTGAAACGCTTTTTGGATGAGAGCGACTGTCATTTGGCGGTCAGTCTGCATTCTCCTTATCCTGCAGAGCGATTGACGTTGATGCCTGTTGAAAAGGCCTTTCCTATACATGATGTGTTGGATTTGATTCGTCAGTATGACTTTACTCACCAGCGCCGAGTGTCTTTTGAGTATATTGTCTTCAAGAACTTGAATGATAGCTTGCAGCATGCCAAGGCTTTGGCCGGCTTAGTGAAGGGCATTCCCTGTCGTGTTAACTTGATTCGTTTTCATGCGATTCCCAATGTGCCTTTAGAGACTTCGGATATGAGTCGTATGGAGGCTTTCCAGAATATCTTGCTGGAAAAAGGTGTTACTTGTACAATTCGTGCTTCTCGCGGTGAAGATATTTTTGCAGCTTGTGGTATGTTGTCAACGGCAAAGTCTGCTAAAAAGGATTCTGCCCAATAGGAGTTACCGATGAAATAGTTTATATTTGTACGAATTAATAAAAAGCATATAATATGAAAACACAATCATTGTTTTTTAGCATTTTACTGTTTTTGTGGATGCTATCTTCCTGCTCATCAGGTCCGGTTATGACCCAGGCAACCGGTTTGGCTTACGAAGTGGTTACTGTTGTTGACCAGGCTTCTTGGGAAAGTGAGCTGGGTAGTGCTTTGCGTTCCGATTTGGCTTCAGATATTCCGGGATTACCTCAGTCTGAGCCATCTTTGAAAATTTCTTATGTGCAGCCGAAAGACTTTAACGGGCTTTTGAAGTTTGTGCGTAATATTTTGATTGTAAAGGTGGATCCAACTGCTTATACAAAAGTGTCTCTCAGTTTTGAGAAAGACTTGTGGGCTAAGAATCAATATGTATTGAGACTTTCTGCTCCTGATAATGAGGCCATCGTTACTTATTTGCAAGAAAATCAGAATGTATTATCTGATCTTTTTGTCAAGGAAGAATTTGCCCGTACCATCACATTGCTTAAAAAGGAATATAGTACGGTCGTTATGGATAACGTGAAAAAGGATTTTGGTATCGAGCTGAAGGTTCCGGCCAATATGACCTATTTCAGAGATACCACGAATTTCTTCTGGGCCTCTAATCATGCCAATACAGGACGTACGGATGTGGTGGTTTATACATTCCCCTATGTCGATGTTAATACATTTACATTAGACTATTTAGTAGCTAAGCGTGATTCAGTGATGCGTGAAAACTTGCCGGGTGCTTTCCCGAATTCGTATATGGCCACAGAAACACGTGCTGAAATTACGTATAAGCCAATTACTGTGGATGGTCAGTATTGTGGTGTTTTGCGTGGATTATGGAAGCTGGAAGGCGATATGATGGGCGGACCGTTTGTCGCTCATGTACGTTTGGATGAACAGAACAATCGCATTGTGGTTGTTGAAGGTTTTGTGTATGCTCCTGAGACAGACAAACGCAATTTTATACGTCGTATCGAGGCTGCTTTATATACATTGAAGTTGCCTGCTGAAGTTGCAGCGTCTGCTTCAGGCGATCAGAAGAAGAAAGAAGAAAAGAACTAAACAGACAAAAGATGGAGGAACGATTGATAAAAGTGGGTATAACCCATGGAGATATAAATGGTATTGGATACGAGGTGATTTTGAAGACATTTGCTGATGCACGTATGACAGAATTATGTACTCCTGTGATTTATGGTTCTTCAAAGGTAGCTGCTTATCACCGTAAGGCATTGGACTTGCCTGCTATGAATATGAACATCATTACTCAGGCAGAAGAGGCCGGGCTGAATCGTGTCAATATTATCAACTGTATCAATGACGATGTAAAGGTGGAACTATCACAGTCAACGCCTGCTGCTGGAGATGCGGCTTACAAATCTTTGGAAGCAGCCGTGGCCGATTTGAAGCGTGGTGCTATTGATGTGTTGCTTACAGCTCCGATTAACAAGCACAATATTCAGAACGAGGATTTTCACTTTCCTGGACATACCGAATATCTTGAACAGCATTTCGCTGAACAGGGAAGAAAGGCATTGATGATTTTGTTGAACGACCGTCTGCGTGTAGCCTTGGTGACAGGACATATACCGGTGTCTCAGATAGCTTCTTCCATTCGTAAGGAGGATATCATCAATAAATTACGCATTTTCAATCACTCGTTGAAAAAGGATTTTGGTATTGTAAAACCTCGTATTGCTGTGTTGGCGTTAAATCCACACGCCGGTGATGCCGGTCTGTTGGGAAGTGAAGAAGAGACAATCATTGTGCCGGCTATGCAGGAGGCAGAAAGTAAAGGCATAATGTCTTTTGGTCCTTATGCTGTTGATGGCTTCTTTGGTTCACGTATGTATGAGCGTTTCGATGGCGTTTTAGCAATGTATCACGACCAGGGTTTGGCTCCGTTCAAGGCATTGGCAATGGACAATGGCGTTAATTATACGGCAGGATTGTCTATTGTGCGTACTTCTCCGGCTCATGGTACAGCGTATGACATTGCCGGACAAAATGTGGCGTCAGAAGACTCGTTCCGTCAGGCTCTTTATACCGCTATCGATATCTATCGCAATCGCTTGCGTTATATGGAAGCTACCGCTAATCCGTTGCGTAAGCAGTATTTTGATAAGGGTGGCGATAACGAAAAGCTTGATTTGACGAAAGACGAAGAGATGTAAATAGGAAAAGTATCGTTTGTCTGTCATCTCTCTTTGTGTTATACGATATTGTAAAAAGTATCTGTTGGCAGAATTAAATATATTGGCCATTTATTGGGGCTGAAAACAGGTGATTTTCCTGGCTAAAACGGAGTGCCTACCCAATTTAAACGGGTAATTATGGGAAAAAGAAGGCATGTGAGAGTGTTGAGCCGGTGCATAGTTAATTTTGCTAATGGACAGCAAAGTGTCATTTAGATGGAATGTATATTTCGTTTGAATGGCATTTTATGTTACAAAATAAGGCTTTTCCTTGGGAAACTTTTTATATAGGAAAAGTTTGCGTATGTTTGCGTATATTTGCAATTTTAAAATTAGAATAGTATGTTTAAGGATAAAACGATAGTCTATACGTCAGGAACATTTGACATGTTCCATTATAATCATTTGCGTATGATTAATTATGCTCGTAGTTTAGCGGATATTTTGATTGTCGGTGTTAGTACAGACGAGTTGGTATCATCTTATAAACCGCATCCGATCATTCCTTTCAATGAACGTTTGCAGATTATTGAGGCATTGAAGACTCCGGATATTGTTATTCCACAGCATTCGTTGGACCATACAGAAATTGTTAAGAAGTTAAACATTGATGCCTTCGTTGTAGGCGACGACTGGTATGGCAAGTATGATTATTTGAAAGATTTAGGCGTACAGGTGTTTTATTTCCCTTATGGTACAGGTGTCTCTTCTACTAATTTGAAGAAGACGATTCATGACACATATGAAGCTAATTTGAGAACTCAGCGTCAGGCAAAACCAGACACTGTCAAAGGCTTAGATGAAAAAATGTAACAACTGAAAATGAAAAAATATGCTTTAATTACCGGTGCCACAAAAGGCATCGGTAAAGCTGTGGCAACCTGTTTGGCTAAAGCGGGCTATAATCTTGTGCTTACATATGGATCGGACAAAGTGATTGCTTCACAAACGTGTGACCATCTGCGAGACACTTATGCCATTGAAGTTGAGGCTTTACAGGCTGATATAACCAACCCGGCTACAATTGAGCAGATTGCAGCCTATTTGAAGGAGCATAAGCTGATGCTGGATGCTTTAGTCTTTAACGCCGGACTGACTTGCCGTGATCCATTTGAACAGCTGAAGCCCGAAGAATGGGAATGTGTGTTCTATGGAAATGTTCATTTCCCCGTCTTTTTGTTGCAGCGCATTGTTGGTAATATGCGTGAAGGAGGAAGTGTAGTCTTTACAGGCTCATTGATGGGTATCGAGCCTCATTCCATTTCTTTGGCCTATGGTGTAACAAAGAGTGCTGTGCATGCTTTGGTGAAGAATTTGGTTAAATTCCTGGTCCCTTATAAGTTGAGAGTCAATGCAGTTGCTCCGGGCTTTGTGGATACAGAGTGGCAGAAGACCAAACCAGCCGAGATTCGTCACAATATTGAGCGTAAGGTGTCATTGGAGCGCTTCTGCGATCCCGACGAGTTGGCCGAAGTGTATAAAATGTTGATTGAAAATAGTTATTTTAATGGAGAAGTAGTCGTGGTTGATGGCGGCTATTCATATAAGTAATAGGTGTAATGAGTGAATTGGATAAAGAGTACGAGGCATCGTTAAAATCAATTGAAACAGAAAATGTAGTAGACCGTATATTTTATCGTCCAATCGGGTTTCGTATAGCCCGAATGTTGCGTGGTACAGGTATTACACCCAACATGATAACTGTTATTTCTATCTTTGTGGGAGCTGGTGCGGGTTTTATGTTCTATCATAACGATCTCGCCTATGCTATCTATGGTATTCTTTTATTGGTGTTTGCCAATATCTTGGATTGCGTGGACGGACAGCTGGCACGATTAACAGGTATTAAGTCGGCTATTGGCCGTATCCTTGACGGTTTTGCAGGAGACATTTGGTTTGCCTCTATTTATATTGGCTTTGCCTTTCGTTTGGCAGATCAGTATGGTACATACAGCTTCTTTATTCTAGCTGTGTTATCTGGTCTTTCTCATCTGGTGCAGGCAAATATTACAGACTATTATAAGACATTGCATCTTTATTTTATCAGTAAAGATAAAGGAGCTGAGTTTCAGTCGCTGGAACAGGTCGAGGCTAAACATAAAGAGATGAAGTATGGTATCAACAAAACATTCTATTTCTTATACCGTTGGTACACTATGTTACAGGTGCGTGCAACACCGACATTGCAGCAGATGCTTCATAATATCCATGCCAAATATGGAGATGATATTCCACAGGATGTACGGGTTAGTTTCCGTAAACAGAGTTGTCGTTTGATGCGTTATATCGACTTGTTGACATTCAATGGACGTTCATTGGTTATGTTTGCCATCGTACTGACGGGTCAGGTGTGGGCCTACTATTTGTTTGAGATTGTCGTATTGAATTCGGTTTTGCTGTTTGTCTTGAAGAAACATGAAAAGATGTGTGCCTCTTATCTGAATGTATAGTATGAAGAAAAGTGTTGTAGATATTAACGATTTGCAAGAAATGGCCCCTTTCTTTAAAGGGCGCATCGGTTCATGTTTGGGTAAATGGTTGATTAAGTTGTTGAATATCGAAAAGGTAAACAAGGCTCATGCTAATAACTGCCATCTGCGTGGTGCGGATTTTACGACAGCTTTGCTGAATGATTCTTTGATTGATCTCAAATATAGGGTTCATAATAAAGAACGCCTGGACAATCTGCCTCAGGGAGCTTTTGTGACAGTTTCGAATCATCCGATTGGATCGCTGGATGGTATTATCTTGATTGATATCTTTGCCCGTCTTCGTCCCGACTTTAAGGTAATGGTCAATGGCATCTTGAATAAGATTGGCGCTATGAGTGATAATTTCATTGCCGTTAAGCCTGATTCCAATAACCAGGGAGCCAATATGTCAAATGTGAATGGCGTGCGCCTCTCTTTGCAGCGATTAAAGGAAGGTCATCCTATGGGATTCTTCCCGGCAGGAGCCATCTCGTTTTATAACAAAAAAGAAAAGCAGGTGTTAGACCTGACCTGGACACGTAGTGTGATTCGGCTAATTCAGAAGTCAAACGTGCCAGTCTATCCGGTTTACTTTGATTTTCTGAACTCCAAGTTCTTCTACTGGTTGGGCAACATTGATTGGCGAATACGAACTTTACGTATTCCGACAGAGGCATTTAACAAGCGTGGGCGTACAGTGGATGTCTATATAGGAGAGCCTATTTCTGCAGAAGATATTCAGCAGTTTAAGACCGAAAAGGAGTTGGCTGACTTCTTATATCACCGTACGTACGGTGCTAAAAAATGAGAAATGAATTTAGATTCTGTTTCTCTTGCTGATTATTTGAATTAAGATTTGTACATTTGATAGATTTATCAAAAGTAATTACAGATTAGCAAAGTGTATTAAGAATGAAAGCGGAAGTACAACAGATAAAGCAGCGTTTTGGTATTATAGGTAATAATGCCGGCTTGAATCGTGCCATTGATGTGGCTTTACAGGTAGCTCCAACTGATCTTTCGGTTCTTATTACCGGAGAAAGTGGTGTTGGTAAGGAGAATTTTCCTCAGATTATCCATCAATATAGTCAGCGTAAACATGGACAATATATTGCCGTCAACTGTGGAGCTATTCCAGAGGGAACCATCGATTCAGAACTGTTTGGCCATGAGAAGGGTTCGTTTACAGGAGCCTTGGCCGACCGTAAAGGTTATTTTGAGGTAGCCGATGGCGGTACTATCTTTTTGGATGAGGTTGGCGAGCTTCCTTTGCCCACACAGGCACGTTTGTTGCGTGTATTAGAAACCGGAGAGTTTATAAAAGTGGGATCTTCTAAAGTGCAGAAGACCAATGTGCGTATCGTGGCTGCTACCAATGTCAATTTGGTGCAGGCTGTTACAGAAAACAAGTTCCGTGAAGATTTGTATTATCGTCTGAACACTGTTCCTATTCAGATTCCTCCTTTACGAGACCGTTCGGAAGATATCGTGTTGTTGTTCCGTAAATTTGCCAGTGATTGTGCTGAAAAGTATCGTATGCCGGCTATTCGATTGGACGAGGATGCTCGTCAGTTACTTGTCTCTTATCGTTGGCCCGGTAATGTGCGTGAATTGAAGAATATTACAGAGCGAATCTCCGTAATTGAAGAGAAACGTGAGATTACGGCCGATGTGTTGCGCCTTTATTTGCCCAATGTAAGCGTTGAAAAGCTGCCTGTGTTGGTTAAGCAAGAGCCAGATCAGAAGATATTCAATAGTGAGCGAGAGATTCTTTATCAAGTATTGTTCGACATGAAGAAAGATGTGAACGAGTTGAAGAAGCTGGTTCATGACATTATGGGAGGAAACATACAGATGCCTGTCAGTGAAGAGACGACATTTACACATCCTATTCACACGGTGCATACCGTCAACTCCTCTCCGATACAAGAGGCCGAGGCTGTTGAAGAGGAATCGTTGTCACTCGAAGAGGTGGAAAAGGGCATGATTCGCAAGGCTTTGGAGCGGCACAATGGACGTAGAAAGAATGCAGCTGCCGATCTGAAGATTTCAGAGCGTACGCTCTATAGAAAGATTAAAGAATATAATTTGGAATGACAAGATGTTGAAGAATAAGATCATTGCGCTTTTCTTTTTGGCCCTGGCACTGTTGGTGTCTTGTTCTATCTCCTATAAGTTTAATGGAGCATCCATCGATTATACAAAGGTTAAGACAATCTCTATCAAGGACTTCCCTAATCAGGCATCGTTGGTTTACCCAGTTCTTTCACAGATGTTTACTGATAAGTTGAAGGATATTTATATCCGTCAGACACGTCTGGAGATGGTGAAAGATAATGGCGACTTGGATATTGAGGGAGAGATTATCGGTTATGAGTTGGCAGCGATGGCGGTAAAGGAGGATGCGTATGCCTCACGTACAAAGTTGACCATTACTGTAAGGGTGCGTTATACGAATCAGAGCAAGCCCGAAGAGGACTTTGAACAGTCTTTCTCTGCCTATCGTGAGTTTGATGCAAACCAGATGTTGCAACAGGTGCAGGAAGAGCTTTGTACGGAGATTACAGAAGAGTTGGTTGACCAGATTTATAATGCAACTGTAGCTAATTGGTGATGTTGAGTTTGTCTGATCTATATAGATTTATGGATGATCCTTCGTTGTTGACGCAGGAAATGCTTCCTGAGTTGCGAGATTTGATGGATCGGTATCCCTATTATCAAGCTGTTCGTCTGCTTTATATAAAGGCCTTGGCTCTGTCCGACGATTCTTCGTTGACAGAAGAGCTGGAGCGTATGGCTGTCTTTTTACCGGATCGGAAAAGGTTGTTTTTGTTGCTCGAGGGCGACCAGTATGGTTTGGATATTCATGCTTTTGAACCTTCTTCTGCCGCAAAAGCGGATTCATTCTCGTTGATTGATGATTTTTTATCATCCGTTGATGACGAAAAGCATAAAGAAGAGGAGTCACCATTGTTATTTCAGCCTTCGGTCTCAGTAGATTATCTTGATTGGGTTTTGTCTGATCGTGTAGAACAGCAGCCGTCCAAAGAGTCGCAGCCAGCGATGCAGCATCAAGACTTGATAGATTCATTCATTCAGCAATCCGAAGAACAGGTGGTTCATAAACCAATCGAATGGAGAGAAGAATCAGAGGCAAGTACTCCGGAATCGGTTAAAAAGTTAGACGAAGCGCATTCTAAACCCTTGGAGGATTCCTATTTTACAGAGACTTTGGCCCGGATTTATGTGAAACAAGAGCGATATGAGAAAGCAATGCAAATAATTAAAAATTTAAGCTTGAAATATCCAGAAAAAAATGTTTACTTTGCAGACCAAATTAGATTTCTTGAAAAATTGATTATTAACACTAAAAAATAAAATAAAAGATGTACGTATTTATTTCTATCTTGATCCTGATTGTTTCGTTCCTTTTGATCCTGATCGTGTTGATTCAGAACTCTAAAGGAGGAGGCTTGGCTTCTGGATTCTCTTCTTCTAACCAAATCATGGGTGTTCGTAAGACTACAGACTTTTTGGAAAAAGCTACATGGACATTGGCAGGATGTTTGGTATTTTTTAGCATTCTTATCACTGCTTTTATTCCTAGACACGAACAGGTTGATCAGTCTGAGATCAAACAGCATGTAAACGATGCTATTTCAATTGATCCAAGTACTGTAGCTCCTAACTTCGGTACAGCTCAGCAGTCTGCTGATGAAGCAGCAACTGAAAATGCTGCTACTGAGGCTGAGAAAGAGGCAAACTAAGAGGTTACAAGATTTTAAGGATATTAGATAATGGGGCTGCGTCAAAAGTACTGATGTAGCCCCTTTTGAGGTTTGTCTCGTTGGATAGACCCTTTTCCTTATTTTAATACATGGAAAATAGATATGGATTGGATGAATTTTGATGGATTGCTTATTGGTATAGCAACATTTTTGATTATAGGGTTGTTTCATCCAGTTGTGGTGAAGGCCGAGTATTATTGGGGAACCAAGTGCTGGTGGATTTTCTTGCTGTTGGGATTGATAGGAGTAGGACTTTCTTTATGGTTTGAAAGCGTGTTTATTTCGGCTATCTGTGGTGTTTTTGCCTTCTCTTCATTCTGGACTATTAAAGAGGTGTTTGAACAGGAAGAACGCGTGCGTAAAGGCTGGTTTCCGCGTAATCCGAAGCGGAAGTATCCTTTTGATGAGTAAGACAGCCTCTATTGTGGGTTGTTCATGTCATGGCAAAACGGTTGTTTTGACTTCGGTCCTACTTACTACATTGTTTCGAATGCTGTTTGAATATCGTTTAACCCAATTCGGTCATTAGATTACGATTCTTGTTGGTGCTTGTTTTGAGCAGATTGCAATGGCTGCGTTGAAGGCGTATTTATCAGTTATAAAAAATACAATAAGTCAACAGACAGGCAAGAGACTACTAATCCGGTCAAAATGGAGTAAGCTATTTTCGGAAATTGAGTAACTACTCCTTTCCGACGGAGTAGTTATTCCGTCCGAACGGAGTGCCTACCCATTTTCAAAAAAGTCTATACCCTTTTTCCAAAAACTCTATAGACTATTGAAAGATAGGCTATAACCCCTTTTTTAAGGGTGTTTAGATCGAGGCTGATTCGTCTGTCAAGTCCGGCGAAGTTGCCTGTCATTTCTGCCGGATCCGTTACCACTTTTAGCAAGTAATAATCCGAATAAAAACACAATAACTATCTCTCAGCGCATGTTTAATTCTGACAAATTTTGATGCAGCACTCAAAAAGTGCCGACAAGAGTTGGAAAGAAAAAAATATTCAGCTGCTTTACTTTTTTCGTTCTAATGACCGATTGGGTTTAAGCGCTGTTTTTAAAAAGCTGCCGACCTTTTCTCAAAAAGGGTGCGCCCTTTTTCCAAAAAGCTGCCGACCTTTTTCCAAAAGGGCTTTTTGCTAAAGGCGATGTCGGAGTCAGATTCAGCGGAGTAGAGATAAAAAAGAAGCCCGTTGGCGGAATTAACCAATTCTACCAACGGGTTCTTATATTATAAACTTATTAGATTATTCTTTCCACAAACCTTCGCGTGACAACTGTTTGTCTAAGTTTGCAACACCTAAAGCAACAATAGCTGTTACTGTAGCAGCATGTTCTTGGTATTCGGGAATATTCTTGTTGTAAATGTCATTTTCAGTATGCCAGATTTCACCATAGCTGAAGTCATAACCCTTGAAGTCGTCTTCAACGAAACCTAATGTCGGAACACCTTGGCATGCAAATACTGAAGCATCTGTACCACCCGGCTGAGTCGGACGTTTACGCGGTTCGCGAATCTTTACTTCAAACGGATAATCTGCACGAATCTTCTTAACCGGTTCGCAAATCTTTACAAAGTCGTTATACATAGCTTGCGGCACATAGATTCCAATTGGAGGCTCTGGACCGCCATCGCGATTGAACATGTTGGCAATCTTCGGCAGTTTATCTTTGTGAGTCTTCACCCAAGCTTGAGCACCCCACATACCAAACTCTTCACCTGCAAAGGCGATGAACAGGATAGTACGTTTAGGTTTAGCTCCAGAAAGAGCCAACATACGAGCTGCTTCCATCATCGGACCGATACCAGTACCACAGTCTACACCACCTGTACCTACGTCAAATGCGTCCAAGTGGCCACTGATGATTACATATTCATCCGGATATTTGCTACCCTTGATAGAGGCAACAACGTTATGATATTTAACCGGACCTAGTTTGAAGTAGTTACGGATATCAAATTCCAATTCTACATAACGACGTTCAATAACGGCGCGTTTGATTAATGCAAACTGGTGTTCGTCCAACTTAATCTCTGGCTGTTCAGGCAAAGTCTCAAAAGTAAGTTTTTCAATCATCTTGCGGTCATATAGCGCGCGAATCGGAGTTGATGCAGACTGGATAAATCCAAGAGCTCCCGCTTCAACCATTTCTCTGTAGAACAGACCCGGAACTTCTTTGTGAGGAATCATTTCATTCTTTTCGCCAAGCTCATAGTTACGACGTTTCAATTCATAGTTTTTCTTGTCGATTTCAGCATTTTCTTTGATGATAGCTTGTCTCAAAGAATCTCCTTCTTCTGTACGATCGATAGGCCAACCGCCGTTCTTACCGGTCAGAAGCACCCATGCGCCTTTTAGTTTTGTTTTGATGCGATCAAATTGCTGTTGATTTTGTGGTTCCAGCAAAACATGACCTCTTTGGATACCTTTAGTACCAGATGTGAAAGAAGGAGTTGCAAAGTGAAGATGATCAACACCGTCAACGCCATAAGCACGTCCAAACCAAGCTCCGCGGTTAAAGCCTACAGGTAAAGTACCTGCCTCTTCCAAATGAGCTTCGATACCCCAACTTTTGTATTCGTGTAGCATCCATTCTGCTGCATTGTCATAAGCATCAGATCCGATAGGACGTCCACCAAAACGATTTGTCAAGACATCTAATTGGTGCATCACTCGATTATCTGTTTGACCAATCTCGATAATCTTTTTGATGGCCGCTTCTTGAGCTGTGGTTGTCGTGGTTGCTATGCAGGCTAATGCCGCACATGCAAGTAACATTTTTTTCATAAAGCAGTATTTAATTTAGTAACTGTGCAAATAAAGGGATTTATTTGGGTTGTGCCAAATGTTTTTTGAATTAATGTGAAGTATTAAATGAAGAATTTTGTTAAAAAGATGAATCTTAAATAAAATGCCTTTTCAATGTAAAAATGGTATAAATCAAAAACAGTTTCTTATTTTTGCAAAAAATATGATGAAGAAGGTATGGTATTCTATTTTACAGGAACAGGCAATTCTCTTTGGGTGGCCAAAATGTTGAGTAGAGCGTTTGATGAGCCGATGGCTTCTATGGCAGAGTTGTTGAAGGAGGAGCGAGAAGATTCTCTTTATCCTCTTCGCGAGGAGGAGCGAGTATTCTTTGTTTTTCCGGTACATTCTTGGGGGCCGGCAGTTCTTGTTCATCGTTTTATTGAAAAGTTGTGTTTGTCAGGTTACCAAAACCAGCCAGTTTATTCGGTTTGTACCTGTGGTGATGAGTCTGGATATACGACACGGCGCATACATAAGTGGCTCAGCCGTATAGGTGTCAGGTTGACAGCGGGCTTTTCGGTGAAGATGCCTAACAACTATATTTTGCTTCCCGGCTTTTCTGTCGATCCCAAAGAGCTGGAGCAGAAGAAATTGCAAGAGGCAGTAGATAGAGTGGCTTCCATTATTGGGGCTATCCGCAATAATGAGACGAAGGGATTGGATGAGATAGGATTTTTACCTGCTTTGAAGAGTTATTTGGTGTATCCGCTATTTGCTCATGTGGCTATTGGTAGCAACTCATTCCGCGTAACAGACGATTGTATTTCTTGTGGATTGTGTGTGCGTATTTGTCCAACAGGGACTATTACTTTATCAACCGAAGGAAAACCAGTTTGGTCTAATACTTGTGTGCAGTGTGTTGCTTGCATTCACCGATGCCCTGTGCGTGCCATTGAATATGGCAATGAAACGGTGAAAAAAGGGCGTTATCATCATCCCGAACTTTAGAATATAATTAATGTATAGCAAATAAGTAAGAGAGAAAAGTATGAAACAGTTAGGATTATGGATTCTTGCCATATTGATGTTGGCAAGTTGTCAAGAGACACCCAAAGGATTTGTGATTAATGGTGTTGCTACGGATATGCCCGATGGACCAATCTATCTGAAGATATTCCGCAACAAGATGTTCTTTGACAAAGATACGGCAGAGATCAAAGACGGAAAGTTTACCTTTACCGGTGTGGTCGATCAGCCTTTGTTGTTTGGGCTGGCTACAGATGATATGAATAGTCCTGCTCAATTGTTTATTGAGAATACAACGATGCAGGTCGAATTGTTGAATGGAGGAGAAGAGGTGAATGTTCAGGGATCGGCTGTTGATCAGTTGTTCCGGGAAAATATGAGCAAGGTGTTTGAGGAAGGTTTTGACATTGACAGCTTGGTGACCCATAATCCGGAATCACCGGCAGCCGCTTTTTATCTGTATCGTTTTTTCACTTATCAGTTGACTTTAGATCAGCTGAAAGCTACTCGTGCCAAACTGGCTCCGTCATTGGCTTCTTCGCCGTATGTGATAGATTTGGATGAAATCATTCTGAAGCTCGAAAAGGTGCAGATCGGTCAGGTGGCTCCTGATTTTACATTGCCCGACACTGCCGGAGTGAAGGTGACTTTGTCTGACTTCAGAGGCAAATATGTGTTGCTCGACTTTTGGGCTTCATGGTGTCCTCCTTGCCGCAGAGAAAACCCGAATGTGGTGAAGGCTTTTCAGGCAAACAAGGACAAAAACTTTACTATCATTGGTATTTCATTAGATAAAGACCGCGACCGCTGGATCAAAGCCATCAATGATGACCAGCTGACATGGACACATGTTTCGGATCTTAAATATTGGGATTCTGAAATTCCTGCCTTGTATGGTGTCCGTGGTATTCCTTCCAATGTGTTGTTGGATCCCGAAGGTGTGATCATTGGCAAAAACATCATGGGTGAGGCTTTGCACGAAAAACTGAAAGAGGTTCTGAAGTAACCTGGGAAAATGTAGGCCTTATTTTTTTGGAAAGTAAAAGATTCCCCAAATAGGGCTGATGAGTAGACAGCAGAAACAAAAATTGTTTCCATGATGGACAGGTGGCCTATACATTAATATATAGGTCCGTTGGCGGAATTGAAATTTTAAAATATGGGTGTTGCCTCTTTTTATGGGGCAATACCCAATGATATTTCAAAGTTAGAAATACCCATACGTGGCATTTGGAAGTTTGTCGTTTGGGCTCGAACGTTGTTGTTGGTCGTTCCATTTTTATGCCTCTTTGGAGCGTGAAAACGGAGTGCCTACCCAATTCAAACGGAGTGCCTACCCAATTTAAACGAAGTACCTACCCGTTTTTTTACGAGTGGTTGCCCAAAAAACGGGGAGTCAACAAGTCGAAAGGAATGGGCGTAAATCTAATTTCGCTAATGAGTATGTATATATATTAATGTATAGAGAAACTATGGCCACTTGTTCTAGATAGCAGATTTTACTTGTAGTATTATTAAACGTTTGTGTTCTTTTTTGAAATGAAGATAAATGCGAATGATGAGCCTGATGTCTTGGGACAATTTGAGGAGTTGTATAAAGTATATGCTCCCCGTCTGATTTATTATGCAGGCCGTTATGTTGATTCGGATACCGCTGAAGATCTAGTACAGGATATTTATATGAAACTTTGGCAGAAGCGGTTGTTTTCGAAGATGGAAGAAAAATCACTAAAGAGCTATCTATATCATTCTGTTCAAAATGCCTGTTTAGATCTTTTGAGGCATCAAGAGGTGGAGGGCGATTATGTCCAAAGCATGACTTTGAAGTGGCAGATCGAAGAGATTTATTATAATGATAATCCAGAATGGCTGTTGGGTGATGATGAACGGATGCCTCGGGTGTTGCGAGAGATACAGAAGCTGCCCGAGAAATGTCGTGAGATTTTCATGATGTCTTATATGGAAGAGCGGAAAACGGCAGAAATTGCCAAGATGCTCGAAGTTTCTCCTCGAACGGTCGAAGCCCAATTATACAAGGCTTTGAAGACGTTACGAGGGGCATTAATATCTTTGTTGATTTTTTCTTTAATTTTTTTCGGATTTGCGTAAGTAAAAATTTAGGTATATACGTTTCTATATAAAAACAGACAGAGAATGTCAGATAATTGTAGAATTGAGAATTTAATTATACGCTATATACAACGAGACATAAAAGAGGATGAGCTTCGAATCTTAGACCAATGGTTAGAACAGGCGCCAGAGAATCAGTCCCTCTTTTTTCAGTTGAAGAATCTGTATGATTCTGCCCGGATAGCGCAGTTGAGTAGTGAAGATGAGGGCAACGCCAATTGGAAGCGAATGCTGTCCCGCATACAAGAGGATGAGCGGGAATCGTTGGAGATGCAGCCACAGATGATGACGAACCGACAAAGTTCAAATCATTGGTTGGTTGTGTTGCGCTATGCTGCGGTGTTGATTTTTGCTTTAGGTATTGGTTGGGGAGTCAGCGAATATCGTATGCAAGAGTTTGTGGCTGCTTGGGAGAAAGATACAGAAGGATATAACGTAATACAGGTTGAAAAGGGTGGACGTGCCAATACATTATGGCTGGCTGATGGTAGCCGAGTTGTTTTAGGAGCAGCTTCCACATTTAAATATCCTGCACGTTTTAATATGGAAGATAAACGTGAGGTTTATTTGGAGGGAGAAGCTTATTTTGAAGTAGCTCCGGACGCAGAGAAACCTTTTGTTGTGAAGATGCAGAAACAAAATGTTACGGTGTTGGGAACAACATTTAATATAGAAGCATATCGTGATGCTTCTCATAGTATAACAACTTTGTTGAGTGGCAGTGTTTTCTTGGAGACATTCAACCGTGCCGGAGAGTCTGTCAGTTGCACCCTGCTCAAGCCAAACCAGCGGGCCTTGATGAATAACGAGACAGGTGAGGTGGTGTTGGAAGATGTAGATTCTTCGATAGCGAGTGCTTGGACTTTGGGCGTTTACAAATTCAAGGATGAACCACTTGCCTCGATTGTTGAAAAATTGGAACGTCATTATGATGTGACTATAGATATTGAAGATGCTGCTTTGGGACAAGTTTGCTATACAGGAAGTTTCTCGTATGATCAAGACATCTTAGATGTATTGCGAATCATAAATTACGAAAGACAGTTTGTCTTCAAGCAGGTGGGAAAACAGATTTATATATCGAGACGATAGAGTTTAATATTAAAAATAAAAATTGCCTATGGTGATATAAGAAAGGGAAGTATGTGTTTATAAAAAATGAACCGGAAGATGCTGGTAACATTCCCGGTTCAAAAAAAAGAAAGTAATTATTAATAGTTAACCTAATCTCTGGCGTTGGTCTGGTAAACATAGCGACAGAGATGCTAATAACAAAAACATTCAAAAATATGGAAAAAAATCGAGATTACAGTAGTTTACTGTGTCTAAAAATCGTGCGTATCATGAAATTAACGACTATACTCATCTTATTGAGTATTATCCATGTTTCTGCGGCTACTTCTTATGCTCAGGAACAAAGAGTTTCCGTATCTGTGAAGAATGGATCTTTTTATGATCTTGTTTCTCAGATAGAAAAACAATCAGACTTTATGTTTTTCTACAAAAGCGGAGAAATTGACAACAATCAGCGTGTTAATGTACAAGCAAATAACAAACTCATATCTGAAATTTTAGGTGAAATTTTGAAGAAACAAAACCTTTCCTATGAAATTACAGGAAAACACATTGTGATTTCTAAAGCAAATCCGGTTGTACAGCAGTCTGTTAAAGCATCTGGTGTTGTTGTTGATGAAAAAGGTGAACCTGTTATCGGTGCTAATATTATGGAAGTAGGTACTACTAACGGTACTATCACTGATATTGATGGTCGTTTTACTTTGGAAGTAGCTTCTTCTGCTGCTGAATTGATGATCTCTTACATTGGTTATACACCGCAGAAGATTAAAGTAGGCAAGGGTACTGATTTGAAAGTTACTCTTGAAGAAGATACTAAGAAGTTGGACGAAGTAGTTGTAATCGGTTACGGTACACAGAAGAAATCAGACGTATCTGGTTCTGTTGCAACAGTAACTGGTGAAAAATTGGCTAAGTTGCCGACTGCTAATGCAGAAAATGCATTGGAAGGTGCTGCTCCTGGTCTTAGTGTAGACTACTCTAATGGTGGTGCTCCTGGACAGGCGCCTGACTTGCAGGTGCGTGGTGTGACTTCATTGTCATCTAATGCTCCGTTGGTAATCATTGATGGTGTGCCGGGTGATATGTCTTATTTGAACCCTGAAGACATCAAGACTATGTCTATCTTGAAGGATGCTGCTACTGCTGCAATCTATGGTGCTCGTGCTGCTGCCGGTGTTATCTTGATTGAAACTCACCGTGGTGCTAAGCAGGAACCGAAAATCACATTCTCTGGTTATGTAGGTATCGATGACCTTCCTAAACGTTTGGATTTGTGTAACTCTGCTGAATTCATTCAGATGCGTAAGATGGCTTATACCAATGCTGGTATTCCTAGAAGCCGTTGGTCTAAGTATATCGAAGCTTATGAACAAGATCCTACTCAGTTTGCTGATACAGACTGGCAGAAAGAATATTTCCATCGTGGTTTGACTCATAAATATACTATGGGTTATACAGCTGGTAACGATATTATGAACGTTGCTTTGTCTGGTTTCTATTCTTCTACAGACGGTATCGTTAGAGGTACAGATGAAACTAAATATGGTTTCCGTTTGAACTCTGATATCGTTCGTGGTAAATTCAAAATGGGTGAATCTATCAGCTACGGTCGTTGGGAAGCAACTCCTGAAGTTTCAACAGGTTGGCCGGGTTTGTCACAGATCTCTAACTTGGAACCGTTGATTTTCTGCCGTGATGAAAATAACGAAGGTGGTTTTGGTGGTTCTATCTCAAGCATGGGTATGTCTGATGCTGCTAACCAGGTTGCATTCAACACTTTGATTCGTCAGAAAAGCTATCAGGACTATATCTCTGCTTCTGGTTACGTTCAGTATGAACCGATCAAAGACTTGATCGTTAAGTTCCGTGCAAGCAGAAACCTTTATTTCGATGGTGCTCGCACTTTCGTTCCGACCTATAAGGTGGGTGACTATAACGTTAATACACGTGCTCAGTTGGATGAATCAAGAGCTAAGACAACTAGTGATTTGTTGGAAGCAACAGTAAACTATAACCTGACATTGGCTGAAAAGCACAGTGTTTCTGCTTTGTTTGGTCTTTCTCAGGAAGAGAAAAAATATGAAAATATTTCAGCTTCTGCTGCTAAGTTTGAAAACAACAATATGGACTTGTTGGTTCATGGTCAGGAAAACTTCTCTGTTGGTGGTACTAAGACTCGTAGCGGTCTTCGCTCAATGTTTGCTCGTTTGAACTACAACTATGACTTGCGTTATATGATCATGGCTTCTATGCGTTATGATGGTTCTACTCGTTTTGCTGAAAACAACAAATGGGGTTTCTTCCCGTCAGTATCAGGTGCATGGAACATCGCTAACGAATCATTCTGGGAAGAACACAAAGATTTGGTTTCTTCATTTAAGTTGCGTATGAGTTATGGTGGTCTGGGTAACCAGAATATCTCTAACTATATGTATATTCCTAAGATGTCTTACGATACTTCTGGTTTGAACTATCCGTGGAATGGTAAGGATATCAACTTGGGTTATGCTATCACCACTCTTCCTTCTGCATTCATCAAGTGGGAAACTACTATCTATAAGAACATCGGTGTTGATATGGGCTTGTGGAACAACAAGTTGGAACTTTCTTTGGAAGGTTATATCAAGAATACTAAGGATATGCTTTCAAGCAAGGAAATTAGCTCTTCAACAGGTTTCGGTTCTTTGACAGTTAATGATGGTAAGTTGCGTACAACAGGTTTGGAATTCCAGGCAATCTATCACGGTAAAGTAGGTGATTTGAAGTATGACTTGGATATGAACGTTACTCACTATAAGAGTGTTTTGAAGCATATGGCTGACCCGGGTTACTTGAGTGAATGGGGTCCTGCACGTACTTATGTAGGTGGTGAAATTGGTGAAATGTGGGTTTATAAAACTGCAGGTATCTTCAGAAACCAGCAGGAAGTTGATGCTTGGAACAAAGAGCACGGTAAACTGGATGAAGAAAGCGGTGAGTGGATTCCTTTGCAGGCTGCAGCTGCTCCTGGTGACTTGCGTTTCATTGATACGAACGGTGATGGTATTCTGGATTCAAATGATAAGGTGAAGATGGGTAGCGGTACTCCGAAGGCTACAATCGGTTTCAATATTTCTATGGAATATAAGAACTTTGACTTGGTTGCTAACTTCTTTGGTTCATTCGGTGTTAAACGTTACAACATGCACCGTTCAGACCAGTTCCATTCAGCTTCTAAGAAGTTTAATGGTCCGCGCGAATTGTTGAATGCTTGGACTCCTGAAAATCCTAATTCAAATATTCCTCGTTTGGTTGTTGGTGACCCGAATGAGAACTTTGTCAAGTCTTCAGACTATTTCTTGGAAAATGGTAACTTCTTGCGCTTGAACAACTTGCAGTTGGGTTACAACTTGCCACGTTCAATCTGTAAAGATCTTAAGATTAGTAATCTGAGAGTTTATGTGGCTGCTACTCGTTTGTTCACAATCACTTCTTATAGTGGTTATGATCCTTGTTCAGGTAGCATGGGTGTGGATAGTTCAATTTATCCGTTGTCTCGTTCTTATATGTTAGGTTTGAAGTTTGGATTCTAAAAATAGGTGGTAAAAATTATGAAACTAAAAAATATATTATTGAGTTCTTTGGTATTTGGAGGTATGCTGTTCTCTTCTTGTACAGGCTTCTTGGATGAGGATTCTAATCCGAATACTTTATCTCCCAGTGTTTTCTGGAAAAATGAATCAGATATCGAAAAGGGTTTGGTCAGCGTTTATGCGGCTTTGCAGCCAAGTCAGGGTTGGGCAGCTCCCTTTAAAAGACATATTGTAATTGACTGTTACCGGAGTGACTTGCTCCGGTATCGTCCGGACCTTGGTTCATGGGGTGCAATTGCTAACTTTACCAACACTTCTACAAACGGTACTGTTTCAGGCGAATGGAGCAACTGCTACAAAGGTATCAGCTATGCCAACCAGTGTTTGGATAACATTCCTAATGTGCCAGAAAGCTCTTCTAATGTTGCTCAGTTGAAAAAACAGGCAATAGCTGAAGCTCGTTTCTTGCGTGCTTATTATTACTTCCGTCTGTATCAGAACTTTGGTGAACGTATCCCTATGTTTACAAAGCAGATCGAGGGTAAGGAAGAAGAGTTCATTCCGGCTCAGGCTAATGAAGGTGAAATCATTGCGTTGATTGAAAAAGACATGAAAGAATGTCAGGCTGATCTTCCTGAATCTTATTCGGCAGAATATGCTGGTCGTGTAACTAAATATACAGCTGCAGGTATGTTAGGTCGTTTCTATATGTTCACTCATCAAATGAAGAAGGCCGAAACAGAGTTTGCTAAGGTAATCAATAGCGGCCGTTATGACTTGATGGAAAATTATGAGCATAATTTTGATGGTTTGCATAAGAACAATAAAGAATCTGTTTTTGAAATCCAGTTCTCTGGTGACAGAACAGGTGGTCGTGCTGAATATCATTGGATGATGTATCACTTGTGTCCGATGGATGCTCCTATGGGTGGTTACGAAGAGGCTTATCCTTCTCAGTGGTATTTCGATATGATGAAGAAGAACGAATTGGCAGCAAGTGGTGAACACAAATATAGCCAGCGTATGTATGCTACATTGTTGTTTAACGACGAAGGCTGTAATGCATTTTATTTTGAAAACGGTAAACACTTCTTGGATTATCACGAACCTGCAACATTCTATTGGAAGAAATATGTTTCTTGGAATGAAAGCTTGATTCCTGATCCAGACCGTAGTGCATACAACGTAATGGTAATGCGTTATTCTGATGTGTTGTTGAGCTATGCAGAATGTTTGAATGATCGTAATGCTACATCTGAGGCTATCGACTATATTAATATTGTACGTAAGCGTGCTAATGTTAAACTGTTGGATAAGACTATGAGTAAAGATGCCGTGTTGAAACACTTGCAGGATGTTGAACGTCCGGCAGAGTTTGCATTGGAAGGTACTCGTTGGTATGACTTGCTGCGTTGGGGTATTACAGAAAAGGCCTTGAAGGATCATAAGAAGGAATTTGTTGAAAACTACATCGATTCTAAGCATCGTTTGTTCCCGATTCCTCATTATGAATTCACTTTGAATCCGGATTGGATCCAGAATCCTAACCATGGTAAGTAAACATTAAATAGAGAAAAATGACGAAATTAGTAAGCATACTTTCTCTTTCTGTCCTCTCCCTGTTCTCATCTTGTGTGCAGAATGGGGAGCCACAGGCAGAAATGGAAAAATTGGCAAATAGTCGTAATGACTATTACAACCTGATTAATATAAAGAATGCTCCTAAATATGAACGTGATCGAGACTGTTTTGTCTTTTCTGATTTGGGTTCATGGATAGGATATGCTTTGCCTGAGAATGAGGCTAACCGACATACAGGTGGTTTTGTCGGTCCATACATGATGACAGGTAGAGGCTGGATTGCCTCTTCTTTGGCTCAGCCATCTATGCAGGTTAATGGCGAGGCGTTTGATTTCGCTCGCAATATTCAGACTGCAAAATATTATCCGGGTAAATTAGTTCAAGAATTCCGTGACGAACAGCTTTATTTTGTGACTGAACTTTGTTATGAGTCAACACAAACAGCTGTTATTCGTACTACTGTGCGCAATATCTCTGACAAAGAGTTGAACATCTCATTGTCTTATGATGGTGGTTTGATGGGTAAGGATGCCTCTTTGAAAGCAATGGAGAAGGGAGTCTTGATTAATACAGGTGTTGAAGGTGCTCAGTTGGCTGTTCGTTTTGTGACAGCAGACAGGATTGAAGCAGCAGGTAAGGATAGTTTGCATGTTGCAGAAAAAGCCTCTTTGGCTTTGGCTCCCGGTGCAGAATATCAGGGAACTATCACTGAAACATTTGCATTTGATGAAGCTTCTTTGCAGAATGAGTTGAAAGCTCAGTCTTCTATGAATGTAGAACAGGTTTTTGCAAAGAATGAAGAACGTTGGAATGGCTATTTGGCCTCTATCTTTAAAGGTGAAAGCCCTTATTTAAAGGACAACAAATATCGTCGTGTTATGGTTAAGGCAATGATTACGTTGGTATCAAACTGGCGTAGTCCGGCTGGCGACATCTTGCATGATGGTTGTTATCCTTCTTATTGTGGATTCTTTGGAATCTGGTCTTGGGACTCTTGGAAACATGCTTCTGCTACTGCTTTGTTTAATCCGGAGCTGGCAAAGAATGAAATTAGATGTCTGTTTGATTATCAGGCCGAAAACGGTATGATTCCTGACTATGTAAGTCGTTTCAAAGATCGTATTAACTGGCGCGACACAAAACCTCCTTTGGCAGCATGGGCTGTAATGAATGTTTATGAAAACACAGGCGACAAGGCATTTGTTGAGGAAATGTTTGACAAGTTGTATAAATATCACCAGTGGTGGTACACAGACCGCGACCATGATAAGAATGGTGTTTGTGAATATGGCTCTACTGATGGTTCGTTGATTGCTGCTGCTTGGGAGAGCGGTATGGACAACGGTGTTCGTTTTGATGATGCAGTGATGTTGAAAAATGAACCTGAAAATGCATGGTCAATGAATCAGGAAAATATTTGTTTGAATTCTTTCTTGTATGCTGAAAAGGGCTATTTGGCACAGATGGCTCAGATGTTGGGTAAGAAGGAATTGGCAGATCAGTTAACTCAAGAGGCTGAAGCGTTGAAGAAGCATATCCAGACTAAGATGTTTGATCCTGAAACAGGATTCTTCTATGATACTCGTATTGAAACAGGAGAGTTTATCAAGGTTATGGGTGCTGAGTGCTGGTTGCCTTTGTGGGCTGGTGTTGCTACTCCGGAACAGGCTCGTCAGGTGCTCGACAAGATGTTGGATCCTACTAAGTTTAATTCAACTGTTCCATTAGGAACATTAGAGGTTAGTCATTTGCGTCTTCGTCCTACTCGTGGTTACTGGCGTGGTCCGGTTTGGATTGACCAGGTTTATTTCGGTGTAATGGGATTGCGTAAGTATGGATTTGACAAGGAGGCTGATATGTTCGTTCGCAAGTACGTTGCTAATGCTCAGGGCCTTTTGACTGATGGTCCTATCCATGAAAACTATAACCCGTTGACAGGTGAAACGCTGAACTGTCCTAACTTTGGTTGGTCTTCAGCCGTTACTTTAAGAATGTTGTTGAATAAGTAAAGTTGAATATTAAATTGAAAAAGTCTATTGTTATTGCCTTAGGATCTCTGCTGGCTTTGTCTCCTGCTTTTGCACAGTATGATGGTGCACCTATGGAGAAGTATCAGGCCAAGACAGAGGTTAAGAAAGAGGTACGTAGAGATAAATATCCCCATTCTGATAATGTTTGGGAAAACTATGATGTATTGCACATCAACCGTCTGCCGTCGGCAGCTACATTCTTGGGATATCCTTCTCGAGACTTGGCTTTGAAGGGTGATAAAGAGGCAACTCCTTATTATGCTTCATTGAACGGCACTTGGAAGTTTAAATATGTTCCGAAGGTTGCTGATCGTCCAATGGATTTCTGGCACAAGGGCTTTGATGTATCTGGTTGGGCAGATATCAAGGTTCCTGGAAACTGGGAATTGCAAGGCTTTGGTTATCCTTTCTATGTGGGTAGTGGTTATGGTTTCAAGCGTAATCCGCCATTGATTCCTGTTGATAACAGCCCGGTTGGTTCTTATAAACGTAATTTCTCAGTTCCTGCTTCTTGGAAAGGTCGTCAGGTTGTTTTGCACTTCGGTAGTGTGGCTTCTTCTTTCTTCGTTTGGGTAAACGGTAAGGAAGTGGGTTATGCTGAAGACTCAAAGACACCTTCTGAATTTGATATTACAGAATACTTGAAGGTTGGCGGCGAGAATGAAATCGCTGTACAGGTATTTAAGTTTAGTGATGGTTACTATTTGGAAGATCAGGACTTCTGGCGTTTCGCTGGTATTCAGCGTGATGTATATATGTATGCTCGTCCGATGACTCACATCCGTGACTTCGAAGTTGTAACCGATTTGGATGATCTTTATACTGATGCTGATTTCAGCTTGTATCTTGAATTAGGTAATCCTAATCTTAAGAAGTTGAAAGGTGCTGAAGTTGAATTGAACTTGTTGGATAAGGCTGGTAAATCTATCTATACTGAACGTAAACGTCAGCAGAAAGATTCTCAGTTTATTGAATTCCACAAACATATTGAAAAACCGTTGTTGTGGAGTGCAGAAAAGCCTAATCTGTATAAAATGGTTCTGACTTTGCGTGTGAATGGTAATGTTCAGGAGGTTGTTGCTCGCAACATCGGTTTCCGTGAATCAGAGATCAAGCATGCTCAGTTCTTGTTGAATGGTAAGCCTATCTATTTCAAGGGTGTTAACCGTCATGAACATGATCCTTATACCGGTCATTTTGTTGATGAAGCTTCCATGATCAAGGATATCCAGTTGATGAAGCAGTTCAACATTAATAGTGTTCGTACTTCTCACTATCCGAATGATCCTCGTTGGTATGAATTGTGTGACATCTATGGCTTGTATGTTGTTGATGAAGCTAACGTTGAGAGCCACGGTATGGGTTACAATCCGGAAAGATGTCTGGCCAACCAGCCTGAATGGGAAAAAGCATTCGTTGATCGTACAGAGCGTATGTTCGAGCGTGATAAAAACCATCCGTCAGTAATTATCTGGTCTTTGGGTAATGAAACAGGTGAAGGTTGCAACTTTGCTACTACTTACAGATGGATTCATGCAAATGATAAGTCACATCGTCCTGTTCACTCTGAAGATGGTATCAAGGGTCCGTTCACGGATATCTTCTGTCCGATGTATAAGAAGATTGACGTATTGATCAATCATACCTTGTATTTGCCTACTATGCCGTTGATTTTGTGTGAATATGCACACGCAATGGGTAATAGTGTCGGTAACTTCCAGGATTACTGGGATGTGATTGAGAAATATCCTAGCTTGCAGGGTGGTCACATTTGGGACTGGGTTGACCAGGGTATTGCTCAGAAGACAGAAGATGGCCGTTTCTATTGGGCTTATGGTGGTGATATGGCTCCGGAAGGAACTCCAAGTAGCCGCAACTTCTGTATGAATGGGTTGATTGCTGCCGACCGTTCTTTGAAACCTCATATTTGGGAGGTAAAGAAGGTTTACCAGAATATGGCATTCCGTTTGGCTGATTATAGCGCAGGTTTGGTTGAATTGAAGAACAAATTCTTCTTTACAGACTTATCTGATTTCACATTCGGATGGCGTTTGGAAGGTAATGGTAAGGTTTTGGGAAAAGGTACTATCGATAACGTTTCTCTTGCTGCAGGTGAAACGGGTATCTTTAAGACAAACTTCCCGGCTATAAATCCGGAACCGGGTGTTGAGTATTTCTTGAACTTTTATGCTTATCAGAAGAATGATGATGGATTGTTGAAGGCTGGTGATGAGATGGCCGCAGAACAGGTTGAACTTCCGTTCTATAAACCGGCTAAGGTTTCTGCTCCGGCAGAAAAGCTGTCTGTATCTGGCGGATCTCAGAACGACGTAACTGTCAATACCAATAAGATGTCTATCGGCATTAAGGATGGTGCGTTGGCTTCTATCAAGTATAACGGTCGTGAAATGATCAAGCAGGGATTGCGTCCTAACTTCTGGCGTCCTTCTACAGATAATGACTTGGGTAGCGACTTGGCAGAAATCTGTGATCCTTGGCGTCATGCAGGTCGTGATGCTCGTTTGACTAAGGTTGAAAAACGTGCTGTAAACGATCAGACATACGAAGTCGTTTCTCACTATCAGTTGCCAGAGAAACTTGCATCTTCTGATTTCATCGTTAAGTACACAATCTCCGGTGAAGGTTATGTTGATGTTAACTGTACATTCATCCCGGCACACGATACATTGCCATTGGTTCCTCGTTTGGGTGTTAGCTTGACACTGCAGAAAGAGTATGATCAGATGGAATGGTTCGGTCGTGGCCCGCACGAGAACTATCAAGACCGTTACACAAGTGCCTTTGTAGGTTTGTATAAAGGTTCAGTTTGGGAACAGTATTTCCCCTATGACCGTCCTCAGGAAAATGGTAACAAGATTGATGTTCGTTGGATGACATTGTCAAATACTAGCGGTAGCGGTTTGAAAGCCGTAGGTGCTCCATTCTTAAGCACAAGTGCTTACATGTTCACAACTGAAGAGTTGAGTGAAGTAGATACTAAAAAGCATCAGCGTCACTTGAGCGATATTCAACCTAAGGACATGGTTACATGGAACATCGACTGGAAGCAAATGGGCTTAGGTGGTGATACATCTTGGGGTGCTTATCCTCACCAGCAATATTTGATTCCGGCAAGACGGATGTCTTATTCATTCCGCCTCTATCCATATTGATTTCTTTCATGTCTTAACTTCTTCCCCACCAATTGATATAGGCTTTGGCTTGATCAGAGGTGGGGAATGTATAGGAAATTATTTTCATTTTAGTTAATACAATAGTTTCTCTCTTATTTGCGCTGAAGTTCCTGCCGTAAATCTATCTTTGCCTTTTAGGGTTCGACGAAGGTTTAGATAGAAAGTAGGAGCTTCGGCTTTTTTGTATAGGTGCTATTGGTTGAGACTGTGTAAAATATAGCGTCATTATATTTGAGGTGTGTTTAAATTTGTAGTACCTTTGCGCAAGGTTATAGAGAATAAACGTTGTATGGATACGGAAAAGAAAGAAACGAAGGAGATTAATAGAATTTCGTTGTTGATCGTAGCAGTGATAGTGTTGTTGTTGATTGTGGGTGGTGGTGCCTATTATATTTATCACCAGCAACAGCAGATGACAGATCTTGTTGAGTCTTTTGATTTGGAAAAGCAGTCGTTGGAAGACGAGTATAATGAATTGTCTTTACAATATGAAGGCTATAAATTTAGTGTTGGTAATGATTCGCTGGTTGCTTTGTTGTCCACTGAACAGGCGAAGGTACAGCGTTTGTTGGAAGAGTTGCGTACTGTTAAGGTAACTAATGCGAAGGAAATTACTCGTTTGAAGAAGGAGTTGGCTACTTTGCGTAAGATTATGCGCAGCTATGTGATGCAGATTGACTCTTTGAATCGTATCAATGAAGAATTGAAGGAGGAAAATAAGCAGGTTGTCAAGAAATATAAGCAGGCTTCAAGTACTGCTGCAACCTTGAAAAAGGAAAAAGAGAAACTGACCGAGCGTGTAACTATGGCTAGTCGTTTGGATGCTTCGGGTATTACTGTTACTCCAATCAACTCTCGTGGCAAAGTGGCAAAGCGTATCAAGCGAATGAACCAGTTGGTCGTTAGCTTTACAATTGCTAAGAATATTACAGCTCCGGTGGGAGAAAAAGAGATCTATGTTCGTATCATGAAACCCAATGATGAAGTCTTGGTTAAGAGCCGTGGCAATTTGTTCCCTTACGAAGGAAAGGATATCAACTATTCTATGAAAAAGTTGATTGAATATGAAGGTGAAGAGGTGGCGGTTACGATGTATTGGGATATTGAAGAGTTCCTTTCTCCTGGCACTTATCGCGTGGATATCTTTGCTGATGGAAACCATATTGGTAAGAAGAGCTTTACATTAGCCGACTAGAAGAAGAGCTATCCCTATTTATATAAAGGGCTGTATGATTGATGCAGTCCTTTTTTGTCTTTATAGGCTGCCTCGTTATGCGCGCATCCAATAGTCTATAACCTTTCAAAATCTTTTCATCATTTCTACGATCTGCACATCTGCCGGCAGCCACTTAACCGAGTCGAGAGCATCGCATGTCAGCCAACGCGCAGCTTCATGTTCCAGCAGTGTAAGGTTGCCATCCATAACCTTGCAAAGATAGCAGTGCATTGTGAGGTGAAACTTCGGATAATCGTACTCTACCGTTGTGAGCCGTTCGCCTACGGATATTTCTGTCGCCAACTCTTCCCGTATCTCTCTGCAGAGAGCTTCTTCCGGAGTTTCTCCAGTCTCCATTTTTCCTCCCGGAAACTCCCACCAGTCTTTCCACTCGCCATATCCACGCTGCGTGGCAAATATCTTGTCGCCATCACAAATGATGGCAGCTACTACTTCTATGCGTTTTAGTTGATTCATCTTTTATACTACATTTAGGAAACGTGGCAAGATGGGGTGATGCATCTGCCAGTTGATTTTCATTGGTTTGTCACCTTTGGAACTGATATAGTCAATGAGGCCGAAACAGATGAAAGGGCAGGTGTTGCCGAAGCCGTCCCTTTTGTTCTCGCGTACAAAAAGCAGGAACTTCTTGCCATTTTCCTTTTGCTTGACAAAACGTTGGCCTTTGCCCGTATGCGAATCTGTATTCTGCGACTCCCAATGAAACGTAAGCCTCCGGTAAAGTACGTATTTTCTGCAATCTCTTCGTCCAGTATCTTTGTACCCAAAAATAAAACTTAT
>CAKVBA010000023.1 GCA_934725305.1 uncultured Parabacteroides sp. | reverse complement strand
CGTTGGTACCGATTGGAGCGCTGAGATGGTACCGATTCCTCCGCTATGATGGTACCGTTTCGCCGATACTATCACTTTGGGATGGGTTACATAGAATAGCTACTTCCAGACCGGACTGAAGAATCTGATGGATCGTGCCATCCTTTCACACGTCAAAGAGCTGGGTCTTGAGTCTTTGAGCAGTTCTTATAAGAAGGTAGATGAGATTCCTTTCGACTTCACACGCCGGCGTATGTCGGTCGTTGTGGAGGATCTGAACGGAAAGCGACAGATCATCACCAAAGGTGCCGTAGAAGAGATGGTCGGTGTGTGCTCTTATACCGAATTTGATGGACAGGTTCGGCCTCTGACAATGGAGATGCGATGCAAAGCACAGAAATTTGTCGAAGAGATGAACAATCAGGGCATGCGTGTATTGGCTTTGGCGCACAAGAGTTTTCTCAGCAAGGAAAACAACTTCTCCATCGAAGACGAGAAGGATATGGTCTTGATTGGTTATCTGGCCTTTCTCGATCCACCCAAAGAATCGGCCACACAAGCCATCAAGCAGCTACACGAACATGGTGTGGAGGTCAAAGTGCTCTCGGGAGACAACGAGGCAGTGGTAAAGGCTATCTCGCGTCAGGTAGGCATCAACACGTCCGATTCCGTAACCGGTCCGGAACTGGAAATTATGAGCAAGGAGGATAAGATGGAAACGGTTGCCAAATGCAGCATCTTCTCCAAACTGACTCCGATGCAGAAGGCCGAAATCATCCGACTATTGCAAATGAAGAAGAACACAGTGGGTTTCTTGGGCGACGGCATCAACGATGCGGCTGCTTTGCGAGAGTCAGACATCGGCATCTCCGTAGATTCTGCCGTGGACATTGCCAAAGAGAGTGCAGACATCATCCTTCTTGAAAAGGATCTGATGGTTTTGGAAAACGGTGTACTCGAAGGACGCAAGACGTTTGGCAACATTGTCAAGTATGTGAAGATGACCGCCAGTTCAAACTTCGGTAATATGTTCAGCGTGTTGGCAGCCAGTGCATTCCTGCCCTTCTTGCCCATGCTGCCCATACATCTGCTGATTCAGAATCTGCTATACGACATCTCGCAAACGACTATTCCGTTCGACCACATGGACAAGGAATACCTGAGAAAACCGCGTATTTGGGATTCTTCAGACCTGAGCCGCTTCATGATATGGATTGGTCCTATCAGCTCCATATTCGACATAGCGACCTATCTGGTCATGTGGTGGGTTTTCAAATGCCAAGGACCGGAAACAGAAGCGTTGTTCCAGTCTGGCTGGTTTGTCGAAGGCTTGCTTTCACAGACGCTGATCGTGCACATGATCCGCACACGCAAGGTGCCATTTGTGCAGAGCTGTGCCTCATGGCCTGTCATGCTGATGACATTTTCCATTATGTTCATTGGCATCTGCATCCCATTCACGCCCTTTGGACATTCAATAGGTCTGACTCCTCTGCCTTGGTCTTATTTCCCTTGGCTCGTTGGCATCCTGTTGTCCTATTGTATGCTGACACAATGGCTGAAGAGATTGTATATCGGTGTGTTTAAACGTTGGTTATAAACTTTCGGCTTGCCATAATTTATGAAAAGCGGCGAATACGGCCGTTTGCAATTATGGCAAGCCCTAAATCAGGAAGAAAATGAAGCGTCATATTTTAGTTATTTTAATCTGCCTCAATGCTTATCCGTCTTATGCACAACTCTTCCGGGGCGAATACACCACGGAATGGCAATGGAACCTGAAGCGGAAAACAAACTGGGTCAATCTTCTTAAATTGAATCTGACCCTTCCGCTATGGAATCATAGAGGCTCTTTTGAAGCCTCTACGATTCATGTGGCGAAAACAGACGAAAGCATCATTGAAGATTGGCAGATCTTTTCCAACATCGAGGAAGAAAACAACCGGGCTGCGATTGCCATTCTGGGCTATATACACGAGTGGAGAGAGTGCCGTTTATTTGTCGGCATCCGGAATGTGAACGAAGATTTCTTCACCTCGGAAGTCACGTCGCTCTTTACCAACAGTTCTTGTGGCATCTTCCCCACAATCTCGGCGAGTTATCCCATTGCCAACTATCCCTTGTCGGGATTGACAATTCACTTCGATGTCAGCAAAGGAGGATGGGTGTTTAAGAACAGCCTGTATAATGGCGTTGGCTACAATGGCTGGACACATCATGACCATCCTTTTCTCATACGTCCCAAAAAGGATGGTCTCTTTAATATGTCTCAGCTGGAATATTCATATCACAGCGGACACTATTTTGCCGGCACAGCCATTCACTCACGCCACTTTCTCACGGATGAGGAGGGAAATATATCTTCGCCCGAAGAGTCTATTTCCAAGACAAGTTGTGCCTGGTGGATTTATGCCGAACAGCCGATATGGAGTGTCGGCGAGACGTGTGTTTTCTGCATGATGCAATACTCAGAAAACACCGATCGGGAAAATGGCTGTTACCGTTATAGCGAACTCGGATGTGCCTACAAGGACCGTTGTAACCAATGTGGTCTGTCTGGGCAATACGCCCGATTCCGGCAAGATTCGGAATATTCGCTGGAAGTTACGTGGAAAAGGCTTCTCAATAAATCATTGGCCCTTCAGCCTACCTTTCAGTATATCACGAACGGGAAGGGTCGCTTTGTGTTGTTTAGCACCCGACTTTGCTGCGTTTTTTAATCCTGAATTTATACGATACCGCACTTTATCTGTCTATACAACAAAATGAATCTACTGGTAATAATGCTATTATACATAGTGGGATGCGTCTATCTCATAAGACAAGAGAATAAACAAAGACGAAACCGCCGCAAACGGCCCAAAGAAAAAGGGAAGGAATGAGACGAAGTGTGTGTAGTATAAAATATCTTTTGACTCAGGGCGTTGTACCCCGGGCCAAAAGATGATAGCAACGTTCGTGGGCACTAATCGCCCTCAATATACAATAGTTGTCAAACTATATACACTAAGCCTCATCCGCTTCTTCCACCGGAGCCTTCTTCACAAAGAAAGCACTCAGCTCAAACAAGCCATATAGCGGAAAGAACACAACGCCCAATGTGAACGGATCGCCACTTGGAGTAATAAAGGCCGCAGCCACCAATAGCGCCACTATCGCATGACGGCGATATTTGTGGAATAATGAGCGGTTGATCAACCCAAACTGTGATAGAAGCCACGACAACAGAGGCATCTCAAAGACAACTCCCATCACAAAAATCAACATCAGGAAATTATCCATATAGGACTCCAAAGAAACCTGTTCCGTAATGGCCGCACTCAGTTCATAGGTTGCCAAAAAACGCAACGTCATCGGGAATACAAGGAAATAACCCACGGCACATCCGACAAAAAACATCAACGTGCCCATAAGAAAGACCCATCGCACGTTTTTCTTCTCACTCTCATACAAGGCCGGACTGATAAACTTCCAAATCTCCCACATCAGATAGGGAAATGTAAGCAACAAAGCCAACCAAAACGAGGCTGTCATGTGGGTGAAAAACTGAGATGCCAACTTGATGTTCACGATGTTGACATGGAAAACCTCATTACAGAAGTCGGGCAAAAAGGAGAAATGCGAACTGATCTTACACATTTCCCGATAGACAATGAAATCTGACGAACAGGGCGCCATCACAACATTGTCGAACAGCCACGGCATGACCGCAAAACCGGCAATAGCAAAAATAAAGAGTGCTAATAACGAACGAAACAGTGTCCAGCGAAGCTCTTCCAGGTGATCCCAGAATGACATTTCTTCATCTTGTTTCATCACGCCTTATTTCTTATCGGTATCGTTATCGTCAACCTTGATATCTTCTTCCAAACCTTTTACGCCGTCTTTAAAACTCTTCACTCCCTTACCGAGACCTTTCATCAGTTCGGGAATCTTCTTTCCGCCAAAAAGCAACAACACAACCATAGCGATAACAACAACCTCGCCTGTACCCAAATTACCGAAAAACAATAATTCACTCATGATATTATATTCATTTTAATCGTTAATATTCCGCGCTTAAACAAGACAAAGATACTATTTGTAGCAATTAGTCACTCTATTATTCTAAATTTATTAACTTTGCGTCGTATTAAAAAAGTAAAATTAGTAAAGCAAAAAGAAATGAAAGCGTACGTATTTCCCGGTCAGGGAGCACAGTTCGTCGGTATGGGAAAAGATCTATACGACAACAATCCTCTTGCGAAAGAGATGTTTGAAAAGGCAAACGAGATCTTGGGATTCCGTATCACAGATCTGATGTTCGCAGGAACAGACGAAGATTTGAAACAGACCAAAGTAACACAGCCAGCCATCTTCCTCCACTCGGTTATCTTGGCAAAAACTTTGGGTGAAGAGTTCAAGCCCGACATGACAGCCGGTCACTCACTGGGCGAATTCTCGGCATTGGTTGCCGCCGGAGCTCTCTCATTTGAAGACGGTCTTGTATTGGTTTCAAAACGTGCCATGGCTATGCAGAAGGCTTGTGAAGCTACTCCTTCAACAATGGCTGCTGTATTGGCTCTGCCGGACGAAAAGGTAGAAGAGATTTGTGCCTCTATTGATAATGAAGTGGTTGTTTGTGCCAACTATAACTGTCCGGGTCAGCTGGTTATCTCCGGATCTGTTCCTGGCATTGAAGCTGCTTGCGAAAAGATGTTGGCAGCCGGTGCTAAACGTGCCCTGAAGCTGAAGGTTGGTGGCGCATTCCACTCTCCGCTGATGGAACCTGCTCGTGCTGAGTTGGCTGCTGCTATTGAAGCAACAAACATCCAGGCTCCGGTTTGTCCTGTTTATCAGAATGTAAGCACTAAGGGTGAAACTTGTCCTGAAACAATCAAGGCCAACTTGATCGCTCAGCTGACTGCTCCGGTTCGCTGGACTCAGAGTGTGCAGAATATGATTGCCGACGGTGCTGACCACTTTATCGAATTGGGCCCGGGTGCTGTATTGCAGGGCTTGGTAAAGAAGATCAATAAAACAGTAACTACTGAAGGTAAGCAATAAGCCGTAGGAACTAAAAAGGACGACACACCTTTTCGAGGCTGTATCAAAGTAGTCTTTTGGTGCAGCCTCGTTGTTATTATCTTACATAAATAGCGAGAAATGAAAAAGAGCTCATATAATATTTTTGTTTTCTTGTCTGGTCTGCTGGCTTTATGCAGTAATTGCACAGACAAGTGTGACAGACCGTGGTATCAGGATACCGATGTGCTGGACGGCTGCTACGTGGCAGCGGTGCAGGATGCGAAAGAGGCATTGCCGCAGGAAATATGTTACACACTGCCTGCCATTGTTTCGCCAGACAACCCGGACGACCCGCGTCAACAATGGATGATTTCCTCCAACGGAAAGGCGTTTGTTTTGGTCAGCTCGATGATGTCGTCTGCTGAGGCAGAAGGCTATCCTTCACCATCCGACGAGCTTTTTACGATGGACGAACGGATGCCATGGGTGACGCTGCCTTATGACCTTGCCGACCACCTGTTGGAACGGCTTCCGGCCTGCAACGATTCTCTGGAATGCCGCATGAGACTCGTACAGTTGCTTGGACTTCCTCCGACTTGCGATTACGATTGCATCACCTTTTTCTATGCGGAGGCAGACGGACTTTTCCGACCGACTCCCGATAACGAGACGACCGACCACGAAGCAGAACTGGACTTCCCTGTTTCCGCAACACCGGATTATCGCAACTGGTTCGAAGACAACGAGCAATTCTCCTACTTCTCGGAAACGCCCTTTCCGTGGACACGCTTAGGATACACCTACGATTGGCATTGTGGCACAAATAGCCATGTCGGTCCCGGAGAATTTATTATCAAGCAGGGAGCAACTGTCAAAATAGTGGCAAAAATGGGAATATGGAGCTGGTATCGTGAAATAAGCCGACTGGCAAACCGCCAGCCGGACATTTAACCCCAATCCGGTCATTAGATTACGATTCTTGTTGGGGCTTGTTTTGATCAGATTACAAGGAACGGTGTATCAATTCGGCAATATCCGTTCTATTCTTTAACAGACTTCAGTTCGCCTAACTTTTCGCCCATCAAGATATGTTGTCTTGCGCCGCTTTCATCCTTCGGAGAGGTCAGGCGGAAGCCTGCTTCTTTTTGGAATACCAATACGAAATCCGAACCACCAAACAAGAAGTAGCCCAATTCATCTCCTTTTTCTATCCGCTGTCCTACCTGCAATCCTTCCGTGATATTGACAGAAGCAACTTGCGACATGCCGATTGGCATCACTGCCACCAATCCATGTGCGTCAGTCTCGATGATAGCCAGTCCGCGTGTCTCTATGCTTTGCCAGCCCGGAACGGAACAATCCACTACATATTGCTTCAAGTCGGGTTCCCAAGTAATCTTTCCCCCTAAGGCATCGTCGCCGGGAATGACACGCAGTTCGCGGATAACGCCTGCCAATGGGAAATGGTAACGGTGATAATCGTTGGCATTTAAGAAGGCGTGAAAGAATGTTCCGCCGGCAAAAGCATCTTGATAAGGGCTATCCGGACCAATCAGGTTGCGTATCGAATTGAATATGCGAGATTTCACCGCAATCTTCTCATCTGTGATGATATAAGACTCGTCGTCTATATCCCAAACACCTTGCGGAATGCAATCGGCAGGAGAAGCCACAATGGACTTGTCGTCCGGTGAGGCGATAGGCCGTTGGTCGGGAGATGCCAAATGGCGACTGAAGAAGTCGTTGAACGAATGCCAGTTAGACGGATCTTCATACCATCCCTTTGTCATACCTAACTCTTCTTGTTGCATCATCAGCTCCTCGTACTTCTTGTTCCAGGATTCCGGCGACGACAGGAAGCTTCCCCACGACTTGCAGTAATCTATCAGCCAACTGCGGTAAGGCTCTACATATTGCACCGAATTTGTGAAAAGCGTTTCGTTTTCCAACGACTCCAGCGGCATACAGTTGATGAAATAACAATAACACAGCGCCTGATACATCCGCCCGAAGATGCTGGGCTGTCCGGGACAGAAAATAACATCCCACGGCATGGCTGTCTGCGAACGATCGATAAAGTCATAATACTCTTCCAGAGATTGTGCCGGGTTAGTGGATTTGTCCGGATTGATTTCTCTGCCTTTTTCGATGGCTTCCGTCAAGAGCTTCTTGATGCGGCTGTCTTTCTCTACCAAATCGACCAACTTCTGCGTGGTGATATTGTACTGTGTCTCTTCTTTGGTTTTCGTACTCTCTTGGCATCCGGTCAAACAAAATAGTCCGCTTAATAGCAGCAAGAATGCCATTGAACTTTTCAGATACTTCATTCGCATAATTCTTTACATTAATAAGGATAAATAATGCATAAAAGTATGCCGAAAAGGCATCGGCAAGGTGTTAAAACCGCAAAACGGGGTGTCAATTCGGCAATTCAGAGGTTTTAGACTGCGTTGTAGCCACCATTATCAAGTATTCACTGGGCAAAAAGCCTGTGTATTTCTTGAAGCTTCTCAATGCGGTCTCTTTCGAACGGAAACCCACATGGAAAAAGGCATCCTGCACGCTACTCACCTTGCCCTCTTCCGCCATACGGCAAAAGGCCTGCACACGATGACGGTTTATCAGGTCTGCAAAATTGGCGTATCCTGCCTCTTGTATGGCCTGGGCAAGATAGCTGCGGTTGGTGCCAAGCATCTGGGCCAAGGCGGCAACGGTAAGATCGGGATTTTGCCACACATCTTCTTCCTTAAACAGATGGCTTAGCCGGAGGACAAGCGGACTGTCAGTCACTACCGACGGAGAGACGGGCACAACCGGTTCGGTAGTTGGGGCAGCAGAACACTCCGCAGGAAATGCGAAGCGGGTGAACATTTCCTCGTAGGTCACAATCAGAGCCAATGCAAGGCAAACCATCAGATGCGCCATGCTGACCAGCGTGCTGCGGGTCAGCATAAACACCGTGTAGAGCGCAGAGATAAGCAGGATGGTGCACGTGTAATGCCTGATCCAGCTTAGGCGGACGCGGCTCTTCATCCAGTTGTAGGGAACAACATGCAACAACAGAGCGGAAGGAAGAATAATCCCGAAGAGAAGGAGAAGGCGTCCATAGACATCCGGCTCACTGATGTGGGCGAGCATATCGTCGAACGATCGTAGGTGACGAAACTTCACTTCCAGCAGATGACAGACCCCGCCCATAAAAAGGGTGGGCAACAATAGGCAGAACGAACGCTTGGCGTTGAGCCATCCCGGAAGAATCACCTCAATGGGATAAAAATAAAGCAGCGTTATCATGAACAGTCCGCCCACTAAATTCACCGGCGGAAGCACGCCCGACGGCACCGACTGCCCGTCCACCAAAGCACGGCAGGCAAACAGCAACCCCAAGAGCAACCACACGATACTGAGGGTGCGCCGCGAGCGGTCGCCATCAACTCGCCGCATCCACAGAAGAAAAGCACATAAGGCAAAAGCACACGAGGCACAACCTAACACAAATTGCATCAGTGCCATACTTTGGCTCCTCCTGTAGCCCATAGAAAAACTGACTGTTCTAAATCTATCAACATTTCCTTTTCCATTTTGAAGCAAAGGTAAGTATTAAATTAAAGAAACCCGTTGGAGAAATTAAAATTATCAACTATTACAAACTACTCGAAATAAATACGAACAAGAATTGAAATCTAAAGACCAAATTGAATTTATTTTTCCCTGTATATACATTAATATAAGAGAGAGCGACACAAACAACAATGTTGAAAAATTTCCTCCAAAATAATTTGCATTTTATCAGATAATACATACATTTGCCTCCGTAATAGAAAACAAACAACAAAAGAGATGAAAACATTTATGGTAAATACATATTGGTGGTGGCGCTCCGTACAACTCACAAAGTCGTAAGGGACGAAGGCTTATATGTATATAACACCATAACAAAATACTAAAGAGGTCTGTCGCACTTGCGGCGGACCTCTTTCTTTTTTAGCAAACACGAGGACAAACAAATAACAAACTTACAAGAAAAGATGAATGCGTATCAAGTAAATGAAGAAGGCTATTATGGAGAGTTTGGTGGGGCTTATGTGCCCGAATCTCTACAATCATGCATTGAGAACCTGCAGAAAAGCTATCTGAGTATCATGCAAAGTGAAGATTTTCAGCAGGAATATCAGCAGTTGCTACGTGATTATGTGGGCCGCCCATCGCCTCTCTATTTGGCCAGACAGCTCAGCAGAAAATATGGCTGCAAAATATACTTGAAACGAGAAGACCTAAATCACACCGGTGCTCATAAGATCAACAACACCATTGGACAGATTCTGCTGGCCAAACGATTGGGAAAGACACGCATCATTGCTGAAACCGGAGCCGGACAACATGGCGTAGCAACTGCCACAGTCTGTGCTCTGATGAACATGAAATGTGTGATCTATATGGGCAAAACCGATGTGGAACGCCAACATGCCAATGTACAGAAAATCGAGTTGCTGGGAGGAACCGTTATCCCTGTAACATCGGGCAGTATGACACTAAAAGACGCCACTAATGAAGCGATTCGAGACTGGTGTAACCACCCTGACGATACCTATTACATCATCGGATCAACCGTAGGCCCGCATCCCTATCCTGATATGGTTGCCCGACTGCAATCTATTATCAGTGAAGAGATCAAAAAACAGCTGATTGCCCAAGAGGGTATCGACCACCCGGACTATCTGATTGCCTGTGTGGGCGGTGGCAGCAATGCGGCTGGAACTATCTATCATTTCCTTGACGATGAACGCGTGAAGATTGTGTTGGCCGAGGCCGGCGGCAAAGGCATTCTGTCCGGACAGAGTGCAGCCACCTTGCATTTGGGCAAGAAAGGCATCATCCATGGTTTCCGCACATTGGTCATGCTGAATGAGCAGGGCGAAGTTGAAGAGCCCTACTCTATCTCAGCCGGGCTCGACTATCCGGGCGTTGGACCGTTGCACGCCTATCTGCATGAACAGCATAGAGCGACTGTCTTTGCCATCAACGACGACGAGGCTTTGGATGCTGCCTTCGAACTGACACGCCTTGAGGGTATTATTCCGGCTATCGAGAGTGCACATGCGCTGGGTGCCTTGAATAAGATACACTTCAAACCGGAAGATGTGGTTGTATTAACCGTTTCCGGACGCGGCGACAAGGATATGGATACCTATATCCAATATAAGAAGAGCAGAGAGAACCGAAAATAAATGTGTATATTTGTACCTATATGGACAAGATATTATTATTCGATAACTATGACTCTTTCACCTATAACCTGTTGCACATGCTCAGGGAAATGGGAGCTGATGTAGAGGTGCACTGCAACGATAAGATCTCACTGGACGAGATTGAACGATTCGACAAGATTCTTCTCTCGCCCGGTCCGGGCATTCCGGAAGAAGCCGGTCTGTTACTTCCTCTGATTCGCCACTATGCTCCGACCAAGAGCATCTTGGGCGTCTGCCTGGGAGAACAGGCCATCGGCGAAGTGTTTGGTGCAACGCTGGTGAACCTGACCGAAGTGCATCATGGTGAATGTTCAGATGTCCGCCTCACCACAACCGATCCGCTGTTTGAAGGATTAGGTCCACATATCCATGTGGGCCGCTATCATTCTTGGATTGTATCAAAAGAGAATTTTCCCTCTTGCCTGGAGATTATGGCTGAAGATGTAATTGAGGGACAGGTGATGGCGCTGCGTCATCGCACCTATGATGTGCGCGGCATCCAGTTTCATCCCGAATCGGTGCTCACTCCTGACGGGAAAACAATTATACGGAATTGGCTGAATATGCACTAAGACGGTGTGCCATAATTACGAACGGCTGCGCTGCTTCGAGACTCCAACCTCGGTGCCCTGCCTTTTACTAATTCTGATGCATCGGAAAAGGGATTTGTAGCTTCCCTGTATTATTCATCGAATGTGAGTTTTTTCTAACATTATTACGACAATTGAAAGAAGAGGATGAAAGAGTTACTACAACAGATTATAGATCATAAACGCATCGAGATTAAAAAAGAGAAAGAGGCCGTAGAATTGCAAATGCTTTTGGCTTTAGGTGGAGAACGATTAAACCGTAAAACTCGCAGCTTGAGAGAAGCCTTGTCTGTATCGCCGCACGGCTTTATCGCCGATTTCAAACGTAAAAGTCCACCCACAGAAGGATTCCGATCAAACGTTTCTATCACCGAGATGGTTGCCGATTATGAGAAGAGAGAGGTTGCAGCCTGCTCTATCCCAACCGATTATGCTCTCTTTGGCGGATCGTGGAGCGACCTGAAGAAAGCCAGACAGCAAACCCATTTACCTCTGTTGCATAATGACCTGTTTTTGGATACCTATCAGCTTTTCCAATCCAAAATTATGGGAGCAGATGCCATTGTTCTGAGAGCTTCGGCTCTCACGCCTGATGAATGTCAGATACTGACCGACACCGCTCATTGCCTGCAACTGGAAGTATTGCTACTGATAGAGGAAGAAAGCACACTCTCTTATATCAACAACAACATCGACATGGTTGGACTAAGCGGTCACCCGACAGAACTCTTACAAAATGAGACTTTCTCTTCGCTATTTACCGCTTGTCCGCTCCAAGACTCCACACCGTTGCTTATCTGCATGTGTGAAACCATTCATCCTCTAGAGTTATCATCTCTGAGAGCCATGGGATTTCAAGGTGTTTTGATCTGACCGAGAAAGACTATCACTTTAAGCTGTTATTTTTTCATATTATACAGCATGATTTTTTAGCATAAATCAAAAAATGAAATATTCGATGCAATTTATGCTACTCAAATGATACAACTTATCTTTTTACCTCCTATATTTGTGTTGTAAAACATAAGATCAAGGTACTTTAATGGTAAGAAGATTGTTTAAAAGTTATATTCAGCTGTTGGGCACACTGCCTTGGACTCTAAAGGTTTAATCAAGGTATTGGATACACACAGCAGATGATTGAGGAAGATCTGAAGGGGACACATTTTATTCGTATTGTTTAGGTTTGATTTGGTTTAGGTTTACTTGGTATTTGGTTTGGTCAATATCCCTTCAGATCACGGCGTGAGTGCGGGAAGCACTTAATTGATAGGTATTATTATTCATTCTAAAAGCAAAAAGAGATGAAAAATTTATTCAGACACTTTCTGGCAAACTGCTCAAAGATTCTGGCAGCAGCCGGACAGGCAGAATTAAGAAAATGGGGATACGATAAATAACAGATCGATCCCCATTTTTTTATTTCAATTCGGGCATTAACCCTTAAAACTCCTTCTCATTGGCCATATTCCACATATTCAGGAACGAGGCTTTAGTAATATCAACCACCTTTTCCCAGTTGATGCGATCGGCATGGTCGCTGGGCAGATGATAATCGGGATGTGCATCCGTGTGATACCAGATAATAGGAATTCCCAACTTGGCAAAAGTGCCATTATCGCTACCGCCTACCGGATTGTCCCATGCACGATAGTCGGGATTCAGATTCAATCCATATTTCTTTATATCGTCTTTCAGCCATTGACCAAAGGCCGGATGCGAAGCGGTATAGAAATAGACCACATGTGTCGGATTGGCTTCATCGTTGTTGCGGCCAATCATATCGAAGTTCAGATAGCCTTTCACCTTATCAATCTCCGGAAAAGACTGAGCAAAGGCACGTGAACCCAACAACCCCTTCTCTTCGCCATCCCAAAAAGCAAAGATCACATTGCGTTCGGGCTGCTCGCCGGTGGCCAGAAAAGCACGAGCGATCTGAAGTACGGCAGAAACTCCGGAAGCATTGTCGTCTGCACCATTATAGATCTGATCGCCATCCAACATGGGATCGATACCCAAATGGTCGTAATGAGCACCCACAATAACATACTCCTGACTATTTTTACCTTTGATCATTCCCAATATATTATTCAACGAGAGCTTCTGATGAACCTCTTTCTTCAGAGTTGCAATAGAATCCGGCTCAACCTGCCAACGCTTTCCTCGCTTCTGGCGCTCAGCATGATAGGCTTCAAACGGATGATAATAAGAATCACCCACAGGTTCGATGCCCATCGACTTCAGATTCGCAACAATATAGTCGCCGGCAATATATCCTCCACGGAAACCGGCCTCACGACCTTCGAGATAATCACTGGCTAAAAAGCCTATATGAGCTTCTGCAGTTGCTTGATTAATAGATTGAACTCCTTTCTTCTCAGGAGACTGTGCGCAGACCGTTGCTGCAACAAATAGAGAAGTAACTAATAATGCTGTTTTCTTCATGTTATTAATGTCTAAAAGTTTAGTTTTAGCAAATTCCGTGCAAAGATAGACATTTAACGGCAGATTATAAGGGTTGTCTCATAAAAAGAAGGTATGTCAGAATGAGGAAAATACACTGTCTAACCCAAATCGATCATTAGATTACGATTCTTGTTGATGCTTGTTTTGAACAGATTGCAATGGCTCTGCGTTGAAGGCATAGTTGTCATCCATAAAAATACAATAAGTCAACAGGCAGACAAGAGACTACTAATCCTATCAAAAAGGATTAAGCTATTTCCGAAAACTGGGTAACTACTCCTTTCCGACGGAGTGCCTACCCAATTCCAACGGAGTGCCTACCCAATTTCAAAAAAGTCCCTACCCTTTTTTGAAAAAGTCCCTACCCTTTTTCCAAAAACTCTATAGACTATTGAAAGAGAGGCTATAAGCCCTTTTTTCAGGATGTTTGGGCCGAGACAGATTCGTCTGTCAAGTCCGGCGAAGTTGCCCGTCGTTTCTGCCGGATCCGTTACCACTTTTAGCAAACAATAATCCGAATAAAAATACAACAACTATCTCCCTGCGCTTATTTAACTTACTTTTTTCGTTCTAATGACTGATTTTGGAAAAAAAAGAGCTGCACCGAAACGTTCATTTCGACACAACCTCTTGCTTTCTCTGTATGCATCATTTGGCGGAGCTGAATCCGACAAAATATAACATACTGATTTATTTACTCATTTTCTACTCTCTTACCAAAGTACAGTCAATTCTTATCTGTACTTACTGCCATCTCTCCCATCAATCGACGGATTTCGGCATTTATTCGTTGACACATTGAACCATTGCCAACTGCTTGATAGCGGGCTGCCTGATAACGCAACATCGCTAATGTTCTAAGGTTTTTGTCATTTTCTCTCATCATAATCTTTTTGTTTAATGCCTCTCTTTTGCAAAAGAAGCTATTCATAAAAAAACTCCTAAACCAATCTTTTCATATTTTCCAATACAAAGATAATACTTTTTCTGGATAAATATGCTGCACAACATATTTATTTGCTTCCTTTTTACAATATTTATGCTACTGAGATTTTATTAGGAGTAGGACTTATGATATTATAACCTTAGATCAATCCAAAATGTTTAAGCGCAAGACTAACGCCATCCTCATCTACCGAAGTAGTTACATAATCGGCAACTGCCTGCACATCAGCAGACGAATTGCCCATAGCCACACCTATTCCGGCATGTTGCAACATCTCTTTGTCGTTGCCGCCATCACCAAAAGCCATCGTCTCGTCCAAGGATATTCCATAATGACGGATGACATGGTCGATGCCTATCGCCTTGTTGCTGTTTGAAGGCACAACATCAGAAAAGAGAGGATTCCAACGAGTTGCCCGACAATGTGGCATAGACGCCATAATGCGTGATTCCTGCTCTACCGTGAAAAAGGCTATCAGCTGATAGACGGTCTTTCCCTGCAAATAGGAAACATCACCGATGGGCGGTTCGGGAAAGTTGAGCAAAGCAAACAGACGATCTACATCTTCATTCTTATAATTCAACAGTGTCTCATTATCCATCACATAGGCACAGGGAAATTGTTCCACTGTATTTTGATATTCAATAAGCGAACGGATATCTTCATCGGGTATCGCCTGCTCAAAGATCAACCTGTTCTTTTCGGCATAGCATCTGCTACCATTCAACGTTATATATCCATCAAACTCCAATGTGCCCAAATTATTAATTGAGTGAAGTTGTCTGCCTGTCGAAATAAAAACCTTGATTCCCTTCTTACGCAATACATCCAACGCATCAATTGTGGATTGAGGTACTTGATGGGTTTTGAAGCTAACTAATGTTCCGTCGATATCAAAAAAAACTGCCTTAATCATATACTCTTTTCATTATTACAAAGGGCAAAGATACGTAAGACTTTTTTACTTCCTGCTATTTTTGTACTTTTGCCACTACTAACATTAGTCTCTATTATTTATATGAAGAAGCTTATTTACACTTTTCTATTAGGGGCAGCGTGTGCGATGCCTTCACTCTCACAGAATTACAATATATCAAATAATACAGAAAAGAATGCAACCCTGCTTGGAATGCTTACAGAAGAAGACTTTAAAATGTCTAATGCCAGCATGAATCTGCAGCTCTTTTCATCGGCAAGTGCCAACTTTGTGGGTGACACATTAGATAACACCAATTTTAATCTAAACCGCGTGAGACTGGAAATTAAAGGCCATGTAGATAAATGGATCGATTTCCACTATCGCCAGCAGTTCAACAAGCATGACGACCCTTTTACACTTGACAATCTTTCCTCTTCCTTGGAGTTGGCTTTTATCAACCTGCATGCCAACGATGCTCTCAGTTTCAGAGTGGGTAAACAGTATATCAATATGGGTGGATATGAATATTATGCCAACGCTATCTTGATTCGAGAGTTTAGTGAGTTCAACAATCGCGTTCCTTGTTATCAAGCAGGTGTTTCTACCAATTTAGTACTCAATAAAAATCATGATATTGCCTTTCAGGTGGCCAACAACCGTACCCGAGAAGATGAAAAGATGTATGCAAGCGGTCTGCCCGAAGATGTGGAAAAAACAAAGGTTCCTTTCATCTACACCTTCAGCTGGAACGGTTATCTATTGAACCAATCACTGGAACTGCACTATGCAACCTCTTTAGCTCAGCAGGCCAAGAAGAAGAAGAAGGCATTCTATGTAACAATGGGTAACACCTACACCAAAGGGCCATTGGCAACCTATTTGGACATTATGTACACACATCAGCAAATCGACCAACAGGGTTATATCAGTGAGGTTCCGACAAATCCACTTACAGCAAAGAACACAGAATATCTGACCTTCATCGGAGACATCGACTACCGTATTCACCAGAGATGGAATGTCTGTCTGAAAGGAGCATACGAGACATCACGGGTATATAAAACCAATGGAGACTATCAGAAAGGATTGTATCGCCGTTCTTGGAATATACAAAGTAGTGTAGAATTCTTCCCGTTCAAGAAACTCGACTTGTTTGTCTTTGCTCATTATACCTATCGCAAGGTCATCATGGAAGATATAGCAAAGAAAATGGGCGGATATCAACCTGCCACACAACGTGCTTCATTAGGAGTAATCTATACAATTCCTATCTTCTAATACGGGCATATTATCAAGACAAGACGTGTGTCGTAATTGTAAAGCAATGAGCGGTCTGCTATTACGACACACAACATCAACTCAAAGCCTTTAATCTTTCTTCTGATAATACCGAACCCAATCTACATACATTTCAACGGGCAGATCCAACGTATCAACCGGACCAACCCATCCTCCTTCGAGCTGCATATCGATCAACAGAGAATAGGGCTTGTCAAAAGGAAACTGTCCCTCTTTATCGGTCTCGATACGCGGATAGACAAAGGTTTTCTCCCGATTGATGTAAAACACCAGACTGTCTGGATACATATCGACTCCATAGATATTATAATCATCCCGCTTAATCACTCCCGTTGAGCCCTGTGGCGGATTCTTCTTCTGGTTCAGATGATGAGTATAAGTAGAATGAACCGTCTGATAAACAATCGTATCATAGTTAAGATGTTCCATCATGTCAATCTCGCCACCCGAAGGCCAAGGATATTTTTCCTCCTCAAAAGGCTTCAGCCAAATAGCCGGCCATGCACCCTTTGCCGACTCCATCTTGGCACAAACTTCGAGACGTCCGCCATGGAAAGGTACTTTATACTTGGTATAGACTCCACCCGTAATAAAACGAGCCGTATCAGCCTCTCTGTCCGGATTCATCACACCACGTAAAATAAGATTACCATCACGCATATCATAACAAACATCCTGGTCCGACATGTGACGTGCCCATTCAGGATGCCAACGTGGTATCTTTGACCAAACAGCCGTATCGAGTTTGCTGTTTGCCTGGTCAAAATTATCTTCCCAAACTAATGCCCATTCATCTTCAGTGGTCTGCCGGCTTCCACATGAAGCTAACAACAGGCCAATCCCCAAAATCCAAAAACCTTTCATTAATACTATCTGTTAGCGAAACTTGATTTATAAAACAACAACAGGCTGTTTCCCGATTAAAACGGAGTAACTACCTAATCTGAACGGAGTAGTTATTCCCGATTCAGAATGAGTAGTTACCCAAAATAGACAGCCCAAAAGACTGATTCTAATATATTAAACCTGCAATGCTTAATTAAAACGATAAGCAGCTTTACGCACATCCTTTGCTGAGTGGAATGGCTTAGAAGGTTTCAGATGCTTCTGCAAGAACTGATAAATAGAAAAGCGGATTTCTGATGCCTGCTTTGTATCTACGCGATCAAAAGAGTGTGCACCAGGAGCTCTTTGGAAGATCTTATAATCAAACTTCTTATCATGAGCCTTCAATGCATTAATCAGATGCTCAACCTCCACAACATTTACATCATCATCACTTGTATTGGTGTGGATCAACAGAGGATCTTTCAGCTTTTCGGCATTCCAAACCGGCGAACGTCTCTTATATTCTTCGATGTTTTCAAAGACAGTCTGACCGATATGGTTCTTGTCAGAGAAGATTTCACGATATCCCTGTTCATGGTATCCCAAACGAGTGATGATATCACTTACAGGCACACCTGCAAAACCACAAGCATATTTACCCGGATAGTTCATCAAGTTCATCAAAGTGATCATACCGCCATGGCTCCATCCCATGATTCCTACACGAGAACCATCTACGATATCATAGTTTTCAACCATATAGTTGCGGCTTACATAGACATCTTCGTTTTCCAATCCTCCGTAATCGATATCATCATACACTGCCTGACCATAACCGGTGCTACCACGATATTCAGCAGAAACAACAATATATTCCTGAGCCACCAACTCACGAACGATATGAGCATAGTAGGTTGAGAAATCGGCATGCACGCCACTATGAGGCAACACGATCAACGGATATTTCTTACCTTCCTGTACACTTTTCGGGATAAACACATAAGTCCAGAACTTCAGCTCGTTACGAGCACTCATAGCTGTTGGATTAGGTTCTTTCCAACGAGCCGGACCACATAAATAGACTTTGTCAATATGAGCCAAATCACCTACCTTTTCATACCACAACACATCATCAATTTTCTTTTCCAATAACTTCATCGAGTGGTAAGACTGAGCCTGAATGGATCCAGTGAAGAACAGGCACAACAAGGATGCCCACATAAATAAGATTTTCATAATAATAGAGTTGTTTTATAGTTTAACACAACAAAGATAATGGATTTTTCACCAAACAATCAATATCAAATAAAATTAATCTCTGACAAACAAAAAAAGGAGCTGCATCAAAACAGTTATTTTGACACAGCCCCATTTTACTATCGAAAAGACAATTATATTTGTCTTACTCTATCTATTCATTTTAAGCTTCAACATCCCAGTTTTCAGCAGCCAAACGCTTGTAGCTACGCAAACGCCATTTAGCATTTTCTTCAGCAGCAGCAAACAATTCAGCAGCTTCAGCCGGATACTGTTTCATAACAGATGCGAAACGTACTTCACCCTTCAAGAAGTCCTGGAATCTGCTCCAATCCGGTTCTTTTGAATCCAGAGTGAACGGGTTCTTGCCTTCTGCTTCCAAAGCAGGGTTGTAACGCCACAAGTGCCAGTAACCACATGCAACAGCTTCTTTCTCTTCAGCCTGTGATTTACCCATACCCTTCTTCAAACCGTGGTTGATACAAGGAGCATAAGCAATGATCAAAGACGGACCATCATAAGCTTCTGCTTCACGGATAGCCTTCAATGTCTGAGCCTGGTCTGCACCCATTGCAATCTGAGCAACGTAAACATAACCATAAGTTGTTGCCATCATACCTAAGTCTTTCTTACGAACGCGTTTACCAGCAGCAGCAAACTTAGCGATAGCACCCACCGGAGTAGCCTTAGATGACTGACCACCTGTGTTAGAATAAACTTCAGTATCCAATACCAAGATATTTACATTCTTTCCAGAAGCAATTACATGGTCCAAACCACCGTAACCGATATCGTAAGAAGCACCATCACCACCAATGATCCACTGTGAACGTTTAACCAAGAAGTGGCTCAACTCTGCGATAGCAGCACAATGCTGGCATTTATCCTTATTAGCTTCAACCATAGGAATGATCTTTTCAGCCAATTCCTTAGTCTTTTCTGCATCGTCCTGATTAGCGATCCATTCTTTGTACAACTCCTTGTTGTCAGCAGGACAAGTTTCGCTTGCGATAGAAGCTTCCATAGCAGCCTGCAGACGCTTGCGCATCTTTTCACCGGCCAATACCATACCCAAACCGAATTCACAGAAGTCTTCAAACAAAGAGTTTGCCCAAGCCGGACCATGACCCTTTTCGTTAGTTGTATACGGAGTTGAAGGAACAGAACCAGAGTAGATAGAAGAACAACCTGTTGCGTTAGCTACCATCTGACGGTCTCCAAACAACTGAGTCAACAGCTTAACATACGGAGTTTCACCACAACCAGAGCAAGCGCCAGAGAACTCAAACAACGGAGTTGCGAACTGAGAGTTCTTAACAGTTGATTTAACATCAACCAAATCCTGCTTAGAGCTTACATGTTCAACACAGTAATCCCAGTTAGCAGCTTCAGGCAACTGACCTTCCAACGGAACCATAGTCAAAGCCTTGTTGCCCTTCATGCCCGGACATACATCAGCACAGTTACCACAACCCAAGCAGTCCAAAACGTCAACCTGCATACGGAACTTCATACCCTTCAAAGCAGGAGCACCCTTTACGTCAAGCATAGCGAAGTTTGCACCCTTCTGTTCTTCGTCATTCAATACGAACGGACGGATAGCAGCGTGGGGACATACATAAGCACACTGGTTACACTGGATACAGTTAGCTTCATTCCATACGGGAACAAATGCACCAACACCACGTTTTTCGTACTTAGCAGTACCCTGATGCCATGTACCATCTTCGATACCCTTGAATGCAGAAACCTTCAACAAGTCGCCATCCTGACCATTGATAGGACGAACCACTTCGTTGATGAATGCAGGATCGTTGTTAGCAGCCACTTCGTCATCTGGCAAGTTAGCCCAAGCCGGATCGATAGTTAACTTCTGATATTCACCACCACGGTCAACAGCAGCATAGTTCTTGTTAACAACATCTTCACCCTTCTTGCCGTAAGACTTAACGATGAACTTCTTCATCTGTTCGATAGCCAAGTCAACAGAAATTACGCCTGTGATACGGAAGAATGCAGACTGCAGGATTGTATTAGTACGGTTGCCCAAACCAATTTCCAAAGCAATCTGAGTTGCATTGATATAGTAAACTGTGATATTCTTCTGAGCGAAATAACGTTTCACTTTGTTAGGCAAATTCTTAGCCAACTCATCAGCATTCCAAACTGTATTCAGCAAGAATGTACCGTTCTGACGCAAACCACGAGTTACATCATACATACGCAAGTATGCCTGAACGTGACAAGCCACAAAGTTCGGAGTATTTACCAAATAGGTTGAACGGATCGGATGATCACCGAAACGCAAGTGAGAACAAGTGAAACCACCAGATTTCTTAGAGTCATAAGAGAAGTAAGCCTGGCAATATTTATTAGTGTTGTCACCGATAATTTTTACTGAGTTCTTGTTAGCACCAACAGTACCATCAGCACCCAAACCATAGAACTTAGCTTCGAACATACCTTCACCGCCCAAAGCGATTTCTTCTTTGCGAGGAAGAGAAGTGAAAGTAACATCATCCACAATACCAATTGTGAAGTTGTTCTTCGGCATCGGTAATGACAAGTTTTCATAAACAGAAAGGATCTGAGCAGGAGTTGTATCCTTAGAACCCAAACCATAACGGCCACCTACGATCAACGGAGCATTTTCCTGACCATAGAAGCAGTCTTTAACATCCATATACAACGGTTCGCCGTTTGCGCCCGGTTCTTTTGTACGGTCCAATACAGCAATGCGCTTAGCTGTCTTAGGCACAGCAGCCAAGAAGTGCTTTGCAGAGAACGGACGATACAAGTGAACAGCAACCAAACCTACCTTTTCGCCCTGAGCCATCAAGTGGTCGATTGTTTCACGGATAGCTTCAGTTACAGACCCCATAGCGATGATAACACGTTCTGCATCTTCAGCACCATAATAATCGAACAAACCATATTTACGGCCTGTGATCTTAGAGATTTCGTTCATATATTCTTCTACTACTGCAGGAACAGCATTGTAGAATGAGTTAGAAGATTCTCTGTGCTGGAAGAAGTGGTCAGGGTTTTCAGCCATACCACGAGCAACCGGAGTCTTCGGATTCAATGCACGTGCACGGAATTCAGCCAAAGCCTGCTGATCGATCAGCGGAGCTAAATCTTCATTTTCCAATGCTTCAATCTTCTGGATTTCATGAGATGTACGGAAACCGTCGAAGAAGTTTACAAACGGTACACGAGCCTTGATAGCTGACAAGTGAGCAACACCAGCCAAGTCCATTACTTCCTGTACAGAACCTTCAGCCAACATTGCAAAACCAGTCTGACGAGCAGACATCACATCCTGGTGGTCACCAAAGATACACAATGCGTGAGAAGCCAATGTACGAGCAGAAACGTGGAATACGCAAGGCAGCAACTCACCGGCAATCTTATACATATTAGGGATCATCAACAACAGACCCTGAGATGCAGTATAAGTTGTAGTTAAAGCACCAGCCTGCAATGAACCGTGAACTGCACCAGCAGCACCACCTTCAGATTGCATTTCTTGCACCAATACTGTTTCGCCGAAAATATTCTTACGTCCGGCAGCAGCCCATTCATCTACATATTCAGCCATTGTAGATGACGGAGTGATAGGGTAAATAGCTGCTACTTCACTGAACATATATGAAATATGTGCAGCAGCCTGATTACCATCACAGGTTAAAAAATTCTTCTGTTTTGTCATAGACTTATTAAACTATTAGTATGTAAATATTTTACTTAATACAAAAATCCAAACAGCCAAAGCGGAATCATGTTATATGCTCCCACCTCAGTTTTATCAACGGCATAGTAAAAATCCGGATTGTTTTTCATCTTCATGTTCTCTTCGATCCGAAAGTTATAGGTGCCGTTTACCAGAAAATGAGTGTTCTTGACTCCCTCATTCAACCGATTGTCTTTTAACAGCTGATTATAGAAGAAGGTTTCACGCACAGCTCCGGCATTAACCTCCATCGGACGGATGGGATACATCAGGTTTGAATTATACATATATACTTTAGAGGGTTTTTTAGGGAATGACTCTCCCTCCGGGTAAAGCATATTCATCAAACGCGCATCCGTCAGATACTTTATATAGTTCATCACGGTTGCCCGCGATGTTTCAATTTCTTTACTCAATTGGCTCACATTGGGAGTACAGGGAGCTGTAATCGCCAATAGATAGAGCAATTTCCTTAGTTTTGGCAGATAGCTTTGTTCAATCTGTTTGATATAAAGCACATCAACCTCGAGCATCATGTTCATGGTCTTCAACAGATTCTCTGAGAAGTTTCGCTTCTCAAGGAAGAAGGGGTAAAAACCATGATGAATGTAATCTTGAAAGTAGGCCATCGGCTTCACGACAGAACATATCTGCGTGGCTATCAGCTTATGATCAGCCAACAGCTCTTCAAGAGTATAGGGCCGAAACGAATGACCCGACATCAAGTTGAGATACTCTCTGAATGAGAATCCTCTCAAATTATATGACACTACCTTACCTGACAGATCGGGATTCTCTTCCTTCAAACGCATCACGGATGAACCTGAGAAAACAATATGCAAATCAGGATAGTTGTCATAGCAATATCGAAGCTCTTTCGACCATCCCGGATATTTAAACACCTGATCTATCAATAACACCTTTCCGCCTTTTGCCCTGAACTCAGAAGCAAAATCGACTAAAGAGCGTTCTGTGAAATAAAATTGATTGAGATTAATGTATAAGCATTCTTTATTATCCGCACCGAAATACTCACGGGCATAATCGAGTAAGAAGGTAGTTTTCCCCACTCCCCGGGAACCTTTGATGCCAATCAAACGATCGTCCCAGTTTATCTCATCCATCAACCCCCGACGCACCGGTGCAAACAGATGATCGACCAAATATTTATGTATCCTAAAGAATGCCTCCACGCAATAACAGGAAATTAGATATTGAAAATTACCGACACAAAGATAAGCATCTTTTCTTATTTGCAATGCAGAGATTGCAATTTAATTGCAAAAAGAGTAAGTATAAACTAACAAATAAGTTTATTCTCTATGCTTATCAAGCCATGTCGGCAATTTTCTTCATTCGTTATCTATTTCCTTCTACGTGCAAACTTATTCGATTATAGAAACCCAACCGTGTGTATCCGGTTCGTCACCATACTGAATGCCACGCAATTTCTTATAGAGCTTTTCACAAACCGGACCTGGTTTGCCGTCTTTAGCAATCACATATGATTTGTTTTCGTCCAAGTCGTCTATCTGAGAGATCGGAGCGATAACAGCTGCTGTACCACATTCAGCGGCTTCATCAAATGTAGCCAATTCTTCATAAGGAACCGGACGACGTTCTACTGTCATACCAAAATCTTCGGCCAACTGCATCAAGCTCTTGTTAGTGATTGATGGCAAAATAGAGTTTGACTTTGGTGTAATGTAGCTATTACCACGAATACCAAAGAAATTAGCCGGACCACATTCATCCAAGTATTTCTTTTCTTTCGGATCGAGATAAAGCACAGCTGCATAACCCTTAGAATGAGCGATTTCACCTGCAGCCAAGCTGGCAGCATAGTTACCACCCACCTTGATAGTACCTGTTCCATGAGGAGCTGCACGGTCGTAATCACGCATCATACAAACCTTTGATGGTTGGAAACCTCCCTTGAAGTACGGACCTACCGGTGTTACGAATACAACAAACACATATTCTGATGCCGGCTTAACGCCTACCTGTTCACCCAAGCCCAACATCAACGGACGAATATACAAAGCAGCACCACTTTCATAAGGAGGAACAAAACGTTCGTTCAACTTAACTACCTTACGGATTGCTTCAACAAATTTCTCTACGGGAAGTTCAGCCATCTTGATACCGCGGCTTGAAGACTGCATACGCTTTGCATTCTCTTCCATACGGAATACGCGAATCTTGCCATCTTTTCCTCTGAACGCCTTAAGTCCTTCAAATGACTCCTGTCCATAGTGGAGACAAGTGGCTGCCATGTGGATATTGATAATTTCTGAAGAGGTAACTTCTAATTCACCCCATTTACCATCACGATAGTAGCATCTTACGTTATAATCTGTCTTCATGTATCCAAAGCTCAGATCAGACCAGTTTATATTTTCCATGTTTAGTTGTTATTAGATTATCAAAGGCAAAGATATTAATAAAACAATAAGACCCATACAAAAATGAAATCTTTTTAAACCCAAATCGGCCATTAGAACGAAAAAAGTAAAGCGACTGAATATTTTATTCTGTCCATTTCCGCGGCTAACTTTGTAACTGCTTGATTATAAACTTTTTTGCAAATAGAGTTTTCTAATGACCGCCATTAGGAAGAATAGTTTTACAAGCAACTTATTGTCAACGCCTTACAGACTCAACCACGAATTATTACACGTATGATGACCGATTTGGGATAAACATTAACTTGCCTGTTTATATAAATGAATAGTCTATTGTCTGAATCAAATATGCGCTGAGAGATAGTTATTGTATTTTTATCCGGATTATTATTGGATAAAAGCGGTAACGGATCCGGCAGAAACGACGGGCGATTTCGCCGGACTTGACAGACGAATCAGTCTCGGCCCAAACACCCTGAAAAAAGGGTTTATAGCCAATCCTTCAATAGTCTATAGAGTTTTTGAAAAAAGGGTATAGACTTTTTCAAAAAAGGGTAGGGACTTTTTTGAAAATGGGTAGGCACTCCGTTCGGACGGAATAACTACTCCGTTCGGATTGGGTAGGCACCCATTTTTGACGGAATAACCACTCCGTTTTAATCGGATTAGTAGTCTCTTGTCTGCCTGTCGGCTTATTGTATTTTTATGGTTGATAAATAGGCATTCAACGCAGAGCCATTGCAATCTGCTCAAAACAAGCATCAACAAGAATCGTAATCTAATGACCGAATTGGATTAAACAAGGGAAAAGCGACTCTACAGTTTTCATATAAGATCCATTTTTAATATACTTTTCTAACATTCGCACACATTTCGATTTCATTTTGTATCTTTGGAAACAAAAACAAATAGAAATATGAAAGTTATTGATCTAATCAACAACAGTAAAAGTACAGCTTTCTCATTTGAAATACTGCCTCCGCTAAAGGGGAACAGCATCCAAAAAGTATATAATGTCATCGATAAGCTTGTAGAATTCGACCCTAAATACATTAATATTACATCGCATCACAGCGAGTTTATCTATAAGACTCTACCTGATGGAAGTTTCCAGAAAGTCAATATCCGCAAACGCCCCGGATCGGTAGCGATTGCTTCGGCTATTCAAAACAAGTATGGCATCACAGCGGTTCCTCATATTATATGTAAGGGCTTTACCAAGGATGAAACGGAATATGCTCTGATCGATCTCAACTTCTTGGGAGTTTATGATCTGCTATTGTTGCGTGGCGACACCAAGACATTGGACAACAGCCAGAAGAACAACGAGCTCTATCACGAACATGCAACAGATCTTCAACAGCAGGTCAACAACTTCAATAAGGGGATTGCTTTGGATGGATCACTCTTCGAAGCCAACGAGACCTCTTTCTCGTATGGTATGGCTTGCTATCCCGAAAAACACGAAGAAGCTCCCAATATGGAATCGGATATCCATTATCTGAAGGAAAAGGTAAAGAACGGAGCCGACTATCTGGTGACTCAGATGTTTTTCGACAATACCAAGTTTTTCTCCTTTGTAGAACGCTGCCGAGCCGAAGGCATCACTGTGCCCATCATTCCAGGCATCAAGCCAATCGTCTTTATGAATCAACTAACAGTGCTTCCCAAAGTATTCCGCTCTGATATTCCTGAGCCTTTTGCTGCCGAGCTGCGTAAATGCAAGACCGACGACGAGGCCAAAGAGGTGGGCGTCGAATGGTGTATCCAGCAATGCAAAGAACTGATCAGCAGTGGTGTGCCAAGCCTTCACTTCTACACGATGTTGGCTTCCGACAGTGTGAGAAGAGTAGCCAAAGAGATTTATTAATAATCAACTCATTCACATGTATTTCAAAGAGATCATTGGTCAAGAAGAGATAAAGAGCCGGCTTATACAGTCGGCCCGCACCGGTGTGGTTCCTCACGCCCAGCTTTTCACAGGTCGAGGTGGCACCGGCACATTTGCATTGGCTTTGGCTTATGCACGTTATCTGAACTGTACAAACCGCAGCGAGACCGATTCTTGTGGTCAATGCCCCTCTTGTAAGAAGTTTGACGCGCTGGCTCATCCAGACCTGCATTTCGTCTTTCCTATCATTTCGAAGAAGGATAAAAAGAAGGAGATTTGTGACGATTATCTCGAAGAGTGGCGTTCGTTCCTGAGTGGTCGCCCCTATTTCAACTTCGACAACTGGCTCGACTTTATCGAAGCGGGTAATTCACAAGCTACGATTTATTCGCGCGAGAGTGAAGAAATCATTCATAAACTAAACCTGAAGATTTATGAAGCCAATTATCGTATCCTGCTGGTGTGGCTTCCTGAAAAGCTCCATCCTGTTTGTGCCAACAAGCTGCTCAAACTTATTGAAGAGCCGCCAGCCAACACAGTCATCTTGATGGTTTCGGAACAACCCGAACAGGTTTTAGGCACGATTGTGTCACGTACACAGCGCATCCATGTGCATCCTATCAAACAGGAAAAGATGATCGAAGCGATCATGTCAAACTATGGTCTGTCCCCGGAAGATGCCCAACATATTGCACACCTTTCTTGTGGCGATTTCCTGCAAGCAACCGAAGCTATCAGCCTCAACGAAGAGAACAATTTCTTCTTGGAACAGTTTAAGAGCATGATGCGCAACTCATGGGCTCGCAACGTAAAAGGGATGAAGCAACTGGCCGACACATTGGCCGCTATCGGACGCGAAAGACAAAAGAATTATCTTGCTTATTGTCAACACTTAATACGCGAGAACTTCATGTATCGCTTTATGTCTCCCGAGCTAAATTACATGAACAACGACGAGGCTGGTTTTGCCACCAAATTTGCTCCCTTCGTCAACGAACGGAATGTGATTGATTTAATGGAAGAACTGGCTAATGCCGAGCGTGATATTGCGCAGAATGTAAATGCAAAGATGGTCTTCTTCGATCTTTCCCTGAAGATCACCGTACTGATTAAACGATAAAAAGAGCTTATTTACCATGATTTCAAAACTATTCCATACGCTTATCCTGGTCTCGCTACTGAGCAGTTGCCACGGACAAAACAACACGGCCAGCAGTTATGCAGATGCTGAACCTATTCAGATTCATCGGTTCGACAAGTCGCTTTACCAGCTGATTGATGCTGCCGACAGCTCCCAACTGCCACAGCTACAACAGCAATATGCCGCTATGTTAGACATCTTAGGAAAAGGCCTTTTCAACCTGCAACAGACCAACGGACCCGAACTGTGGGCGCATCTGCAACGGCTTTACACCGAACCTACTCTAAAAAAGCTCTATCTTGATGCCATCACTCAATATGATTCACTCAACGATATACAGCAGCAGTTAGGTTGTGCTTTTGCCTTTCTGAAAGCCAATCTGCCTTCCATGCAGATTCCGGCCATCTACATGCATGTGTCGGGGCTCAACCAGAATGTGCTCACAGCAGACAGTCTGCTTTCTCTCTCGATTGACAAATACATGGGCATGGATTATCCGCTCTACCAATCTTTCTTCTACGACTATCAACGTCAGAAAATGCAACGCGAAAACATTGCTCCCGACTATCTGGCCGGTTGGCTAATGACAGAGTTTCCTTTCAAAGGGAAAGAGAATGTGCTATTAGACCGGATGATTTATGAAGGTAAGATCCGTTACATCCTATCAAAGGCTCTGCCTGAAACATCTCCTGCCACTCTGTTGGGCTATTCTACACAAGGCTATGAATGGGTGCAAGCACATGAGGCTAAAATTTGGGAAACCATTATCAAGCGCAAACATCTATATACACCCGAGATAATGACCACGGCTCATTATTTCGAAGATGCTCCCAGCACCTTTTTGGCCACCGATGCACCAGGCAATATTGGCAGTTGGATGGGTTGGCAGATTATATCGGCCTATATGAAGGAGACCGGTTCCAGCCTGCAAGCTCTAATGGATAATCAGGATGCACAAGAGATACTCGCACAATCAAAATATAAGCCTTAAAAAGATCAAATGAAATGAAAACAGATTCTATATTCCGTTATCTGCTTATGCTACTTTGTGCCATCATGGGACAAGTAATTCAAGCAGAAAATATCAAAGTCTCTTCTCGCATGAGTTTCTATACCGACGAAAAAGAGGCGGAAATCATCGTATATCTTCCCTTTGACCACGAAGGTGCCGTGGCTCACATGACAGAACCGAATCGCTCTTACACACTGAAGCCGGGAGTAAACCTAATTACAGTGGACACAAAATCGATGCAGCTGGGAAGTAACCGATATAAGCTGACTATCACAGACAAGGGAAGTGAGACTCTCCACTCGGTAGAGTTGCTAAAACTAACACAAAAGCCCAATGAAGTAAAGATAGACCGACTGAATGGCAATCTGCTGATAGATGGTTGGCAATGGTTTCCCATCGGCTTTTACTCCAGTTTGGCAGAAGACAACTATCTGTTCCTGAAAAGTGAGGTTACACAGGGCATAAACCTCTATTCGCCCTATCACAACATTACCCCCGACAATCAGGCTGACCGCATGGCCTATCTCGATCTATGCGCCCAACTGGGCATCAAGGTAAACTATAATGTATGCAGTCTGGCCGGCAGCCAAGGTGTAGGACTCGGCATTACATCAACTCCTGAAGAAAAAATGGCTATGCTACGCGAAGAGATTCTGCGCGTCAAGGATCACCCGGCTCTACTCTCCTACTACATTGCAGACGAGCCCGACGGACAAGGTGTTAGCCCTGAAACATTGCAGAAGTCGTATGACCTGATTCATGAATTGGACCCCTATCACCCTATTACAGTGGTCATTATTAGTCCTCTGCCGGCTCGCCGCTATGCCAACACGTATGATATTATCATGGCCGATCCATATCCCATTCCCAATGCTCCTGCCACAGATGCTCCTAAAATGATTGCCGATATCTATCAGCAAATGTGCTACGAAAAGGCCGTCTGGCTGGTTCCGCAAGTGTTTGGTGGCAGTGAAATATGGACTCGCGAACCCTCTTCACGCGAAGTTCGTCTAATGGTTTATGCCAGTATTCTAGCCGGTGCACGTGGTGTACAAGGATTCCACCGTATGCCCGACAATGGATCACCACTGTTGTGGAATGGATTTAAGACCCTTGCTGTTGAGCTACAGCAAATTGCTCCCTACCTCTATGACTCTCAATCGATAGCAATCAACACCGACAACAAGCAGATAAGTGCACGAATGTTTCACCGGGGGAAAAAACGACTTGTAATTGCGCAGAACCTGACCAATCAGCCACTGCCAATCTCTCTGTCTCTTCCCGAAAAGATGCCCGACCGTTGCCATGCCAGACAAGTCTTTGAGAACCGTGAAATAGAATGCAATAAGGGGCAGATCAAAGACATTCTTTCTCCCATGGGTACAGGTGTTTACAAGATTGATCTTGAGCCTACGCCTTCTACCGTTGCAAGAGGAAACTTATTGGTGAATCCAAGTTTTGAAGAGTCGGTCGAAGCCGGAGAGATTATCGGCGGTGCCGGTGGTGCCGGTGGTCGAGGAGCGACACTATTTCCGGATCCTCGCATCGCTTATGATGGAGAGTTTTCACTGCGTCTCCACAATCCCTTTCCCAACGCCGGTGCTTCCCGCCATTTGTTCCCAATCGATAACGAGTCTGACCGTACCTATATTCTGTCGGTATGGGCTCGAACCGACGCCCGTTCTTTGGCATTGAACCGATCCAAAGGTAAAAAGATGACCTTCAAACTTTATCTGCACACCTTAGGAGAACAGGAGTATGAACTAACGGAAGAGTGGAAGCGCTACGAATTGGTTTGCCCTCCCAAAGAATTTATCCGCACGCATCATGGCGGAGCTTCGGGTGCTATCACCTTGGTAAGTGAAGGAACGGCTTGGTTCGATTTAGCACAGATTACTCCGGAAATTGCCATTCAAGCCGATCGCACAACCGACCGCAAAGGTTTCACGGTGAGCATGGAATGTTACCTAACGAATGGTGAAATACGCTATACAACTGATGGAAGTGAACCAAAAGCCAACTCGAAACTATATAAAGAGCCGTTTGATGTTCGTTCGGTACAAACCATCAAGGCTCGTGTATTCGCTCAAGGGAAAGCCTACGAAACAGTAACCCACACCATTGCTGCTCATAAGGCATTGGATGCCAAGGTAACCTATCTGCAGCCCTATCACCCGAAGTATCCGGCAAATGGAGACAGCGCCATGACAGATGGTGTTTTTGCACCACTGAATGCACAAGCTCCTTTATGGCATGGATACCAAGGCAACGACTTGGATCTGATTATTGATCTTGGACAAGTAGAACCAGTGCGCCGTGTATCGTTGGCTTTCTTGCAATCACTCACAGCATGGGTGATGCCTCCGAAGAGGCTGGAAGTATCGGTTTCTAAAGATGGAGTAAAATATATATCTGCCGGAACGATCAACTACGGAGAGGCTCGCCAGGGCGTAGGTGAATATGATTACATCCGCATCCCATTTGAATTAAACCACATTCATAAAGAGGCTCGCTACATTCATATCAAAGCAGAACATCCGCTCTCTTTGCCTTCGTGGCATCATGTACGAGGCGAATCCTGGTTGTTTATTGACGAAATCGTCGTTGAATAAAAAAGGAAAACATTATGTCACTCTAAGGGAGAAAACCCCTTACTAAGAGTGGCATAATGTCAAAGGGCGATGCCATTGCACGTTGTCTCATTCAAGGCATAATTTACGCCTCGTCAAAATTACGCTTCTCATCAATAATATACTCCGGACGCGACTTTACCTCATCAAATAAGATTCCAATGTATTGACCCAAAACACCCACGGTCAACAACTGCACACCGCCAAAGAAAATGATAGTGGTCATGATAGATGTCCATCCTGTTTCGGCATTACTGAATCCATAGATTTTACCCAAGGTAAACCAGATAGCCAACACAATACCCACCAGCACCGAAATAAAGCCTAAGCTGATAGCCAAACGCAATGGTTCTTTGGAGAAGTAAAGCATCGCATTCGTGGCAAACTTCAACATCTTGCCCAACGGATACTTGGTCTCGCCAGCAATACGAGCATCACGGTCATAATAGAATGGTACTTGATTGAATCCCACCCAACTGATAAGTCCACGTATATATTTGCCACGCTCTTTCAAACGGCAAAACTCATTCATCACCTTACGGTCGATCAGACGGAAATCGCCGGTATCCAATGGAAAATTCACCTCACTCATCCAGTTCAGCAGCTTATAGAATGCCTTAGCCGTAAACAGTTTAAAGTAGCTTTCGCCTTTGCGAGTCTTACGCACACAATAGACCACATTGGCCTGTTCCTTCTCTTGCAGCGCCAAGATATCGGGAATTAACTCAGGAGGATCCTGCATATCAGCATCAATAATCACTGCCAGATCGGCATCACAGTTGTTGATACCTGCTGTAACAGCAGGCTGATGTCCAAAGTTGCGAGAGAAGTGCAACACCTTTACATGCGGATCTGACGCCGCAATATCATTGAGCATCAGACGTGTCTTATCTCGACTCCCATCGTTGATATAGATAATTTCCGTAGGATTAGGCAGGCTGTCTAGTACCTGCTTTGTCCGGCGGTACGATTCAGCGATAACAGCCTCTTCGTTGTAACAGGGAACGATAACGGCAAGTTTTTTCATACCTCATTACGCTTTAAACGTATAAAACTTCGTGATTACAAAATTGAGCACAGTGTAAAACACCATACCTATCAGATGATTGTAGTAATGATCTATCGGCAGACGACTATTAAGGAACAGCACCAAACCATACTGCAACGCATAACAGAAGACAAAGGCTACCGCAAAACGGAAAGCACTTCCGATCCATCCTGCATTCGACTCCTTGAAGGTCCATTGCTTATTCCAGATAAAACTGTTCAACAAACCGGCCACATATCCGGTGAAGTTCGACAATCCTTCGGCACATCCCAACCATTTCATCATGCCCCAAATGACAACCATCGTTATCAACGTGTTGCTCACACCTACCAATCCAAACTTTATGAACTGCTCAACTGTTTTCATCCTTTTTATTTAATATCTCTTCAATTTCCTCACGACTCAACTGCTTGACATTCGTCACCGTAAATACATTGGAAAGGAAATTGCCATATTGATTACATTCATTTATAATCTGATTCATCACACTCTTCAGGTCGGTAAGCACCGGCATCAAGAAGAGCATCTCTACATACAGATCTTCCATCGTGAGCCGTTCAATTTCACAGTCGTATTGCGACAACGTATAAACCAACTCACGTTCGATAGTCTGTTGCTGATAATCTTGAAAGGGAATCTTGTTGCGGGCAAATAATAATAAGTAGAAACGCAACTTCTCTCCTTTGCCGCCCAATCCGGTAGAAATATAAATCTGCTTCTCCTCTGACAAATCCGACTCAAGCGATATACGACATTCCATCAAGGCCATATAAGTCCAGTCTGCCACATCTGCATCAGGCGCCTCAGCATACTCTTGCAACATCCGATAGGCTTTTACATTCTTTGAAAGGGCCAACAATGTCAACAAACGCCGTTTATTATCACGCGTCAGCTCTTCATTCTCGCGCAACATCTGATAGGTCAACTCACACTCTTCATCTGTTGTAGGATACGTGGCACGATCGGGACTTCGGCGCATCATGTCTGAGTTCTTGAAATACTCGATTTGTGTCTCAACAGCCACCTGCTGCTCAAGCACATGCAGACGCCCTTCTATCTTTCCTAAAGAGTTACGAAGCCTATTTAACACATCACTATCTTCTTTCTGTACACTCATTTTGATTTATGATTATCAGCAAAAACCAAAACAAAGATACACCTTTTCTATAAAAAACAGCTCACACGCAACGAAATGTTTCAAAAAATAGCATTACCTTTGTGCAATGCAGTCTGTCGGTCTGTCGCTCATCTTATATAGATGTGAGGAACGTCCGGGCAACACAGAGCACCATACTTCTTAACGGGAAGCTGTCTGTGAAGGTAGAGTAGCGTAACAGAAAATAACCGCCTGTCTTTCGGGATTGGTAAGGGTGAAAAGGTGAGGTAAGAGCTCACCGGATCTTGTAGCAATATGAGATGCCGTACGCCTTATGGGTTGTAAGGTCATGTATATCGGCGCATGTAGGGTTGCTCGCCCGATGCCGAGGGGTAGATCGCTAAAGCTTATTGGTGACAATAAGACAAGATAAATGGCAGACACCTTTCTTTCGTAAGAGAGAAAGGCACAGAACCCGGCTTATAGACAGACTGCATTTTTATACTGATCGCTATGAAACAATCTTCAGATAAACAGAGCCTGAGTGAACGAATCGAGAGTTGGCTAACACGAATCATTCGTTTTATCACTTACGATATTTGGCGCATTAGCGAGAATGATGTAAGTGGTCTGAAGATTGTCTATATCAAAATCATAAAGACATTGATCTTGGCCATCCGCGGATTCCAAAGTGAGAATCTGCAGACCAAGGCTTCGGCTCTCACCTACAGCACTCTCCTTTCTATTGTTCCCTTGTTGGCCGTCTTGCTGGGCATTGCCAAAGGATTTGGCTTTCAAGGAGCCGTGAGACAAGAGCTGTTTGACTATTTCCCCGGACATGAGTTGGAACTAAGCAAAGCTTTTGAGTTTGTCGAGAGCTATCTGGCCCAAGCACAAGGTGGCGTAATCATTGGTGTGGGTCTGATACTGCTGCTTTATACCGTAATCAATCTGATCTCTTCAATCGAAGACACCTTCAACAATATCTGGCAAATACAGAAGTCTCGTCCCTGGTATCGCAAGGTGACCGACTATCTGGCCCTCTTCGTGATTCTGCCTGTATTGATGGTGGCATCAAGCGGTATCTCTATCTTCGTCTCCACGCTACAGGAATCTTTCCTCGGAGAATTTCTCTTCTTCACGCCCATCATGGAGAAGGCTCTGCATATCGTTCCCTTCATCATCACCTCCTTGGTGTTTACCGGACTTTACCTGCTACTGCCCAATACGAAAGTGCGTTTCCTCAATAGCTTAACGTCAGGATTCCTGGCTGGATGCGCTTTCCAGTTCTTCCAATATATCTATATCAGTGGACAGATTTGGGTCAGCAAATACAATGCCATCTATGGTAGTTTTGCCGCCTTGCCACTGTTGCTCCTATGGCTACAGCTCTCTTGGCTGATCTGTCTGTTTGGAGCCGAACTTTCTTATGCCTCACAGAACGTGAAGAAGTTCAGCTTTGAACGAGATAGTAAAAACATCAGCCGCCGCTATAAAGACTTTCTCACCCTGCTGATTGCTTCTCTCATCATCAAACGATTCGAACAGGGTAAAAAGAAGCCCTACACAGCAGATGAATTGTCTGACACCTATCGTATTCCCATCCGACTGACCACACAAATTCTCTATTACCTGAAAGAGCTGGAGATTATTATTGAAGTGAACTATGGCAATGATGATCGTGTGGTCTATTATCAGCCGGCGTTAGACATCAACAAGATCTCGGTCAGCTTTCTGCTCAACCGTATGGATACGCATGGATCGGAAAATTTCAAGATTGACACTTCTTGTCTGTTCCAAAAAGAGTGGCAAGCGTTGCTGAAGACGCGCGAAGAGATGACCCGTGCCAACAATAACCTGCTACTGAAAGATCTATAATTTTCAGCAATGACACAACAATACGTATGGATGAGGTTCTGATGAATGACAAGAAAAAGGTGAACGGAGATCTGACCCAAGGCAAAGAATGGAAAGTGATTGTCCGATTTGCTCTTCCGCTGCTATTGGGCAATTTGCTGCAACAACTCTATAATATCACCGACAGCATCATTGTCGGACAGTTTTTGGGCAAAGAGGCCTTAGCGGCTGTATCGGCCTCTTTCTTCATCTACTTCTTTGTTATCTCGCTCATTATCGGCATCGGTAGCGGCACATCGGTCGTCATCTCTCAGTTATTTGGAGCCAAACAATTCGACAAGGTGCAGCGGGCATTTGCCTCGTTCTTCATCTTTATGCTGGTGGCAGGCGTATTGCTCTCTATAACCGGCATCATCTTTGCCGAACCGATCTTTCGTCTGACCCAGACGCCTTCGGAGATTATTCCGCTGGCAGTCAGTTATTTCAAGATATATGTAGGAGGAACATTCCTATTCGTCACCTTCAATAGCCTGTTGTCAATCTTGCGTGGAGTTGGCGACTCCGTCAGGCCAATGCTCTTTATCGGCATCACAACGCTGCTAAATATCGTATTGGATCTGGTCTTTATCATCTACTTTAATTGGGGCATCGAAGGAGCAGCCCGTGCTACACTCGTTGCACAAGGTATCGGAATGTGCATTGCCCTCAACTATATCAACCATACTCATCCATTGCTCTCTATCAAAAAAGAGGATTTGACATTCGACCTGAAACTCTTCAAGCAAGGGCTTTCCATTGGTCTGCCCACCAGCGGACAACAGTGTGCCATCGCCTTAGGCCTGATAACCTTGCTGAGTATTGTCAATGAGTTTGGAACCGATACACTGACGGCCTATGGCGCAGCCGGAAAGATTGATACCCTAATCACACAGATTGTGTTGACTCTATCCAGTGCTTTGGCTGCCTTTTGCGGACAGAATATAGGAGCAGGCAATCTGAAGCGTTTCCATCAAGGTGTACGTATCTCTCTTGGAATCAATATCATCTTAGGAATTATCACCTACGCCATTGTCTATTTCTTTGGAGATTTATTAATGCTTGCCTTTACCAACGACAGCCGGGTTATCGCCATCGGAGAAGAGTATCTACGGATTGTTTGTGGATTTTTCATCCTTCATGGAATCATGAATATCTATAACGGAGCACTGCGTGGTGCCGGAGATACATTGTTTCCCATGATCTCCAGCATCATCTGTCTATGGCTTATACGCATTCCGTTAGCCTATGGATTAGGATCTGCCTATGGTCGCTGCGGCATTTGGTGGGCCATCGGACTCAGCATCACCATCGGTACCATCGCGACTTATCTCTATTACCGATCCGGCTACTGGAAGCGCAAATGTATTATCAAGAAATAAATGAGTCTGATTATTGAAACTGCATCATCTTGCTGATATACTTACCCACAATGTCAAACTCTAAATTCACCACAGTGCCTTCTTCGATCTGACAGAAGTTGGTATGTTCATGTGTATAAGGGATAATAGCTACCTGAAAACTATTGTTCTGCGAGTTGCAAACTGTCAGGCTAACACCATTCACACAAACGGAACCCTTCTCAACAGTCATATAGCCTTGACGAGCCATTTCCTTGTCGAACGGATATTCAAACGTGTAATACCAGCTGCCATTAGCATCTTCAACCTTGGTACAAACAGCAGTCTGATCGACATGACCCTGCACGATGTGTCCATCCAAACGGCCGTTCATCAGCATGCTTCGCTCCAGATTCACCAATGAACCCGGCTTCAACAAGCCTAAGTTTGAACGCTCCAACGTCTCACGCATGGCTGTTGTTGTAAAGGTCATTCCCTCTTTACGCACCACGGTCAGACATACGCCATTATGTGCTACACTTTGATCGATCTTCAACTCATCGACAAACGAGCACTCCATAGTGATATGAATATTATCCTGATCATGTTCAATAGCCACCACTTTGGCTGTCTCTTCAATTATTCCTGAAAACATATCCTTGTTCTTTTATGATTATCGGAAAGCGAAGATACGGAAAAATATGACAGCTGCATGTATCACGACTAAGATAAAACATTTTTAACCCGCTGACGAAGGTATGACAATGACCACTTCGGCAAAAGCTCGGCATCTTTTTGGAAAAAGGGCGCACCCTTTTTGGAAAAAGCTCGGCATCTCTTTCAAAACGGCATTCGAACGATGTTCGAACGGCGTTCGAATAACATCCAAAATAGAGGCTATTAATCCTGCCAAAATGGACTCTATAGACTATTTCCTAAAAGTCCCTACCGTCAATAAATGCCATCCTTCACGAACCCAAAGAACGAAAGAGGAACCAATGATTATTATTACCCAATCTATCGGCTTCAATCCCTCCACATTGAAGAACTGCTGCAAACCCGGTAACTCAACCATAGCTATCTGACCTACGAGGATGATCACCACAATCGTAAGCAAACCACTGCAACCTTTAAAATGCAGAGCGCTGCGACCCGTCTCAAACGCACGGGCATTGAAGAGATAGAAGAAGTGAGTCATGACGAAAGTCGTGAAGAGCAATGTCAACTCGTATGTAGATACATGGCCCTTAGCTCCTAACTGCAGGTGAAGAAGATCGGTAAGCTGATTCACTTCTGCGTGCTGGAAGATATAAAGCATTCCGAGCAGCATCAGGAAGAAGAATCCTCCCACACCGATAATCTCACGAAGCATTGGCTTATTGAGGATAAACGCCCTGCGGTCGCGAGGCTTGTCTTTCATAACGCTCTCAGAGGGTGGCAACGAAGCAAGAGCCATCGCGGCGAAAGTGTCCATGATAAGGTTGATCCACAACATCTGCGTAACGGTCAAAGGAGATTCAGTTCCTATAAAAGCACCACAGAGAACAAGGAAACAAGCCGTCACGTTCACCGTCAGCTGGAACAAAAGGAAACGCTGGATATTCTGATACAGCGAGCGTCCCCACATAACAGCCTTTCCGATACTGCTGAACGAATTGTCGATAATGGTAATATCGGATGCTTCCTTTGCCACACTCGTTCCGTCACCCATTGACAGACCGACATGGGCTGAACGAAGAGCTGGGGCATCGTTGGTTCCATCACCCGTCACGGCAACCACCTGGTTCATTTTCTGCAAAGTTTCCACCAACCGTTTCTTATCCATAGGACGAGCACGGGAGATAATCTTCAGACCGAGAATGCGCTCCTGAAGTTCATCGTCCGACAATGCAGCAAACTCAGGGCCCGTGATGATGCTACGCTCCGTGTCTTTGGCATCATTCCAAAGACCTATTTGACGAGCTATTTCCTTTGCCGTTCCTGATGTATCACCGGTAACAATCTTCACGCTGATACCTGCATCAATACACTCCTTAACGGCTGCCGGCACATCCGATCTCACCGGGTCGGCAATAGCGGCTACTCCAATGAAACAGAGCTTGTCTGCAACGATCTTATTGTCTTCAATTACTTTATCATTATCGTTCAGCACCTGATAAGCAAAGCCAAGGGTGCGCATAGCGCGGTTTTGATATTCAGCCAGTTGCTTCTCTACCTCTTCTCTGCTTACTGACATCTCTTTGCAAAGAGCGAACACAATCTCGGGAGCACCTTTTACATAAAGCACCTTCTTGCCTTTCAAGGCCACAGACTCGACAACGGTTGCCATATACTTGCGTTCTGTAGAGAACGGCACTTCGGCTACCACCTTCACGCTTTCACGGATTGAACGATAATCTACGCCCTGCTTATGATGTAGCCAAAGCAGCAATGCGCCTTCCGTTGGATTGCCCAATATCTGCGGTCTGTTCTTGTCTGAGAAATCAATGGATGCAGTAGAGTTTACGGCAATACCCTCATCAAGAACCTCTTTCGGAGTATCTCCATACATCTTCATCTCGTCCACACTCATAAGATTCTGCGTCAACGTTCCCGTCTTATCGGTACAGATAACTGTGGTTGCTCCCATTGTCTCACAAGCGTGCATCTTTCTTACAAGGTTGTTGGTCTTGAGCATACGACGCATACTATAGGCCAAACTCAAGGTGACAGCCATTGGCAATCCCTCCGGCACAGACACAACCACAAGCGTTACGGCAATCATCAATGTTTGAAGGACGTATGCTATGAAAGGTGCAACCTGCTCCATTGAACCGAAGCAGTCTGTGCCATTGGTAACGAAATACATAACGATACGGCCCACTACAATCAGGGCGGCAAAACCATAGCTTACCTTGGTGATCCAGTCGCTCAAACCATCGAGTTGTTCATTGAGCGGTGTCCTCACGCTATCGTCAATCTGTACCGCCTCGAACACTTTGCCCTGCTCCGTCTTGTCGCCAACCGCAAGAACACGGCAGATGCCATGACCTTCCATCACCTTGGTTCCTTTCATCACATGGTTGGTGGGATAAGTGGCAGCCTTGTCGAAGTCTTTCTCATCAACACTCTTGACACACATGGGTTCACCAGTCAAAGTGGATTCATCCATGTGTAAAGAGGTTGCCTCCAGCAATTCACAATCCGCCGGAACCTCCTCGCCGGTATTAAGAATTACAATGTCGCCAACGACAATATCCTTGCGAGGTATCTGCGTAGTATTGCCATTGCGGATCACCTCTACGAGTTCATCATCATTTACCTGATTAAGGATCGTAAACTCCTTGTCGGCCTGCAACTCAAAATAAAAGGCAAGTCCCGTTGCAAGCAGGATGGCAACAAATATTCCCGCAGGTTCAAAAAAGACATCACCACCTTGTCCAAGTCCGAAGTATTCATAGCAAGCAATACCAATCGATAACACACCGGCAATCATCAAGATGATGATGAGCGGGTCGCCAAACTTCTCCAAGAACTGTTTCCATAGAGGTTCTTTCTCAGGCGGTGTCAACACGTTAGCTCCATTCTTTTTACGGCTTTCGAGCACTTCAACATCGGTCAAGCCCACATAATGTGTCTGTTTCATTTTACGATTATACTATTTGTTGAGTTTCTTTTCAATCCAATTCTTCTTTTGCCGCAAAAGTATTATCTGTTTTGTAAAGGATTGAAAATTCCATAATGTTGCACACCATTCCGAGCCTTATCCTAAACTATAGGGTTGCAACCTTGCAAGGCTGATATTCTTTTCCATACCTCCGATTCTGAAAGAGGCAAGAAATCCCCCTTGGCACCATTGCAACAACACAGATCAGAAGAAATGCCAACACTATAATTTCCATAGGCGTTTCGTTGTATAACATAATCGTCCACATGATATAAGACATCGCCCAATTTCAACAGCTGCCTTTTCAATAGGCTTATCATTGGCAAGCGTATTTCGGATATCTCCAGATTGGGCGCCGCGCTCTCTTCTCCGCCAAACATCTTATAGATCATCTTGTATTTAGCTTGAATGTCCGCCATACGCTTTTTGTATCGCTCCAACTGATCAGGTAAGGTTGGTTTGTTAAAGTTAATGCCACCACTGGCCGATTCAAGAAGAAACAGAGCATACAAGGCCTTTTCCCTTCGATGTATTTTCTCCATGACAACATCGGCATCAGGGAAATAGATCCGATCGTTGAACGTATCTATAACGACACGGCTTTGTATTCCTTTCCTGAGCATAAGGATGTCGAAGATCTGTTTGTAAAAACCCTTGAGCACAAACCGCCCTTTTTCCTCTTTTAGATAATTAAGACGATCGTTATGATATGATTCTGTAAACAGATCCAATATTCCCCTTACACACTCCAACACGTTTCCATCAATCTCTACAAGAAGAAAGTTGGCCACTATCTTGTTGTCAACCAAAGAGTCGCCTATCTTCACCATCAAGGAGGGCACGACAGAAGAGAGCTCCGTTATATTCAATTTGGCAGCCAATTGCTCTTTACAAAACCGTTCTGTAGAAAGATTACGTAACTGGTCGATAAACAGATGCAATCTGTCTTCGCTTACCTTGGGATATAAAAACTCTGTTATTTGGAAAAGGACCGATTCAGATATACTTTGGTAGTGTTCTGCGATCTTGGGCAAATAAACGAAGTCGAACCCCGACAATCGTATCTCTGCACATATCTCCCGATAGTAACGATTGATCTGCTCATTGATATCCTTGTCAAATTCGCTTTCGACATAGAGTATCTGTGCATCTTCAAAGTTCAGACTGGCTGTATTAACAGAAACGACTGAGACCCGGTTTTCCTGGTTTAGCGTCAAACAATTCCTTATGGCAAGAATAAGCAACGCCTCTTCACGGGAACAGAAATCGTCTGATTGGGCCATCCGGGTGAAATCACCCAACAGATCTTGCCTCAAGCCCGCATCAGAATGGGCCAACTCATTTAAGGCTTGTGCCAAAGACAATGAGGTTGCCATTATCTCATCCTCTTTCTGTATGCCATATTTGCTACGCAATGCATGGAGAAAGGTCATCTCTCGTGTGTCCAGTATTCCATCCGTCTCAATCAAGTCTGTTACAACTCGCATGATGCCGGCTCGTTCGGTTTGTCTCATAGTCCTAAAGGATAAAAACATACAATATTCGCCAAATTCCCCGACATCTGCAAACAAATAGCAGCTAACAGTTCCTAAAAGTTCCTATCTCCTGACTTCGACAATGGGACACCCAAATCAGGAATTTAAGAAAAGAGACCTGATTGATTGTTGATCACGGGTGTTGAAAATAGTGCGAGTTATCTTTTGTCCATCCGGTAATTCTAATACTAATGTCGGAATAGTCTTGGCAATATCAATCACTGTATCAACGCTTAGGCCAAGATTCATCATATGGATAATCCGCTCCAACTCCTTATAAAGTTTATAGGCCACAAAACATATACAAACGTGTGATTCTATACGTTTCTCTGTAAAATGGAATATCGGGCGCATCTCCAGTGTGTCTTTTGAGATGCGAAAAGCCCGTTCCACTACCCAAAGCCCTCTTTAAAGGTCTATTACCTCTTCCGGAGGGAAGTCGGTGTTTGTGACGTAACTTTTCCAGCCGTCCCATTGAGCATCTTCCTCTATCTTTCCATAATCAATTGACACGGTGACATCGTTTTCTATCTTGAGGAACTTGTTGTAGCCGCGTTGGTTGATGTTCCTCTTGCTTACCTTGCCGTTTTTGTATGCCTTCTCCAGTCTGTCAATGCCTTTTTTGCGGTTAAGAGCATCCTTGCAGGCTCTTTTCTCGGAATAACTGACAATGAGTCTCTCTCCGTAGGCCATTGGCTTCTGATGAACGCATCCGTTCTCCTTTGTCAAGGCGCAAAGCCATTCCTTGACAGATTCCACCTCCTTCTTGATACGTCCCCCGAGAATGAACTTATATCCCGCAGATTTGAGCAGTGATATATTCTTCCTCAACGATACAAAATTATTGCGCTGGACACCCAAAACGACACTTCAAATTCGTATATCTCTAATCTGCAAACAGATACAAAAACATCCTTCGAATTTTGTCAAAGTCAGGAAAACTATCAAACCCGATAAGCAAGGTAACTACTCAGCACCCCCAGGGCATGAGTAGTTACCTTACTGTTGTACGACAGCAAGTATAGCATTGAATTTAGAGTTTCCATTCTTCATGGCAGTTTCTACTATAGAGTGTA
>CAKVBA010000022.1 GCA_934725305.1 uncultured Parabacteroides sp. | reverse complement strand
ATTTAAATATCAAGGATTTAGGATAAACTTCACGTGAAAAAATACTGTTTTTTTCTTTGCAGCGTTGAAGTTGGGTTGAAACTCCGCAACCTCTTTCGTAGGGTAAAACCGTTATTCTTCATCGCTCTTTTTCTTCCGATTTATGAATGTAGGCAACAAATGTACACAAAAGAGAGGACTTCTTGAAACCGAATTGAAGAGAAAAGTTGAGGATAAGACCGACAGGAGGTTAATCTATAGACATGTCGCGGGTGGTCAGTCTGCAAAGCAACGCAGACGTTTGCAAGTATGACACACCGGCGTTTGGCACGACATACTTCAAGTAATCGGCTCAGTGTTATTGTAATTTTAACATGGTTGTCACTTACTGAAAACAGCTAACAAGCCTGCCTGAAATAACGGAAGATCCTATTGAAACCAACAGACAAATCCGCCTCAGCATAAATACCCTCTAAAAGAGTATTTTGGCTGTCTTTCAAGGATCTATAGAGTTTTTGGGAAAAGGGTATAGAGTTTTTGAAAAATGGGTAGGGACTTTTTTGAAAATGGGTAGGGACTTTTTTGAAAATGGGTAGGGACTCCGTTCGGATTGGGCGCCTACTCCGTTTGAATTGAGTAGGCACCCAATTTCCACAAATGGATTAATCCATTCTGATTGGGTTAATAATCTCTTGAACGCTTATTAGGTTATTGTATTTTACTATTAGCTTTGAGCAATAATTTCCGCCAGACAGACAACAAAAAGTATCGCATTACAGACCCCCTCCGATCGCCGCCGCCCTAATCCAGCTGATAGAGCTTCATTTTATTATAAAGTGTCTTTCTATCAATACCCAACATCTGAGAAGCCTTCGTCTTGTTGTTTCCCGATTCTGACAGAGCCTTCAAGATCAGTTCGCGTTCGTGGTCTTCGTTCTTCAGCTGAATGCCGGATGCGGGGCGGAACGACTCGGTAAGCTCTTCGGGCAACTCCTTGCGAGTAATGTAACGACCTGTGGCTAATAGCGTGGCATACTTCACTACATTATTCATCTGGCGCAGATTGCCGGGCCATGAATAGGACTGGAACAGATGGATTGTTTCGGGATCGAAGCCGATAATGTCTTTATTCAATTCACTATTGGCCAAATCCAGGAAGTGGTTGGCAAACAAGAGCAGATCTTCTTTACGCTCTTTCAGGTCGGGAATGCGAATAGAGAATTCATTGATACGGTGATAAAGGTCTTCTCTAAAATCGCCCTTCTCAATGGCAACACGCAGATTTTCGTTGGTTGCCGAGATCAGTCGCACATTAATGGCTATCTCTTGATTGCTGCCAATCGGCTTCACTTTGCGCTCTTGTAGCGCACGCAACAACTGCACCTGCACCTCGTACGTGAGGTTACCAATTTCATCCAAGAAGATGGTTCCTCCTTGGGCAGCCACGAAAGCCCCTATTTTATTGTCGATGGCTCCTGTAAACGACCCCTTCACATGGCCAAAAAATTCAGATGCGGCCAAGTCTTTGGGGATAGAGCCACAATCAACGGCTATAAAGGGCTCTTTCTTACGACTACTCTGCTCGTGGATACGACGGGCTATATATTCTTTTCCGGTTCCACTGGCACCTGTCACCAAAACCGACATGTCTGTGGGGGCAACCAGGCGTACATGGTCATACATCTGACGGGCGGCATGACTCTGCCCCTCGATATAAAGATTGACGGCCGACATGGATACTTTGGGAGCGTTGGTTTCGGGTGGTGAGAAGGAGCTTTTTGTTTCGTTTCTCAGCGTTTCCTTAATTTTGCTCAACAGCTCTTCAGGGTTCAGGGGTTTTGAGATATAATCTGCGGCACCCGACTTAATGGCCTGCACAGCTGTCTGTATATCGGCATAGCTGGTCATCATGATCAAGGGTAGCATCGGATATTTATCCTTGAGCCACTTAAGTAAATCCATGCCATCTCCATCCGGCAATCTCAAATCTGAGATGATCAGATCAAAATTCCCCTCATCAATATAGCCACGAGCGGCAGAAGCCGATGCCGAGGTTTTAACATCGAACCCCTTCTTGCTCAACCATGTAGTTAGCATCAATGAGAAAGTAATATCATCTTCTATTATTAGGATAGATGGCATAATTCCTTGTATTTTGGTAAATATAACTACACAAAGATAATGAATTATATGTAATTAAATACTTTTTGCAAAATAAAAAAGCGTCCAAAAGGGGACGCTTCTCTATTTAGCAAACTTAAACAGATAACCTTCATGACTTAATCTTTTTGTCTTCAACACTATAATCTTCAAACTTCTTCCTACTTTTTTTTATTCTCTTTGCGTTTAAATACTTTTTATACCCTATCTATACCTAATATATCTTTTGTTAGTTTGCATTCACACGGTTAAACATAGAAACTTTCAATTCATGCTTCTATTTTACTATATTGCGAATAACGTGCCAAAGTCGGATATTCCTGCATAAAAAATGCATATTTTTTCATAACTCTCCTTTTAGACCGATCCAACGGCCCTTTTTCCCTATCTATCGCCACCTGATTAAGGGGTTTTGTTCTCTTTTGTGTGTAGAAAAAGTGTGGAGACCTGTTCCACAATGGGGAATAATTCCACACCACACGCCCCACTTTTTTTACACGTTGCCCATTTGATTAACAATCGTTGTGGTCTGCTCTATCACCTCTTTAAGGATGCGGTCCCAACCCGAATCGGTCAGCTCGGCATCATTCTTTTCGAGAATGCGCAGATGCTGCACCAAGGTGTTGGCACCCAACATCGTGAACAGAGGGATCAGCTTGTGCGACACCTTCATCGACACATCACGATCGCCATTGGAGAGCGCATCTTGCAACAGATGGATGCTCTTTGTTGTCTCTTCGTGAAAAATCCGCAAGATGGAGTCTGAGGCCTCTTTGTCTTCGCCGGCAAAGGCCGTCAGTGACTGGAAGTTCAACTCACACTTGGGCTCGAGTTGAATGGTCAGAAGGTTATTAAGAAGCTCTATCAGCCGGTGGGCCGTAAATGGCTTGTTCAGGAAACCGGTGAAGCCGGCTTCGATGTAGTGTTGCTGCTCTTTGGCCACACTGGCCGAAAGGGAAATGACCGGGATGGTCTCGGCATCCGGCAACGACGAGTTGCGGATCGATTTGAGCAGGCTGAATCCATCCATGCCCGGCATCTGTATATCGGTGATCACGGCATCAAAATGTTGCTCGCGCAACAACCTCACCACCATGTGTGGATTGGTGCAGGTAACCACTCGCACCTGACTCAGCTTGAGCAACTCTTCGGTCAAGGCCAGTTGTAGCGGGTCGTCATCTACCAGCAGACAATATATCTCTCTGCCCGGCAATGTGTTAACGGATGCTTTCTCAACCATTTCTTCACCGGACGTTGCCTCTTGTGGCAATTGCTGGTTTTCGGCCAGGGGTAAGGGCAAGGTCACGGTGAAATCGCTACCTTTGCCCGGTTCGCTTTGCAAAGAGAGCTTGCCCCGCATGAGCGAAATCAGCTTGAGCGTGATGGAGAGTCCCAATCCGAAACCTTCGGTGTTTTCCGATCCGGCCACGCGGGTAAACTCGCTAAAGATGCGCTCTTGCTCGGCTTTGGGAATGCCTGTGCCCGAATCGCTGACCACCACCGTCAGCTCCTCTTTACGCACAGAGACAAACACGATGACATGGCCTTCGTGAGTAAACTTAATTGCGTTCGATAACAGATTGCCCACAATCTGGCGGAGGCGGATCGGGTCGCCCATATAGACTTTTTCGTAGCTTTCGGCATCGCCCACTTTCAAGTCGAATTGCAGACCCTTGGTCTCGGCCAACGGCCTGAAGCTGGTGTAGATCTCATCAAAAAGATCGGACACGCGTATAGGTATGGGATGAATCTCTATCTCGCCGGCCTCTAATCGCTGGTAATCGAGCAGGTCGTTTACCAAAGAGAGGATGTGGTCAGACGATCCACGCATATTCTCCAGGAAATATTGCTGGCGTTCATCGGGTTTACGGCGCAACAACAATTCTATGTATCCAATGATCGACGACAGGGGTGCACGAATGTCGTGACTGATGGTCAATATCAGCTTCTCGCGACTCTGCAACAGGTCTTCGTTATATTTGTTTGATTTCTCTAACTTCAACCGGTAATATTTGCTCCGCGAGATGTCGCGGGTAATGATAAAGAGAAAGATAATGGCTATCAACACGGAGATAATCGCAATCTCGGAGATGCGGTGCGATGTCTCGCGAAGCAGTTCTTGCTTCTTTACCATGCGCTCCATGACATGTGATGCCTCTTCGGCCTCGATGGCACGTAGCAACTGGTTGATACGGCTGGTGATCACACTATTGCTATAACGCAGATTGGCCGCACGCTTTTGCAACAGATCTTGCAATTGCTGCCTTTGCCAGGCCACACTATCCTGAATACTCTTCAACACACTCATGATGGTGTCGCCCGGATTGTAGGAGTTGACAATCGTGTCTGTAACAATCTCTTTGGTTGTATTCACGACAATGGTGCTATCTTTGCTTGAGGGAGAAAACACTTCGCCCAGACGCTTGAAGAAGCCTAACTTTTTAGGGTGAATCACAATTGTGTCTTGCTTGACATTCACCCGCTCTTCGATTCGCACAACCCGATGTATGGTTGTATCGGGTATTGCTTTGATCTTCTCGATGTTTTGGGTGTACAGACGCTCCGAGTTGGTCTCGTTCCAAGTCTCGATCAGCTGCTTCGTGTTGTATCTCTTCTGCTTCAAGAGCATCTGAATGGTATCAATCTTGAGCAATTGCACCGAATCGGTTATCATGGTGCGCAAGGAGTCCATGTTGCGATTGGCTCTATTCAACGTGTTGTTGAAATGGCGCAACTTGTTTTCGGGCATTCCCAACATCTGCCCCAACGCTTCGCTCTCATAAAGGAGAGAGAGTGTGTTGTTCACCAAAGAGGCTTTTTGGCGGGGAACGCTATGGATCACCTCCGTCTCGGCAGCTACCTGCTTTACAATCTTGAACACATATCCCACGGCGCATATCGAGATAATGATAAGCAAGATATAGCCGATCACAACTTTATGGGTAATATGTCCACTCTCTCTTTTCATGACTGAGTTGTTAAAAACGCAAACGACGAATGGCAACACTATTGCCGGGCAATCTTCTGGATAATTGCAATAAACCGGTCATCCGTAATCCCGATCTGCGGCTCCTTGTAATTTACATAGTCTTCAAAATAGTCGCTGGCAATATCGGCCACAATCTCTTCGCCGGGCAATCCAAATGCCGTAACCATCTTCTCCACTTTGTGCCGAATCTGACGAATCACCTGCAGACGGTCTTCATAGCGGTCGGGCTTCTCCTGATCGGTGACATGCTCATTGCGGGCTATCAGGTAAACAACGGTATAAAAGGTATCTACGTCTCCGAATACAGGAGCAAACAGCTGTTTCTTATCCTCGTGAAGCGAGGCCAATTCTTCTTGTACTTTTGTCATCTTTCCTTTTTATTTAATATCAACCCTTCTATAGGATTTTAGTGCAAGTTTATCAAGAAATTTCCACTTGTGCAAAAAAAACACTACTTTTGCGAGGCATTATCCGTGAAGGAATTAACGAATTGAATTACACATGACAAGATTGATTCGCTTTGGGTTTGTATGGTTGCTGCTACTTGGATTGGCAAGTTCCTTCAAACTACAGGCACAACACATAACAACCGTGTCGGGCATAGTAACCGACTCTATCTCTGGAGAAACGTTGTCGTATGTCTCCGTTCTCTTTAAAAACTCCACCGTGGGGACAATGACCGACGACAATGGCTCTTTCACTCTCCAAAACAACCAAGGCTACACAACATTGGTGGTATCCACACTGGGCTACAACGAAAAGAGCATTCCGTTGCAACCGGGCCAGAAGTATGACAACCTGAAGATCGAGATGTGTCCCACATCGTTCGAGATTGCCGAGGTTGTGGTCAAGCCTAAGAAAGAGAAATATTCCCGTAAAGAAAATCCGGCCGTCGAACTGATCAGAAATGTAATCAAACATAAGAACGACAACCGCATCGAATCGAAAGAGATGTATCAGGCCGAGGTGTATGAGAAGCTGAGCATGTCGCTCGACGACTTTAATCCCAACCTGGACAAAAACAAGTTTCTGAAGAAGTTTAAGTTTATCAAGAACTATCTCGACACTTCTGAGTTTAACGGCAAGCCCATCCTGACCATATCGGTGCGCGAAACGCTATCGGACCAGTACTACCGCAAACATCCGAAAAGCGAGAAAAACATTGTCAAGGCCAAGCGCCAGCAGGGTGTGGATAAGACATTGGATGATGGCGGTGCCATCACTTCCAACCTGGAAGAGATCTTCAAACGGGTGGATATCTTTGACAACAATATCAATATCTTGCTAAACCGCTTCGTGAGTCCGCTCTCCTCTTCGCTGGCGGTCAGCTATTACAAGTATTACATCATGGACACGGTTGCCGTGGCCGGTGAGCCTTGTGTTGATCTGGCCTTTGTTCCGGTCAATAGCGAGAGCTACGGTTTTACCGGACATCTCTACATCACACTTGATGACCAGTATGCCGTAAAGAAATTCCAGCTAAACATCCCTACCCATATCAACCTGAACTGGGTGGACAAACTACGTATCGACCAGGAATTTATGCGGATGCCCGATAGCACGTGGGTCTTGAGCCGCGAAAACACCTATGTCAACTTCTACCTGGTGAAGGGGACACAACAGCTCTATGCCCATCAAGTGCGAAACTTCGACCGGTATAAGTTTGACATACAACCCGAAGTCTCCGACTCTATCTTCAATCAATTAGGGCAAAATCTGATGCTCCCCGAGGCTACCGCACAGAGCGACACCTTCTGGATTGAGCACCGCCATATTCCTCTGAGAAAGAAAGAGAGTGCCCTGAAGGATCTGTTGGCCCAGCTACGCAAAGTGCCGGCCTTTAATGCCATTATCAAGACCGCCGAGATCTTGATTACCGGCTTTATCCCAACTACGGCAGACAAGAACAATAGCAAGTTCGACTTTGGTCCGATGAATACCACCTTCAGTGCCAACCATCTGGAAGGTTTCCGCATGCGCGTGGGCGGTATGACAACCGCCAATCTGCATCCTCACTGGTTTGGTAGCGGCTATCTGGCCTATGGTAGCAACGACCGACGCTTCAAGTATAACGCCAAGCTGACCTATAGCTTCAACAAGAAGAACTATCACGAGGGAGAAAGTCCGCTAAACAACCTCTCTCTGATTCAGGAATACGACGTCTATACGCCGGGTCAGGATTTCCTCTTCACCAGTAAGGACAATATGTTCGTGGCCTGGAAGGTGGGCGAGCCTGTTACCAATATGCAATATATCCGCAAAAGCATGTTGCAATATGACAAAGAGTGGCAAAACGGATTGAGCGTCAAAGGATGGTTACGCAACGAGAAGAACGAGGCGGCAGGAACCTTGCGATATGATTGCTATACCGACAACGACAGGCTGGTCAACCACAAAGAGTTCACCAAGTCCGAGATTGGTGCCCAGCTACGTTTTGCTCCCGGCGAACGAGCCTACAACGGACGTTCGGGCAAGGAGTCGATCTTCAACCTGTCGAAAGATGCTCCCGTCTTCAAAATATCACACATGTTGGGCGTCAAGAATGTGCTGAATAGCGACTTTGCCTTCAACCACACCGAGGTGAGCGCCGAGAAACGTATCTGGCTCTCTTCATTCGGACATATTGATGCTCAGGTAAAGGCCGGAAAGGTATGGGACAAAGTGCCCTTCCCGCTATTGATCCTGCCCAACACCAACCAGTCTATCACGATCCAGCCCGAATCATTCCACATGATGCGAGCCATGGAGTTTGTGTCAGACCAGTATGCTTCGTTCTACTTGACCTACTATCTGAAGGGATGGATCTTGAACCGTGTGCCCGGCATCAAGTGGCTGAAGCTTCGCGAGGTGGTCTCTTTCAGTGGTTTCTATGGAGGTCTATCCGACAAGAACAATCCATTGATTCAAGACGGAGGCAATCACGTTGGGTTGTATCGCCTGCCCGACGGCACAAGGCCCATCGGAACAACGCCCTACTTAGAGGCAAGCATCGGTCTGGAAAACATCTTCAAGATTTTGCGTATCGACTATTATAGACGACTGACCTATTTAGATCAGCCCAACATCAAAAAAGACGGTGTCCGCATCGCTCTTCGTTTTACATTCTAACAATTCATTTGATAAATGGAAGAAAACAGTTTCAAGCTAAACAACAAAAGCATCAAACACAAAGCCAATGCATGGGCCTTATTGCCCTTAGTGATTTTCTTGATTTCCTATCTGGCCGTATCGGTCATTGCCGGAGATTTCTATAAAATGCCCATTACGGTGGCCTTTATGATTGCCTCTATTGTAGCGGTAGCCATGTCGAAAGGGGGAAAACTAAGCCATCGGATAGAGCAATTCTGCCGTGGAGCGGCCAATAGCAACATCATGCTTATGGTGCTGATCTTTATCCTGGCCGGTGCGTTTGCCCAGACCGCCAAGGCCATGGGCGCCGTGGATGCAACGGTCAATCTGGCCATGTCTGTCCTGCCCGGAAACCTTTTGGCGGCCGGCATCTTCATTGCGGCCTGCTTCATCTCCATCTCTGTAGGAACCTCCGTCGGCACCATCGTTGCCCTCTCGCCCGTTGCCGTGGGTATTGCGGCCAAGACCGGCATTCCGGTTCCGTTGATGCTGGGTGTTGTGGTGAGTGGCTCCATGTTTGGCGACAATCTCTCCTTTATCTCCGACACAACGATTGTGGCCACTCGCACACAGGGATGCAAGATGAACGACAAGTTCAAGGTGAATATCCGCATAGCCCTGCCTGTTGCCCTATTCACCGCACTTCTCTACATCGTATTGGGCCACTATATCGGCGAAGGCTATACGCCGGCTCAAATCGAATGGATCAAGGTGATTCCCTATCTGGTTGTCTTGATTACAGCCATCTGCGGTATTCATGTGATGATTGTGTTGCTGACCGGAATCCTGCTCTCGGGTGTGGTGGGTCTGCTGACCGGTAGTTTTGATGTGTGGACTTGGAATGCGGCCATGGGATCGGGCATCGTAAACATGGGCGAACTGGTTATCGTAACGCTACTTGCCGGAGGTATGTTGGAGATGATTCGCTACAACGGTGGCATCGATTGGATTATTCAGAAGCTGACGGCCCGCATCAATTCAACGAAAGGTGCCGAATGTAGCATCGCGGCTCTGGTTAGCTTTGCCAATCTATGTACGGCCAACAACACCATCGCGCTGATTATGTCGGGCCCGATAGCCAAAGACATTGCAGACCGGTTCCACATTGATCCGCGCCGAAGTGCCAGCCTGCTGGATATCTTTTCGTGCTTTATTCAGGGAATTATTCCGTATGGTGCGCAATTGTTGATGGCGTCGGGTTTGGGTCGGGTCTCTCCTATTGAGATTATGCAATATCTATATTACCCCTATTTACTGGGAGCCGGAGCACTGCTATCGATTCTCTTTCATTATCCGAGACGATTCGCACATACTCCGGCCAACTGATTTTATGGATTGTTGCCTAAGCCTTTTTGACCTTAGGCAACACCTTGTTCAGGGTAATGTATCCCACTACTCCAGAGATAAACGAGCCGGAGAATACACCCAACTTAGCCTGATTCAACAGGTCTGCTCCTTCGGGAATAGACGCATTGAACGATAGATTGGCAATAAACAAAGCCACGGTAAAACCGATACCGCCCAACATGGAAACGCCCAACAGATTGCGCTTGCTCATGCCTATCGGCATAGAGACAATGCGGCTACGGATAAATAGATAAGAGAAGCTGAATATGCCCAATGTCTTACCAAACAACAGACCCATGAATACGGCCAAAGGCACATTGACCAACGATGCCAGCTGGATATTACCAAAGGTTACACCGGCATTCACAAAGGCAAACAGAGGCAGAATCACATAGTTTACCAACGGATGCAACCGGTCTGTCATCTTCTGCAACGGACTAATCGTCTTGTTGGCCAATGAATGGATATTGTTCAATACATGAATCTGCTTGGCGGTCAATACGGTTGCTTGCTTTGACTGAAGCACATCGCTTGAGTCTAACAGACCTAAATAACCACTCATGTTACGCGTAAAGTCGTCCAGCTTAACCACTGGGCGGGCAGGAACGGTAAAGGCCACCAATACACCGGCGATTGTCGGGTGAATACCTGATTTGAGGAACAACATCCAAACGACAAAACCGATACTATAATAGAACAGATGGTTGTGTATCTGCATCTTGCCACCTGCATAAAGAATAGCTAATAAAGCTACGGAAATCAGCAAAGGCTCAACGGCGATGTGACCGCTATAAAACAGAGCAATGATGATGATACCTCCGATATCATCCACTACGGCCAAGGCCGTCAAGAAGATGCGCAGACTCAACGGTACACGTGGGCCTAACAAACCCAACACGGCTAAGGCAAAGGCTATATCTGTTGCCATCGGAATAGCGGCACCAGCAGCGGCAAGTCCTTCAGAACATACAAGGGTATAGAACAAAACGGGCACGATCATACCGCCACAAGCGGCAATCACCGGAAGCAAGGCTTTGCGGAATGAACTTAATTCACCAATCAAAATCTCCTGCTTAATCTCAAGGCCAATGACAAAGAAGAAGACGGCCATCAAGGCATCATTGACAAAGGCCAGCATAGACATGGGCTCGCCATGATGCGCAAAGAAATTAAACTTGTTGGCCTGCAGATCGACAGGAAAAGCCAACATCTCGTGATAGGCACTTGCCCATGGTGAATTAGCTAATATCATAGCAATAATCGTTGCTATGAATAACAATAAACTTGCGTTCGGCTTCTGAATAGCAAAACGACGCAATGGTTTTAGAATTACTTGAAATGCACGGTCCATAGAAACTTGCTGTGTTAAATTATTGTAAATACAAATATATCGAATAAGGTTTATAAAAAACAAGGGATACAGTAATTTTATTTCAAATAGGCTGTCTCAACCTTGAGCAGTCGGTTGCGCAACCGTTCTGCCTCGCCTTTTCGGATACGGAGAGTCATTTCACAATCCATATCAAACTTCTGAGAAAGCACGATAGGATTGTCTTCCTTCACTATCCGCATGATTCCATTCATGTAGGGATATTCAAAAACAACCGTGATGTCTTCGTCAACGGTGCGCTCTTCCACCTCGGCGGCGGCAATGGCCTCGGCGGCGGCCGTACGATAGGCCACAATGAGTCCGCTCGTGCCCAACTCGATGCCTCCGAAATAACGAATCACCACTACTAATATGTCGGTCAGCTCATTGGAATTGATCTGGCCCAAGATGGGTTTGCCTGCCGTTGAAGAGGGTTCGCCATCATCCACCGCACGGAATTGCTTGCGGTCGGGTCCCAACATATAGGCCCAGCAGACATGGCATGCGTCGTAATATTGCTTACGGAATTTATCGACATGCTCTTTCACCTCTTCTACCGTCCGAACAGGCAACGCATAGGATATAAAGCGGCTACGTTTTTCCGTGTAGTAGCCTTCGGCCATCGCTTTGATGGTCTTATAACTGTCATCTGCCATCGTTTAATCGGGTATTTTAGTTTTATCAACCTCTTCGCGGTAGGCACGAAAATCTTTCATAATCTCTTCTATCTCCTCTACAAAGTAGGGGTCTTTCACATGGTTACGCACCTCTTGATAATAGGCCTCGATAGCAGCCAGTGCACACAAGTCTTGTCCTCGCAATACGAAGTAGGGTTCATCCTTCTCAACGCATTGCTTTATCATTTGTATCGGATTTTTCATCGCTTTATTGCTCTTATTAATGATTCTATAAATATATACGTATCTTACGTCTGATTCAACCTCTTTTTCACTACGGCCGGATTGCCTGCCGCAAAACTATCATCGGGAATATCTTTGGTGACCACACTCCCTGCCGCTATGATACAACGGTTACCAATAGTCACTCCGGGACAAACCACTACGCTACCGCCCAACCAGCAATCATCGCCTATCGTGATGGGATAGGAATACTCTTTCTCTTCGCGACGTTCTCGATAATCGGTCGGGTGATTGGGTGTGTAGAGCTGACAATTAGGGCCTATCAGCGTGTGATCACCAATGCGGATATAACCGCCATCCAAGAAGATGCAGTTATAGTTGATAAAGACCTTCTCACCCAAGAGAATGCCATGCCCATGATCACAACGGAAAGGAGGACAGATGACCGTATTGGCCGGAATGCCCGGTATCAGATCTTCTATCACCTCTCGATAGTCTTCGTCATAGATGCTCATGCTCTGCAAACGGGCACAAACCGCCTTGGCATGCTTGAAGCTCTCTTGTATCTCCGGATCAGAGAAATAGGCCAACTCCCCACTACGCATCTTTTCCATTTCGCTCTTCATTCTCTTCCTCCTGTTTCTTACACGCCTTTAACTCTTCTTGCAAGAAGGGAGCCGTGTATCCGACAGGGTGCTGAGCCAACTCTTCCGGTGTGCCGGCAAACAACACCTGCCCGCCTCTGTTGCCTCCTTCGGGTCCCATATCTATCAGATAGTCGGCACTTTTGATCACATCGAGATTGTGCTCGATAACGATAACGGTATTGCCCTTCTCGACCAACCTGTTCAACACGCCCAATAGCACGCGGATATCTTCGAAGTGCAACCCCGTGGTCGGTTCATCCAAGACATACAACGTACGCCCGGTGTCGCGCTTCGACAATTCGGTGGCCAACTTGACGCGCTGGCTCTCTCCGCCCGAGAGCGTTGTCGAGGGTTGTCCCAGTTTGATATAGCCCAATCCGACATCTTGCAACACCTTCACCTTGGATAATATGGAAGGAATATTCTCAAAGAACTCCACGGCCATATTGATGGTCATATCCAGAATATCGGCAATCGATTTTCCACGGAAACGCACCTCTAAGGTCTCACGGTTATATCGCTTGCCGTGACAATCTTCACATGGCACTAAGACATCGGGCAAAAAGTTCATCTCGATGGTCTTGTAGCCATTTCCCTTACAGGTCTCACATCGTCCGCCCGACACATTAAAGGAGAAACGACCCGGCTTATAGCCTCTTACCTTTGACTCGGGTAGATCCACAAACAGACTACGTATATCCGAGAAGACACCCGTATAGGTGGCCGGATTACTTCGTGGCGAACGTCCGATGGGCGATTGATCGACATTGACTATCTTGTCTATATGCTCCACGCCCTCGATAGCATCATAGGGAAGCGGATCTTCTAACGAGTGATAGAAGTGCTGGCTCAAAATCGGTTGCAATGTCCGGTTGATCAACGTAGATTTTCCACTACCCGACACGCCGGTCACACAAATAAATGTGCCCAAGGGAAAAGAGACATCCACCTGCTTCAGATTATTGCCTCGTGCCCCTTTCAAGGTGATGAACCGGCCGTTTCCCCTACGTCGCTTCGCTGGCACCTCTATCGCCATCTTACCATTCAGATAGGCCGACGTGAGCGTGTCCGACGTGAGCATCTCTTCGGGTGTGCCGGCAAAGACCACCTCTCCGCCTAATCGTCCCGCTTTCGGTCCCATATCCACCACATAGTCGGCATTCAACATCATGTCCTTGTCATGCTCAACCACAATCACCGAGTTGCCGGTGTCGCGAAGTTGCTTCAACGAATGAATCAGGCGTACATTATCGCGCTGATGCAATCCGATACTGGGCTCATCGAGGATATAAAGCACATTCACCAGTTGGCTACCGATTTGTGTTGCCAATCGGATGCGCTGGCTCTCGCCACCCGACAACGAAGCCGATGCACGGTTCAACGACAGATAGTCTAACCCCACATCCAAAAGAAACTTCAGGCGCGAACGGATCTCTTTCAAGATCTCGACGGCTATCTGTTGCTGCTTGGCATTCAAAGAGCCACTAGTCTCAAGCGTACTGACCCATTCATATAGCGTAGAAATATCCCACGAAGCTATCTCGGCAATGCTCTTTCCGTCAATCTTGTAATGCAAAGACTCACGGTTCAGACGTTGCCCCTGACACTCGGGACAAACCGACATCTTGATGAACTGGCCGGCCCACTTCTGAGCGGATGCAGAGGCCTCGGTCTCCTGTTGCATCATGATATATTTGGCCACGCCCTCATACGAGAGGAAATAGTTGGAATTGCCCAACGAATCATTCTTGATCTGCAACCGTTCATCGGTTCCATTCATGATCTCGTCTATCGCCTCCTCCGGAATCTCCCGGATCGGCGTCTTGATGGTTACTCCATATTTCTCGCACAACGCTTCGATCTGCCAAAATATTAGAGAGTTCTTATATCTTCCCAAGGCCACAATTCCTCCTTGATGGATGCTGAGCGAAGGATCGGGTACAATCTTGTCCATATCCAGCAGATTGACCTTTCCCAAACCTTTACACTTGGGGCAAGCTCCTTGAGGCGAGTTGAATGAGAAATTATGAGGCGCCGGCTCGCTATAAGACAAGCCGGTAATGGGATCCATCAACTGGCGGCTATAGTGGCGCACCTCGCCGGTATCGGCATCCAACACCACCACCAAGCCATCGCCTTGCTTCATGGCAACCTTCAAGCTCTCTTTCAGCCTACGCTCGTCCGAGGCCGAAACAATCAGCTTGTCGATAATCACCTCAATGGTGTGCATCTTATAACGGTCGAGCTTCATGCCATGAATAATCTCTCTCATCTCGCCATCGACACGCACATTCAGATAGCCCTTCTTACGGATATGCTCAAACAACTCCTTGTAATGGCCCTTGCGGTTGCGCACCAAAGGAGCCAACAGATAGGTCTTATGTCCTTGATAATGCTCCAATATGAGTTGTAGTACCTGCTCTTCGGTATATTTCACCATCTTCTCACCACTCAGGTAGGAATAGGCTTCGCCGGCACGGGCATACAATAGACGGAAAAAGTCATACACCTCGGTCGTGGTCCCAACGGTCGAACGAGGATTCTTATTGGTTGTCTTCTGCTCGATAGAGATCACCGGACTCAGACCGGTTATCTTATCGACATCCGGACGCTCCATATTACCCAGGAAATTACGCGCATAGGCAGAGAAGGTCTCCACATAGCGACGTTGTCCCTCGGCAAAGATTGTGTCAAAGGCCAAGGACGATTTGCCACTTCCACTCATGCCCGTTATAACGGAAAGCTTATTACGCGGAATCTCCACATCAATATTCTTCAGGTTATGAACGCGTGCGCCCAACACCGAGATGTATCCATCTTCTACAATATCATTGTTTTCTTTCATTTCACCACCCAATTCGGATTATGCACATAATTATTCGGAGACGTATAGAATAGTTCCTTCTCGACCGGAATCTTCAGCTTGAACGTACGTCCTCCGGTTTGCAACTTGCGGTCGCGTAGCCAAGGATTAAACCGCTTCAGGTCGGCATAGGTAACTCCATGCTTTTGGGCAAACGCCGAGAGATCCAATATATCCGACGAGACGGCCACATCCATACACTCAACCGGCTTATACAGATCGCGGGCACGCAAGATGAAGCCATACTTATATGGATTCTCAAAGATAGTCTTGATGGCCATGATGCGATAGACATAGCGAGTGGTCTCTTCCACCAGCCACAGGTCAAAAGTGTTATCGGCGTCTTGCTTGTTCAGCTCGCCGGAGATACGGCCCATACCGGCATTGTATGACGAAGCCACGGCGGCCCAGTCGTTATATTTGTCATAGGCGGCTTTCAGATAACGGCAAGCAGCAGCCGTTGCTTTTTCCACGTCACACCGTTCATCAACGGTCGGCGTGATGACCAGGCCATATTCGCGGGCCGTTGCGGGCATTAGTTGCCACATACCCACCGCTCCCGCGGGAGACTTGATGCGTGTATCCAGATTGCTCTCTATCACGGCCAAATATTTGAAGTCGTCGGGAATGCCATTGGCCTTTAAGATTGGCTCAATAATGGGGAAATAGCGATTAGCCCGCTTGAAATAGAGCATAGTCGTTGCATGCAGATAAGAAAAGGTAGAGATCTCGCGGTCGAAACCCTCTCGCATATTATAGCGCGTAATGTCTATTATCTTCCCACAAAAGGGAACAGCAGAAGGAATTTCAGGCGAGACAATCATAGATGATACCACAGGACGCTCCTGCATCACCTTTTCCACATCTTTCGATCCTATCGAGATGCAGGCAGTAAGGCATATCACACCACCTGCCAGCAATCCACTCACACTATTTTTAGTCATCTTCATTCTGTCGTATCTCCTATTACATCTGTTTGTATTTGTTTGGAGCGGATAATATTGACATCACCCGCCTTCTTATATCTCTTACCGTCCGATCCCACGGCCTCAATCACATAATAATAGGCGCCCGGTGCTACGTATTTACCCTTCACCATGCCATTCCAGCCTTGTGCCGGATCGGTCCAATGATACAGCTCTTTTCCCCATCTGTTATAAATCCAAGCCTTAAAGCTGACCAATGATTTATAGGCAACCCTGAATTCATCATTCATGCCCGGTGTTACACCCGGAGTGAACACATTAGGCACATCCAGAAAGGAAGAGGCAACCACAATATCCAGCTCTTCCGTTGCCACACAAGTGCCTGAGCGGTCGCTCACCTCTGCCACGGCCTTATAGACTCCATGCTCCCGGAATGTATATTCCACCTCTTCGCCCGAGAAGTTCATCAACAAAGTGCCCGTCTCTTCGCCACTATCGTCCGTTGCCTCGTCTGCCCGCAAAGAGCGCACGGTCTTCGTGGCCGGATTCTCTCCATCCGGCGAAGGCGCCGGCTCTTCGGCCAGATCTTTTATCTTATAGATGCGCCACAAGTAGCGAGAGGCCACCGGATCATTGGCATGAGCGGTAAATAGAATCGTTGCCGGAGCATTCAATCCCTCTTTCGATGTATTGATATTATCGGCATCGGTCATCGTCAGCAGGGTGTCAACATGTAGTTGTACGGCCACCGCCTCATAGCTATCGGTTGACAAAGTGCCAGCTTTATCGAAATGGCGGGCAAACTGATCGCCCGTCAAAGTGAAATCGGTATCCACATAAGGCGGCTCTGAGATAGAAAAGCGGAATGTGGTTCCCTCTACATCCGTGGCCACAATCTTCTTCGTGATAGTTTTTGTCACCGGCGGAAAGTTGGATGTCTTGTCGGACCAGCTATCCAGCGATTGGAAAGAGATCTCAAATTCGCGTTGCAATGTAGAGCGGAATCCATTATTGGGCAGATAATAATAGATTGTAGGCATATTGCCTTTACCCTCGAACTGAACGCCCGAGCAGGCGTCTCCATTCTCCAACACACGCAACTGGTCTATCTGAAACAGATAACGGCTATAATCGACAATCCATATATACTTGGGCAATCCGCCATCGGGCTCTTCTACAAAGTAACCATATCCCGGCTCCACCTGAGTGACGATTGAGGTGGTGCCATCCTGCCGGCTCTCTATCTTCACGGCATCCAGCTTCGATTTTGTGTAGCGATACCAGGTGTGTGCCGTAGAGGAAGAGCTGTAACTTAATGTCACATTGTCCATCCCATACACCACATACACTTTTATGTCATTTTGTGAATCATCAGCAGCCAACAAGGGTGCGCCCTGGCCTCCGGTTACTGTGTATTGAGCATAAGCTGCCCACTCGATGAGTAGTCCACATAAGAAAAAGCCTAACTTTCTTAAATAGTTTCTTTGCATATCACAACTGAATTAGCATCCAAAGTTAGTATTTTATACGGACATATACTATCTTTGCTCCAAATATTCGAACGAACAGATGAATAAGATACGTACATGCCTATTGGCTTTTTGCTTATGTCTTGCCTCATTCTCTGGTTATTCACAAGAGCATACGAGAGGCAATGTCGTGGTTACCGGCAATCAAGACGGTAATCTGTTTTATCACACCATTGAACGCGGGCAAACGGTTTATGCCATTGCCACCATGTATGGCGTCAGTGTAGAAGATATCTATCGACTCAACCCGGAAAGCAAAGAGGGAATCCGTGCCGGATCAACCCTGAAGATTCCTCAGAGAAATGCAGCGATTTCACCGGCCAAAGTTAAACCGGGAGCCAACTATATTTATCACACAATCTTGAGAAAAGAGACTCTTTATTCTTTATCAGTCCGCTATCAGGTTCCGGCCGAAGAGATCATCCGCGTGAATCCGGGTTTGTCCACCGAGACCTTTTCCTTTGGCAAAACCATCCGTATTCCGGTAATGAAGAAGCAATCGGCTTCGACAACTCCGGCTCAAAAGACGACTAAGCAGATGATTGAATACGAGGTGAAGAAGAATGAAACGATGTATCGGATCTGCCGGAAGTTCGGCGTCTCAAGTGCGGAACTGATCAAGCTCAATCCTCAGTTGAAGGAAGGTGTAAAAGCCGGCATGATCCTGAAGGTGCCGACAACTACAACCGTGACCAACGATACAGAGAACAACGTAGAACAGACGCCGGGCAAAGTGCCTGTTCCGGCCGAAGAGAGTGTGATCAATGCCCTGTTGTCGGCTCCCAAAGTGGTGAAGCGGGTCGATCGCATTCAAGTGGCTTTATTGTTGCCCTTCATGACCAACGAGAGTGTGCCCTCTTCGACAACGGCCCGCTTCATCGAATACTATGAAGGTATGTTGCTGGCGGTAGATAGCTTGCGCAAGCAGGGTTGCTCTATTGAGTTGTCGGTCTATGACACCGGACACGGCACTACAAAGGTCAACGAGATTCTACAAGAACAGGCCTTGAAAAATGCCAGCCTGATTATCGGTGCGGTGCAAAACGACCAGATTGGTCCGGTGGCCGACTTTGCCGAAAAGCATAACATCAAATATGTGATTCCGTTTACATCAAAGAACGACGATGTGTTGTCAAACGCCTGCGTCTTCCAGGTCAATACGCCTCACTCTTATCTCTATTCCAAGGCGGCTCAAGCCGGATGTAATCTGTTCGACAAAGACAATATTATCCTTGTAAAGACAAACGACAAGCAACAGAAGCCCGAGTTTATCAAGGCCTTCAAAGGAGAAATGCAGCAACGCAACATTCCTTTCAAGGAGTTGGCGTATAATGCCGAGACCTATGCAACCGATATTGAAGCCCTGCTCGATAGCACACGCCGCAATGTGGTTTTGCCTGTCTCAAGCTCGTTGGATGCCATCAATAAAATCAGCCCGACCTTGCGTATGCTGCGCGAAACACGTCCGGTATTGAACATCTCGTTGTTCGGCTATCCGGAATGGCAGACCTATACACGTGAATGTCTGGACGATTTCTATGCACTCAACACCTATATATATAGCAACTTCTATGCCGACAATCTGTCGCCCGATGTGCATAATTTCTACACGCTATATAAGAACTGGTATAGTAAAGACCTGATTAATACCTTCCCGAAATATGGTATTTTGGGATTTGACACAGGTATGTTCTTCCTCAATGCTATCTGGAAACAGGGATCGAACTTTGAAAACAACTTAAACAAAATACGTTACAAGAGTTTGCAGACCAGTTTCGATTTCCATCGCGTCAACAACTGGGGCGGTTTCATCAATACTCAGTTGTTTATTGTTCACTATAAAAACGATTTTACGGTTACTCGTAGCGAAGTTAAATGATGAAAAAAGCAATTATCCTCTTAATGGCTTTCCTTGTCGTGTCGAGCGGCAAGGCTCAAAGCAAGTTCAAGCCGGAGTTGGCCGTTGGCGCCTCTTTCGGCACCAACTTCTCATCGGTATCCTTTTCGCCTAAGGTGAAGCAAGATATGCTGATGGGCTTCAATGCGGGTGCCACGCTTCGCTGGAACACCGAAGCCAACCTGGGTTTGCAGGCAGAGCTGAACTTCTCGCAACAGGGATGGCAAGAGAAATATGAGTCGCAACCTCAATATGAGTATAAGCGTACGATCAACTATCTGGAACTTCCCTTCCTCACGCACATCTATTTCGGAAGCAAGCGGATGAAGTTCTTCATCAACTTAGGTCCGCAGATTGGATATGCTCTGGGCGAAACCACCAGCAGCAATCTGGATGACAACACCCAAGGGGAAGAAAACTCCGACACCTTCCAGCACGACAAGCCCATCGACAAGAAGTTTGAATGGGGATTGTGCGGTGGACCGGGCTTGGAGCTACGCACCGGCATCGGCTACTTCCTTTTGGAAGGACGCTATTTCTACTCACTGGGCGATATCTATAATAGCCGCAAGGAAGATCACTTCTCCCGCTCGGCTTCACAGACCATCTCGGTGAGACTCTCCTATCTGTTACCTCTACATAAGAAGTAAAACTATATATTGTATAACCATTTAAATCATTAAGCGTATGTCAAAGAACAAATCAACTTGGATCATTATTGCCGTTGTGGCTCTTCTGTTCTTTTGGGTAAAAGGTGCCTATAACGACATGGTAATGAAAGACGAAAGTGTAAAAACGGCCTGGAGCCAGGTAGAAAACCAATATCAACGTCGTCTGGACTTGATTCCTAACCTGGTCAACACCGTGAAAGGCTATGCCAGTCATGAAAAAGAGACACTCGAAGGCGTGGTCAATGCTCGTTCCAAAGCTACTCAGATGACAATCGATCCCTCTCAGCTGAACGAAGAGGCTATCAAGCAGTTCCAATCTACTCAGGGCGAACTAAGTCAAGCTCTTTCTCGCTTGATGGTGGTCGTAGAGCGTTATCCCGAACTGAAAGCGAACGAGAACTTCAGAGATTTACAGGCTCAGCTCGAAGGCACCGAAAACCGTATTTCCGTTGAACGCAAACGCTTCAACGAAGAGGCTCAGAGCTACAACACGTACATCCGACGTTTCCCGAACAACATCCTTTCCGGCATGTTTGGGTTTACTTCTAAGGCCTATTTCGCGGCCGATGCAGGTGCAGAAAAGGCACCGAATGTTGAATTCTAAATCATAAAGAAATGATTCATTCTCTTTATACGAAAAAGGCTGTAAGCAGGTGGCATAGCTGCCTGTTTATAGCCTTTGTTGTCTTATCTCTTCTACTTCCACAACTGGCTCATGCCTCTATAGACTACACGGTAAAGACCATTCCGAACACTCGCCTGACCGATCGTTTCAGTCATGTCAGCAATCCCGATACGATTCTTAGCCCGGATGCTGTGCATAGCATCAACCAGACACTTCATCAGTTGGAAGATAGCCTTGGCATCGAAGTGGCGGTAGTGGCGGTAAAGAGTATTGGTGAAAATGATCCGCGCGATTTTGCAAACGAATTGTTCAAGCATTGGGGATTGGGCAAGAAAGGAAAAGACAATGGTTTGCTAATCTTGCTGGTGACCGATCCCAGCCAACGTTCCGTTGTGTTTGAAACCGGCTATGGCTTAGAAGGAGTTCTTCCGGATGCGACCTGCTACCGCATGCAACAAGATCATATGATTCCCGACATGAAGGAAGGCGATTATAGCACCGGCATGCAAAAAGGCGTCTCTGCGGTTAGCCAATATCTGATGTCAAGCGAAGATGAGCAAATAGCCTACCGAAATCAAGCGTCTGATGATGATGATGATGACATGTGGGGCCTCTTGATCTTTGGCTCTCTTTTTATGGGAGTGATTGGTCTGAAGAGCTATATGAAAAGACGTCCTCGTCTCTGTCCTCAGTGTCACAACAAGACATTATCTTATCAGAAAAAACATACGTTGAAGCAACCTACGTATCGCACGGAAGGTTTGGCCGAAACAATCTATCGTTGTAAGAAGTGTGGCTATACGTGCCGCGAACGTCAGACGCTAAGTCGTTTGTCTAATAGCGATAGTGGCGGTGGCGGCTCTTGGGGCGGCGGCAGCTCCGGTGGTGGTGGCTCTTGGGGCGGTGGCAGCTCCGGTGGTGGTGGAGCCGTAAGCCGGTTCTGATTTTGCTTCTACCTGTTTATAAATAGAGGCCTGCATCAAGATAGTTGGTTTTGATGCGGACCTTTTTTGTGTGGTAAAATAAGAAAGGCCGAGGCTGCATCAAAACGGTTCTACTTATTATACCACAAAAATACAATAAGCCAACGAGCGTACAAGAGGTTATTAATCCCGTCAAAGCGGAGTAGGCTATTTTCGGAAATTGGGTGCCTACCCATTTCCAACGGAGTGCCTACCCAATCCGAACGGAGTGCCTACCCATTTTCAAAAAAGTCTATAGACTTTTTCCGAATAGTCTATAGACTAATTCCGGAAAGTCTATAGACCCTTGAAAGAGAGTCTATAACCTTGTTTTTCAAGGGTTTTGAAGCGTGGCGGATTTGCCGGTCAACCTTGGCGGAATTGCCCGTTGCCCTTAATGGCTTTATCTCTCGCTATTAGTAAAAATGAATCTGTGTAAAATACAATAACCCTGGGCGCCCAGGGCGCTGCCCTGGGCTAAAAAAACCATTGCCCATGGCATTCGCCACGGGCGCCGTTGCCACGTTGCGTAATCACATTGAAAATCAATATAAATATTGGATTGTTGTTGTATTTGTATTAACGCCCTGAGCAACCAAAAAGAGGAATAAAACCGATAAAAAAGGAAAAATGTAGAAAAAACCTTCTATAGTGCAGAAAGGCTGCAATATAAAAGCTTAACTTTGTAGAAAGTTAGCTAAGCCTTTGCAAATAGAGAGCGATTTATCGTTGCGTTGTGGGGGCTTGCGCAAGTGTACATCAAAAAAATAAGATTAACGAATGATTACAGGTGAGATTAAAAACAAGATAGACCAGATTTGGGACACATTTTTTGTGGCAGGTATTACCAACCCCATCACCGTATTGGAACAGATGACCTATATCTTCTTTATGAAGATGCTCGACGACAAACAGCTTCAAGAGGAAGAGAATGCCCGCGACTGGGATAGCGAGGTGGAGAATCCTACCTTTCTCGATGGTAAGTATTGGGTGAATCCCGACGCCGTCAGCGACGAGGAAAAGGCCGGCGTGCCTTATGAAAGCCTGCGCTGGCATGTGTTCAAGAATTTCGGTGCCGACAATATGTTCAAGGTGGTGCGCCAGAGTGTGTTCGAGTTTATCAAACACATCGGCACCGGCGAAGAGAGTGCTTATAGCCGCTATATGAAGTCGGCAATCTTTCTTATCCCCAACGCCCGCACGCTTGTCAAGGTGGTCGATGGCGTTGATTCGCTCGACATGAACAACCGCGATGCCATGGGCGATGTCTATGAATATATCCTCGGCAAGATGGCTGCCAGCGGCACCAACGGCCAGTTCCGCACGCCGCGCCACATCATCCGCATGATTGTGGAGATGATGGAGCCTACTCCAAAGGATTTCATCTGCGACCCGGCCATGGGTTCGGCGGGTTTCCTCGTGGAGGCTGTCAAATATATCAAGGAAAACCACGAGACGGCAATGTATGTCGGCGAAGAGGCTCACCACATGAAGACCTCGATGATCAATGGCTACGATACCGACCAGACCATGTTGCGCATCGGTGCCATGAACTTGTTGCTCCACGATATTTCTGCTCCCTGCTTGGCTTGGCGCGACTCGCTCTCGGAGCAGAACGAAGATCATAGCTGCTACTCGCTCATCATGGCCAATCCGCCTTTTGCCGGTAGCCTCGACAAGGGCAACGTAAACAAGAAGATTCTGGCCTATGCCAACACCAGCAAGACCGAGCTGCTCTTCCTGGCTCAGTTTGTGCGCTCGTTGGAGATTGGCGGCCGTTGTGCCAGCATCGTGCCCGACGGTGTGCTCTTCGGCACCAGCAAGGCGCACGTGGCTATCCGCAAAGAGATTGTCGATAATCAGCAGCTCCGCGCCGTCATCAGTATGCCCAGCGGTGTGTTCAAGCCCTACGCCGGCGTATCAACCGCCGTTCTTGTATTCAACAAGACCAATTGTGGCGGAACAGACCATGTATGGTTCTACGACATGAAGGCCGACGGTTTCTCGCTCGACGACAAGCGTTCGCCTATAGCCGATAATGATATTCCGGATGTGGTCAGCCGCTTTCGCCACCTCGCCGACGAGCACTCTCGCTCTCGCAAGGAGCAGAGTTTCTTTGTGCCCGTTGATGAAATCCGCCAGAACGACTATGATCTCTCTATCAATAAGTATAAGGAGATAGAGCGCGAGAAGGTAGAGTATGAACCCGTCAAGGAGATACTCGCAAGGCTGGAGAAGAGCGAAAGTGAGTATCTGAAAGGGTATAGCGAGTTGTATAAGATGTTGGAGGAGTAAGAACTCCAAACCACGGTTCGGAAAAATGTTATGGAAAAGTCAGGACAGTTATATTTTGATTTTGATACCTATTTGCGACAGGGCGAACCATCGCAAAGAGAGAAAGCCATGGTGCGTTATGTGTATAAGAACAACGAGGGTATTATGCCTGAGCCTAAATATCTGGAGCGTTTCTTCCGCAATTTGCTTCTTGGCGAGCAATGAGACTTGCGCAACCGCTATCTCGTAATCAAACAATCCAACATCCTAAAAAGGCAACTATAGAACCTATGGCACAATCACTTTGCAAAATCTATTTACACATAATATTCCACATCAAGACTACAAGTCCATGCATTCTTGATGATGATCTCAAACGTGTACACGCCTATATCGGCGAGATAATCAACGACTCGAAATGCACAACCACTTGGGTTGATGGCGTAGGCGACCATGTACATGTATTGTGTTTATTAGGGCGTGAGGTATCGATAGCGCAACTTGTAGAGAATATCAAACGCAATAGCAGCCGATGGATTAAGTCGCTATCCCCAAAATATTCATGGTTTGCATGGCAAGGTGGTTATGCGGCATTGTCGGTAAGCCAGTCGGCTGTGGATAAGACATTGGCGTATATCAAAAACCAAAGGGAACATCATAAGAAGATGTCATTCCAAGATGAATACAAGCAATTTTTGAAATTGTATGATATTGAATATGACGAGAAGTATGTGTTTACGGATTAGCAAGGATGGGGAAACCAACAACGTTTGCAAAAACGGGCTGAAAGCCCAATGACGGTGAGCAAAGGCGGGCTGAAAGCCCAATGGCTTCCTTAGACCAGGGCAACGCCCTGGGTAAAATGGTTATAACACACCTAACGCCCTGAAAGGGCAAAAGTAAAATGGGAATATAGGACTTTTGCCCTTACAGGGCGAATAGCTCATAATCACATAACACCCAGGGCGTTGCCACTGGGCTATGGAGAGGTTGCCCCTTCGGGGCGCAATCTTGCCAAAAAACATAAATAAAGAGAAGTATTGTATGAAGCAAGGTTGGGAATATAAGAAGTTGGGAGAGATTATTACCCCTGCAAAGGCTATTAAGAATTGTGATAACATAGATTATCCCATTCTTTCTATAACTATGAGAAATGGTATAGTCCTACAAAATGAGCGATTTAAAAAAACAATAGCCTCTGTTGATACCAGCAACTATAAGATAGTCAAAAATGGTCAATTAGTAATAGCCTTTCCTATTGATGAAGGTCTAATTTACACTCAAAATATTGTAGAAGCAGGCATAATGAGCCCAGCATATAATATTTGGGATGTAGATTTTTCCAAAATCAATAGACATTTTCTTGTTACATATCTTCATTGCCCTTATTCCATGAATTACTATAAAAGCAAATTGCGTGGTACAACTATGCGAAGAAGATCTATACCAAAAGAAGACCTATTGAATTTGTCTGTACCAATTCCCCCTATGAACAAGCAGATGACCATAATGGAGGAACTCGACAAGATTAACGAGTTGATTCGTTTGAAGAAGGAGCAACTAAAAGATTATGACAATCTCGCTCAAAGCATCTTCTATGAGATGTTTGGTGATCCTGTGGAGAATGAAATGGGATGGGAAGTGAAGAAGCTGGGGGAGGTATGTACTGATATAAAATATGGAACAAGCAAACCTGCTTGCGAGAATGGCCGTTATAAGTATCTAAGGATGTGCAATCTAACAGATGATGGCTTCTTGGATCTGTCAAATCTAAAAACAATAGATATAGCAGATGATGAAATAGAGAAATGTATTGTTCGCTATGGAGATATTCTGTTTAATCGTACAAATAGTATAGAATTGGTTGGTAAAACTTGTATGTTTGATAAAAAAGAACCAATGGTGATTGCTGGCTATATAATAAGAGTAAGACTTAATGAAGCTTTATTACCTATAGTTTTGGCAAAAATGTTTAATTTAACTTCGATTAAGAAGGTGTTACGTTCAATGGCTAAAGGTGCTGTAAATCAAGCAAACATAAATTCTAAAGAGCTTGCTTCTATTAAAGTTCCTCTTCCTCCTCTTCCACTCCAGCAACTCTTTGCCCAGCGCATCGAGCAGATAGAGAGACAGAAGGCGGAGGTTCAGAAGACAATCACAGACCTTGAAACCCTGTTGGCATCACGTATGCAATATTGGTTTGAATAGGATGTTTAACATATAAAACAAACGACAATGAAGAATTTTGACTTTATCTCACGACTGACAAAGGTGATTCCCGCCTTCAGCCAGCTCCACGCATACTGCGATAAGGCAGAAATCTTTCAGAAGGCATTCCCCGAAGAGAGTGCCGCCAATGCGCGTAAGGCATTAGAATGGCTGGTGAAAAACCATCTGACAATGGCGAATGTAACATTGGAGCCTCATGAGACGCTGAACCAGATGATCAAACGCCCGGAGATTGATGCGTTTATCGATGAGGATTGGGAGTTTGAACAGCACATGCGCACGGTGAAGAAGATTGGCAACTATGCCTCTCACACCGGCACACAACAGGTGAAGAAAAACGATGCCTTCGTCTGCCTGCGCTCATTATATTATGTGGTGAGTGGCTTCCTCTTCCGCTGGAGAGCCATTCAGCGCATCACGGCTTTTGATGCTACACTTGTGCCCAACGGTTTCAATGGCATTTATGCGACAGACCACTCCGAACCGACCGTTTCGCCGGAAGTGGTGAATAGTGTGCCTGCCGAGGCTATTGAGCAGCCGACAGCTCCCGTGGAACATCCCAAGGAATCGCTGGAGAGCGAGGCTATCACCCGCAAGTGCCTTATCGACTATATGCTGAACGAGGCCGGCTGGGAAATATCGGGTGTAAAGGGCGACATCCAAGGCGCCAAAGCCGCCATCGAGGTGAAGATAGAGGGAATGAACAGAGCCACTCATCCGTCCGGCACGGGCTATGCCGACTATGTGCTGTTTAGCAAAGGTGGCAAGCCGCTGGCGGTGATTGAGGCCAAGAGCACGATACAAAGTGCGGTGAAGGGGCGCAAACAGGCCATCGAGTATGCCGATTGTCTGGAGCGCAAGTATGGCGTTCGGCCCGTTATCTACTACACCAACGGCTACACAACCAAGGTGATAGACGGGCTGGGCTATCCCGATAGAGAAGTTATCTCGTTTCATAGCCACAACGACCTGGAATATATGATACAGAAACGAGGCCGTGCCGACATTACCGACCTTACGATTGACGACGAGATCACCAACCGCCCCTATCAAAAGACGGCTATCAAGAGCTTGGTGGAATGGCTCAACAAGAAGCATCGCCGCGGTCTGCTGGTGTTGGCAACGGGCACGGGCAAGACGCGCGTGAGCATCTCGCTCTGCAAACTATTGTCCAGCAACAACTGGATCAAGAAGGTGCTCTTCCTGGCCGACCGCACGGAGCTGGTAAATCAGGCGCGTCAGAACTATGAGAACCTGTTGCCCAGCGAGTCGATGACCTGCCTGTCAGAAGATAACGAACCGGATCTATCGGCCCGCTTTATCTTCTCCACCTATCAGACTATGATCAACTATATCAATGCCGTGCCGGTGAAGTTTTCGGTAGGCCATTTCGACCTGATCATCATCGACGAGGCTCACCGAAGCGTGTTTGGCAAGTATGGCGCCATCTTCCAGTATTTCGACTCGCTGCTGATAGGACTCACCGCCACACCACGCGACGAGATAGACAAGAACACCTTCAAGCTATTGGAGCTGGAAGACGAACCCAACTTTGAATACACCTACGACGAAGCCATCCGGGACGAATATCTGCGGCCCTATCGCCTGAAGAACTGCACCTCGAAGATGATAAACCGAGGCATCAAGTACGACGAGCTTTGTCAGGAGGAGCGCGACGAGCTGGAAAAGGTGTGGGCCTACGAAAAGGCATTGAAGGGCATTCGCCCAAACGAAGAGTATCACCGTGACATCCAGAGCAACGAGATATTCCGCTACCTGATCAACGACGACACCATCGACAATGTGCTTGCCGAGCTGATGACGAACGGACTGAAGATTCATAGTGGCGAAGATGTGGGCAAGACCATCATCTTTGCCTACAACCATAGGCATGCCGAGCGCATCGTGGAGCGCTTCGGCGAACTCTATCCCGAGCGTGGGGCCGACTATTGCCAGCTGATAGACAATCAAGTGAAGCACCATTCGGCTATCATTGCCGACTTCAAGGTGGCCGAGAAGATGCCACAGATTGCCGTGTCGGTGGATATGCTCGACACCGGCATCGATGTGCCGGAGATCTTGAACCTTGTGTTCTTCAAGATTGTGAAGTCTAAGATCAAGTTTGAACAGATGATTGGCCGTGGTACCCGACTTTGCAAAGACCTTTTGGGTCCGGGACAAGACAAGAAGGAGTTTTACATCTTCGACTGGGGCGGCAACTTTGAATACTTCTCGAAGAATGCCGACGGCATAGAACCTGCCAGCATCAAGTCGCTCACCGAACGCCTCTTTGAGCTACGTGTGGATATTGCCAAAGAGCTGCAACATGCCAGCCATCAGGAGAAAGCGTTTGACAAGCAGCTCCACGACGAGTTGAAGACGCTGCTCCATCAACAGGTGGCATCAATCGGCAAAGAGCGCAAAGAGGTTCGCCCCTATCTCAGCGTTATCGAGCCTTTTCGCGACAAAGACAACTGGACATGCCTCTCGGAGGTGGATGCCATGCGCCTGAAAAATATCGGCGGTCTGATTCCCATAGACAAAGACGACGAGGAGGCAAAGAAGTTCGACGTCGTGATGCTCCACATCATGCTGGCGCATATCGACACGGCGGTAAAGGCCGGACAGTTCCGCCAAGTGGTGGTGAATGTGGCGGCTCTTTTGGAAAAGAAGGGCACGGTGCCGGCGGTTATGGCCCGCATCAACACCATACGAATGGTGCAGACACAGCAGTTCTGGGAAAACGAGTCGCTGGATGCACTGGAGAAGGTGCGCAAAGAGCTGCGCGACCTGATGCACCTGCTGAAGGAACAACGCCGCAACAAGACGTTTGTCATCGACATAGAGGACGACTACACCGCTTCGACAGAGGAAACCGAAGTAGTGATACAGACCTCATACAAACAGCGTGTCATCGACTATCTGGCAGCCAACAGCGACAACGCCACCCTGCGCAAGATTCAGCACTTCGAGCAGCTGACGCCCGCCGACATACAGGAACTGGAGCGCATCTTCTTCGAAGAGCTTGGCACAAAAGAGGAATACAACGCGCTCACCGACGGCCGTCCTTATAAGAAGAATGTGGCAGCTTTTATCCGTGTCATCAACGGCATCGACCGCAAGAAGGCACTACAGATCTATCAGCAGTTTGTCGAGGGCTATAACCTCACTTCGGAGCAAGAGCGTTACCTGAAGAACATACTCGACTACGTCAGCATGAATGGCGACATCGAGACCCGGAACTTCATGGAGTATCCGCTGAAGGAGCTGAAATGGCGCGAAACCTTCGGCGACACGTTTGTAAATCTCAAGGATTTCATCAAGCAGATGCACCAGGTGATTATTGCGTAGAGGGATGGGAATCCGGTCTTTTCCGGTCATTAAGGATTTCGGGACATTCAAACATCATCACCGATACCCAGAACTGACACAAAGTAAACAAGACATTGAATATTAGAGCATGAAGAAGATATTATTCCTACACGGATTTTTTGCCACGGGCAGTTGTCCGATGGCATTGGCTCTTAAAGAAGCCTTCAAAGACTCGGCAGAGGTGTTGACGCCGGATCTGCCGTTACATCCTAAGGAGGCTCTGAAGCTGATTCGGTTTATCATTGACAAAGAGCATCCCGACTTGCTTCTCGGCAACAGCTGCGGAGCATTCCTGGCACAGATGCTGGCTCCGGCTATGGATATTCCGGCTTTGCTGGGTAATCCGCATTTCAAGATGACGGAGTTTCTGAAGAGGCGTATCGGTGTGCATGAATACAAAGCACCTCGCAGGGATGGCAATCAGCAACTGGTCATTGACGAGGCGCTGATTGAGGAGTTCGCCGAACTCGAAGCCGTGCAGTTTGATGGCTGCAAGCCTTGCTACAGAGAACGTGTGTGGGGACTTTTTGGTGAGCAAGACACCTTGGCTCACTTCGCTCCCATCTTTCTGGAGCACTACAGCCATGCCTATCATTTCCCGGGCGGCCACACGCCGACAGAACAGGAGGTGAAGACCTGGTATGCACCATTGGCCGCCAAGATGCTGATGGAGTTTTCAATGAATAAGCAAGATAAAGACCCGATGGCATGGGAGGTGCTTGAGAGTGAATACATCTTCAAGCGTCCTTGGCTTACCGCAAGACGTGAACACGTCAAGTTGCCGACAGGTGCAGAGATTCAAGAGTTCTACGTATTGGAATATCCGGCATTCTGCAATGTCATCGCAATCACCAAAGAGGGCAAATTCCTGATGGAACGCCAATACCGCCATGCCCAGCATCTGACCGGTATCGAGATTCCTGCCGGCTGTGTGGAAGATGGCGAAGAGCCCATGGAGGCAGCCAAGCGCGAACTGTATGAAGAGACCGGCTATGCCGGCGGCGAATGGTCGCAGCTGATGACCATCAGTCCCAATCCGGGTGCTTGCACCAACTACAGCTATTCGTTTCTTGCCGTGGGCGTTGAGCCAGTCTCTACTCAGCATCTCGAAGAGTCGGAAGACATCAAGATTGTCCTTTTGGATCGGGACGAAGTGATCCGTATGCTGAAAAATGATGAGTTTCATCAGGCCATGATGGCGGCTCCGCTTTGGAAGTATTTCGCGATGAACCGATTGATCTGACATGACACTTCTACTCATAAATCATACAATCCGATTCATAAAGTAATGGCTACACAATCGAAATATATCCAGCTCGACCTGTTCCAAGAAGAGGAGAAAGAGGAAATATCCTCCAACTCTTCTTCCGTCAAAGAGTATGATCTCACCGATTTGTTTGAAAGGCTCGCCCGGTCCGACTTCCGTAGTCGTTTCCACCTGACGAAGAAAGACAAAGAGTATATTGCAGAGAAAGGGTTGGCGACCATCCACAAACATGCAGAAGATTTCGTGGCCAAGCGACTGGCTCCTGCCGTAATTCCGAATGACGGGAAACAGACTCCGATGCGAGGTCATCCGGTGTTCCTTGCTCAACATGCCACGGGTTGTTGTTGTCGGGGATGCTTCTTCAAGTGGCATCATATTCCCGCAGGAAGACTGCTAACGAAAGAGGAGCAGCAATATGCCGTAGCCGTACTGATGACTTGGATTGAAAGACAGATTTCAGACTGAAGCCGTTCTCCTTGCTGCCATGACGACACGGCACATAATAAACGAGAAACGGAATAATGGTAACTACTTCCGAAAATGAGGTATAAGATGTTATAAATAGCGCTCTTAATTTTGTATCATCTTTTTAAACCCAACAATCAAACGTTTATTATGAACAGATTATTTACAATTACAGCAGCAGCTCTCGCGCTTTGTGCCTGCAATCAGGTCAAACAAAACACAAGAGAGAGCAATACGGAAATTAAACTGGTTCAGGAATGGGATAAGACCTTTCCCAAAAGGGAGAAGGTCAATCATGAGAAAGTGACATTCAAGACTCAATATGGGTTTACTATTGCCGCCGACCTGTATGTTCCTAAAAATGCCAAAGGCAAGTTGCCGGCCATAGCAGTGAGCGGTCCATTCGGAGCCGTCAAGGAACAATGCTCCGGCCTTTATGCCCAGACAATGGCAGAACGTGGTTTTGTAACCATCGCGTTCGACCCTTCATTCACCGGCGAATCGTCAGGTGAACCTCGTCGTACGGCTTCGCCCGATATCAATACAGAAGACTTTCTGGCTGCCGTCGATTTCCTCAACATGCGCGATGATGTAGATGCCGAACGTATCGCTATTATCGGTATTTGTGGTTGGGGTGGTATCGCTCTGAATGCAGCCGCACAAGATCCACGCATCAAGGCTACAGCAGCCATAACCATGTACGACATGAGTCGGGTGAATGGCAATGGATACTTCGACACAGATGACAACGAAGAAAGCCGATATGCAGCACGCAAAGCATGGGCAGAGGCTCGCACCGCCGATCTCAAGAACAAGAAGTTCTCTCAAGCCGGCGGCGTTGTTGACCCATTGCCACAAGATGCTCCACCGTTTGTGAAGGATTATTATGATTACTACAAAACTCCACGTGGCTATCATAAGCGTTCGGGCAATTCGAATGACGGCTGGCGCACGACAGGCTGCCAAGCTTACTGTAACACTCGTTTTCTCTACTACATCAACGAGATTCGTTCAGCTGTGCTCATTGTGCATGGAGAGAACGCCCACTCACGCTACTTTGGTGAGAATGCCTTCAAATACATGATGGAGGGCAAAGCAGAAGGCTACGATTTTGTGCGAAAGCCCAATCCTATGCCAGACAACAAGGAGCTGCTCATCATCCCCGGAGCTTCACATTGTGACCTTTACGATGGTGGTAAAGATGGAATGATTCCATGGGACAAACTCGAAAGCTTCTTGAACACCTATTTAGTCCAGATTTGAACATCAGAATACAGAAGTATCAACTAAACCCAAATCGGTCATTAGAACGAAAGAAGTAAAACAGCTGACTATTTTTATTCTTTCCATCCCTTGTTGGTACTTCTTTTGGCATCTTGCTTCCGCATGCGTTTCGACATAGCCCGCTATGCCTTCAACGTAGAACCATTGCAATCTGTTCAAAACAAGTACCAACAAGAATTGTAATCTAATGATCAATTTGGGTTTAAGACTGAAGCCGACAGACATCGTGGTGTTTGAGTGGGATAAAGCGGGCAAAAAGACGGAGGAGAAGACAACGAAAGAGGACGTTGCCCGTATCATGGCGAGGTTCGGAAACGATTAGGATTCTTTCTCTCTATTCCGCTTTTCCGCCTCCCTTTCTTCCCGTTCTTCCCTTTCCCATTTGTGGCGAAGCCTTTCGAGATCCTTTCGCTGTTTATCGGTCAGGCGACGGCGGTGGAATCTGTTGGAATCCTGAAACATGGATACCCCGACAAACAGCCCGACGGACCAAAAGACGAACATGTATATATAAAATATTATATCTTCCATAACACCGCAAATATATGGATAATAAGTTGAAATATCAAACTTTGGGAATATCAGCGAGCGTGTCGCCAATCTGCAATCCAAGAACTTCACTGATATGCTGGATCGGTCGGACCGGACGTTTGGAGAACTTGGTGGATGGATGATGAAAGGAGACTTTGGGAATTTTAACTCCAAAACGGTCATTAGATTCTCCAAAAGTGAGTCAAAACAACTAATTTTGATGCCGCCTCGTAGAGGTACGTCAGAATTAGTAAGAAAGAGCAGAATGATGAAGAGCTAACTGCCGTAGTTCACTCACGCCAACTCCACATTTATCGCAGCCGAAGGAGCAGCGAGAGTAGAGTCAAGCTCGCTTGAACTCTACCGAGTCGCGTCTGAGGAAGGCAAAGCCAACGGCAAGAAGATTCTCATTCTCACCGGTAAGGTTCAACCGAAGATGATCAGAGAAGATAAGCTGAATGAATTGATAACAAAATAAAGGACGAAGAATTTCATTGATATATTCTATGGAAACAGAAAGAATTCTACTCCGTTATTGGCAGGAATCGGATGCAGAGGCGCTCTTCAAGTACGCCTCAGCCCCTGATGTAGGACCTCGTGCAGGATGGCCGGCACATAAGTCTGTGGAGGAAAGTCGGGAGATTATCCGGACATTCTTCCATAATGATACGACATGGGCAATTGTCTTGAAAGAGAGTGGCGAGGCTATCGGCTGTATAGGTTTCTATACTCATGGAACCAGCAATATCCCTATCGGAGAAAACGACTGCGAGGTGGGCTACTGGGTAGGAAAGCCTTATTGGAACAAGGGAATCTGCACCGAAGCCTTGAAGCTGATGCTCGACTACTGCATCCACGAGAAGCATTTCGAGAACATCTGGGCAGATCATTTCACCGGAAATCCTGCCTCGGGAAGAGTCATGGAGAAATGCGGTTTCTCAGACACCGGAATGCTGAACCAATGCAGCCAGCTCGTGGGTGGCGACAAGGATATGGTCAAGGTGTTTAAGTACAACGGACAAACAGATACAAATACTGATTGGATAAAATGAGAAAGGAATCAAGGGCAATGGACAGCCAATGGGCATTGGAAGTGATGCACAAGGCTCCATATATAACTGTAAGTTTTATTGACGAAGACGGCAAACCTTACGGCTTACCACTGTCGCTCGCATCCGAAGATGATGTGAACTGGTATTTTCATGGTGCTTTGGAAGGCAAGAAACTGGAGGCAATCAAGGTTCATCCCGAAGTCTGCCTTTCTGCCGTTACCCGTTGTGCGCCTACGGTTGGTCCGAAGGACGACAGTTTCACCCTGCAATACAAATCTGCCATTGCTTTCGGCAAGGCTGAAATCGTGACCGATGACGCAGAGAAGATTCATGGTCTCCGACTGGTCTGTGAACGATTCCTGCCTCAACACATGGATGCTTTCGACCAGAGCATCGCCCGTTCCCTATCACGCACGGCTGTCGTACGCATCAGGCTTACTGAGCCACCAACCGGCAAGCGCAAGCAGTATGATAAGGAAGGTGTGGAAATGAAATATGGCAGAATGGAATAATATAAAAATCATACATCATGAAAGAAATACTGGACTTTCTTCGCGATTTGGAGAACAACAACAATCGTGAATGGTTTAACTCAAACAAAGACCAATACCAAAAGGTTTTAAAGAAATGGTACGCATTCTGCGAATGCCTCATTACAGAAATCGGACGCTTTGATGAAGACATCGCCCCGCTGACAATCAAAGACTGCACCTATCGCATTTACCGCGACACAAGATTCAGTAAGGACAAGTCGCCATACAAAACTCATTTCGGTGTGTTCCTGGCAAAAGGAGGCAAGAAGTCGATGCATGCAGGGTATTATTTCCATATCGGAACCGGCTGCAGCTCAGAATATCCACATGCCCACATGCTCGCTTCCGGCAACTATTGCTACGACAACAGGGCTGTCAAGATATTGCGTGAAGATATTAGTGACGATTGGGAAACATTCAGTTCGAGTATATTAGGAAAGGCCAACGGCTTGTTTATTCCAGACATGGAAGGAGCATTGAAGCGTGTGCCAAGAGAATACGATCCGAATGCACCCTATGCCGACTGGATGCGAATGAAAGCTTATTGTTTGACTGCCAAAACGGACGACAGTTTCTTGCTGGAGGACAATCTTGCCCAGCGTGTGGCTGAACTATTCAAAACCACCAAACCTTTTATCGATTATATAAACCGTGCTGTTGATTACGTGAATGAAGAGATAGAAGGGGCGACGTGTACAGCATGACGCCGGACAAGCTGGGAACAGACCCGCTTTCTCGCGCTCTGTGCGCTGATGCCCTACTCAAAGAAGCGGTTGAAGCCGACAGACATCGTGGTGTTTGAGTGGGATAAAGCGGGCAAAAAGACGGAGGAGAAGACAACGAAAGAGGATGTCGTCCGTATCATGGCGAGGTTCGGAAACGATTAGGATTCTTTCTCCCTATTCCGCTTTTCCGCCTCCTTTGCTTCCTGTTCTTCTCTTTCCCATTTGTCGTGAAGCTCATCGAGTTCCTTCCGCTGTTTATCCGTCAGGCGACGACGGCGGCTAAAGCTGTAGGAATCTTGAAACATGGCTATCAAAACAAGCAGCCAGAAGACCCCAAAGACGAACATATATATATTAAATATTATATCTTCCATAACACCGCAAATATATGGATAATAAGTTAAAACACAAAACTTTGGGAATATCTGCGAGCGCATCAGTAGCCTACAATTCAAAACATGACAGATATCGAACTCCCGAAGAGTCTTATCAGAGGATATTTGAGCCTCTGAAGAAGAGGCTACCTGAAGTTTTGGACAAACAGATACAAAAATTGATTGGATAATGATGGATAAAGAACCTTTCAACTACATCACTCTTACCAAGGAGAATATCGGTAAGGAACATATTTGCTGTGCGTTTTCTGACAAGAAATGCTCAGAAGGCTATGAATTGAAGAAACAATGGCTCAGTAGAGAATTTGGAAACGGTTACGTTTTCAGAAGACTGGACGCACGCGCCAAGGTCTTTATCGAATATGTTCCGGCTGAACATGCCTGGGCTCCTGTTACTGCGCCCAACTATCTCATGATAAACTGCTTCTGGGTTTCAGGACAATACAAAGGTTCGGGACATGGATATAATCTGCTGCAGTCTGTGATAGAGGATGCGAAAAGACAGCAGAAAAGTGGAATCGTTACAATAGTTGGAACCAAGAAGTTCCATTTTATAGGTGACACTAAATGGTTTCTCAAACAGGGTTTTGAAGTGATCGACAAACTCCCGAACGGCTTCGCTTTATTGGCTTTGAAACTACATGAAGAGGCAGCCAATCCCTTCTTCAACGATTGCACAAAGATAGAGAATATCCAGCCTAATGAAGGTCTGGTGGTTTATTACTCTAACAGATGTCCGTACACAGACTATTATGTGAACGGGATGTTGCGTGTGCTTGCTGAGGAAAATAACATTCCATTGAAAGTCATAAAATTTGAATCGAGAGAACAGGCACAATGCTCACCAACTCCTGCTACCATCTTTTCCCTTTTCCGAAACGGGAAATTTGTTACAACAGACATCGGTGTATGCTCGGATTCAAAGTTCAGGAAAATGATGGAAACCTTCAAGTGAGGTAAAAGTATCCTCCTTTTCGGTCTAACGCCCGTAGGGTTATTGTCATTTAAACCGATAATTAGTCATTGAAAATATCAGACTTGCCCACCCAAAATAGCCGGTAACCTCGCTGGGATTGGCAGACAAGTCCGTCTGTCTCCATACGGCCTTTTAAAACAGGTTTTCAGCTATCTTTCAATGGTTTATAGAGCTTTTAAGGAAAGGGTATAGACTGTTTGAGAAATGGGTAGGTACTTTTTCGAAAATGGGTAGGCACTCCGTTCGGATTGGGTGCCTACTCCGTTGGAAATGGGTAGGCACCCAATTTCCGAAAACAGCCTACTCCATTTTGGCAAGGCTAATAGTCTCTTGCCTGTGCATGGACTTATTGTATTTTGTGGATAATAAGCCCGATCACCACTTCAATTCATCATTCAGAATCACGCCGTCGGTAGCATCCTCTGCCGTGAAAGTGTTGCCCTTGTATTGTACGCAGAGCATCAGCATCTCTTCTGAGCCGGTGTTCTTAATGGCACGCTTTCCTTCGGGAGAAACACGAATGATGCTGCCCTCCGACACCGGGATGTTCTCGCCATCTACCTGATACAAACCTTCGCCTTTGAGGATGAAGTAAAGCTCCTCGTGGTTCTTGTGAGTGTGCAAGAATCCGCCATCCTGACCGGGAGCGAAAGTCTGGAATGAAAGCTCACTGCCTGTCGTGCCGAGTGCCTGACCAACGAACACCTTTCCGGGAATCTGGATGTTGCCCAACGGAAGAACATAATCCTTGATTTCGCTGAGTTTGCCTACACTTACTGCTGTAAAATTTTTACCTGTCTTTGTTGTCTGTACTGATTTCATAATACTTATTACTTTTGAATTGTTCTATAATGATTGTCCGATTGTTTTCGATAGCAAAGCTATTGTATTCCAACAGGGTACACAAGTAGGCACGAGAAGGTAAGCCGGTTACTCCGAGGTAACTAATACTCAGAATAAAGGGATTGAATCTTTGCTGTTTTAGATAGTTTAACAAGAATTTTAGAAGTAGTCTCACTTACTATAGTTACTTTTATTCAGTAATACAATAAAACGAACGTATTAACATGAATAGAACAGAGGTTAGAGATGCACTTTTTCCCAATTGCCCTATCCGAAACATCTTGTCTCGCATAGGCGACAAGTGGTCGTTGTTGGTGCTCTTCACGCTGGAGAAGAATTACAGTCAGCGATTCAAGGAGCTGCAACGCAATATCCCGGACATTTCTCAGAAGATGCTGACTACCACCCTCAAGACGCTTGAAGCGGATGGATTAGTGCGAAGAGAAGCATTCCCGGAGATTCCTCCCCGTGTGGAATACTCACTGACCGATAAGGGCAAGAGCCTTCTTCCGCATATCGACAACCTGTTGTCATGGGCCATCGACAACATGGGCGATATTCTGGAGCTAAGAAAGCAATATCTGTTTAAATAACACGGTATGTCGGGAATCAACAAAGGGTCGTTTGGCCAATCGAGAACAGATTCAATATAGTAAAACAGGTAGAGAAAAGGATTATCTTCATATATATGAAAACAAAAACACTCGCTTTCATCGCCGGTATTATCTGGCTGATTGCAGGCTTGAATGTCTGTAGAATTGGTGTTGCGTCGTGGACAAATCTCGACACCACCTCTGTGGTCATGGTCATCGGCAGCATCGTCACTATGATACTATTTTCGAGCATGTTCGTCAAGATGCTATTCAAGAATATGCGACGCATCCAAGAGATTGAAGCCGAGAAACGAAGGGTGTGGAATATAATGCCTTTGAAGTCATACATCATCATGGCTTTCATGATTACATTCGGCATATTGCTTAGAAGATGTCCGGCCATAGCGCCTTCGTTTATCGCCTCGTTCTACGTAGGATTGGGTTCGGCGTTAATGATGGCCGGCGTAATCTACATCTCTGCCTTTCTCTGCCCTAAGGAATTATAGCCTTTTCGAGGAGGGAACATCGGAGCATGGCCGGGAACAACAAATATGGCTCCACAAAACAACACATATAAATCACTAAACAACAAGAGAATTATGAGACAGATCTTTTTAGGCATAGCCGCAGCTCTTATGCTGATAGCATGCAACGAGAACAAGCAGCAGGAACCAACGCAGACAGTTGATCCGGCAAGTGTAGTGACCGACCTGATGATGAGTCGCCGAAGCATCCGCGCATACAAGGATTCCGTCATCAGCCGTGAGACATTGAACGAAATTCTGACATGTGGCATCAATGCGCCCAATGGAAGAAACCTGCAATCATATGAGATTAGAGTAATCGACTCTCCCGCTCTCATCGACTCAATTACGAAGGCAGTAGTAAATGACAACCCGAAGATTGCCGAACGTGAAGGCTTCAAGAATATCTTTGTGAATGCACCTTGCGTTGTTTGCATTGCCTACGACACGAAGTACGACATGGCACAAATAGACTGCGGATTACTTGGCGAAAACATCATCCTCGCTGCATGGGCCAAAGGTATCGGCTCTTGCTGCCTGGGCGGTCCGGCACGAATGATCCTTGATTCACCGTCGGCCAAGCCCTATCTCGACCGTATGGCATTCTCTGAAGGCTATGAACTTCTCTACTGCATCGCTCTGGGTTATCCCGACGAAACGCCTGCGGCCAAGCCACGACGCACTGACAAGATTCGATTCATGGAATGATTGACAACGCCAGCGTAGAGGCAAGACCAAACGAATAGGCAGAGAGACTATGAGCGGATGCTAAAATAATGTTTGACAAATATGACACACGTTTGGATTAGTGCCGCAGGACTTTGCGGTGCAACGATAATAGGCAGCCTTCTTGGTTTTATGATTAAAGAGTTGCCCCACAAGTGGAATGACACGATACTTGGCTATTGTGCCGGCATCATGCTGGCGGCATCCACCTTAGGACTGATAGTGCCTGCTTTTGAGCAGGCAACCAGTTGGTGGTTGGTTACCATTGGCGTTATGTCCGGAGCCTTCTTCCTGAATGTGCTCGATTGGGTCACTCCTCACCTACACTACATTACCGGACTTGACGAAGCAGAACACCACAACAACACATCTCTCAATAGAGTGCTTCTGTTTGTTATGGCCATCGCCTTGCACAAGTTGCCCGAAGGCATGGCTGCCGGTGTGAGTGTGAGCGAAACCGCATCAACGAACTTTACCGTCAGTTTGGGCATCGCCTTGCAGAACATTCCGGAAGGCATGGTCATCATTGCGCCTCTGCTATTGGCCGGAGTAAGTCCTTTACGCACTTTCGTCATCTCGCTGGCTATCGGCTTACTTGAAGTCATAGGTGTATGGTTTGGTTTTGCCTTAGGCAGTATATCTCAGAACCTTTTGCCGGTAATGCTCGGTTTCGCCGGTGGCGCCATGCTCTATGTCACAAGCGACGAAATGATTCCCGAGACTCATGCCCATGGCTATCAGAAACAGGCGACGTATGCCTTGATACTTGGATTTATAACATTACTCTTGATTGAGAAATTATTTGAATGACAAAACAACTATAACAAAAAGAAGAAAGAAATGAGTATACTTGCAGTTTTATATCTCGTCATACCCTTCCCGATTGCGTTTATCGCATACAGCGCAGAGAAGGTTATTATGCAACACCGCTGGATGTTGGCACACAAGGAATCTTTAGTCCAAAGATTCCCAAAGATCCGGCCGATGATTGAAAAGCTGGCCCAGCGCAGCACAAAAGTGTTCGCCACCACAGCACTGGTGGAGCTGATGGTCATTCTATTGGCTACGGCTTACGTATTGCAGCAAGGAGCCTATAGCTTAGAGCTTTGGTCGGCGCTGTTCATCGCATTCTCGGTCTATCTGCTTGTTCACGTTGGAGAAGCTATTGGAGTGCGAGGCTATGTGCCCGGATTGGTTTCATCATTGCTACTTCTCCCCTTTGCCGGCTTCGGCATGTGGAGTATCTGGCTTGCTATGAGCGGCTGGGAAATGGTGATGTGGGGCATCATTGGCGGATGCGTCAAAATAGCTATCTGGATGCTGCCTCTTAAGGAGCACCATGATTAATATAATGCAAGACACTGAGGTCGAATTCCGATAGCAACGCTGCAGTTTACAATTCTGACACACCAAATTAGCCTGCGTTTTGCCCATTAACTGGTACTACACACCGACACAATAACGGAATAACGGTAATTACATCCGACTTTGAGGTATAAGAAACGAAGAGAATTGTACATAGTTTTGCCATTGTAAACTTGACAAAAGAGCACGGACTGATCGCACTCCGGATTCTTGAGGTAAGACCTTATTGGAACACCGCAGATTGCAGAAGACGTCGTCGTCTCTTATGTTGAGTGGTAAGTATTAAATTGGAGGAATTATGCAAGAATTTCATTTCAATACAGTTCAGGACTTCAACGATTTCTATGGATTGGAGACGCTCCATCCGTTAGTAAGTATTGTGCGCTACGACAAGCCGAGAACTCTTGAAGAGGCTACATATCACTATGGGCTTTATGCTCTGTTTCTAAAGGAGAACAAGGGTTGTAAGCTGTCGTATGGCCGCACGGAGTACGACTTCGACGAGATGACTGTGACAAGTTTTGCGCCGGGACAAGTAATCCATGTAGAGCCCAATCCGGAGGTGACGATACCGAAGTGGACGGCTATCGTGTTTCATCCCGACCTGCTCAACCGCACTTTGCTGGGCCGGAACATCAACCGATACGAATTCTTCGACTACACATCCAACGAGGCTTTACATCTGTCTGCTGGCGAGATTGAGATATTCCGCGGTGTGCTCTCGATGATTCAGCAGGAACTACAACGGAGCATCGACAAACATTCACGTGAACTTATCGTCAGCAACATTGAATTGCTGCTCAACTATTGCTTGCGCTTCTACGACCGCCAGTTCATCACGCGCGAGGAGATCAACCATACGGTGGTGAAGAAGTTCACCGCCTTGCTCGACCAATATATTGCCGACAAAGCCAGATTTGAGGGCTTTCCTTCGGTCACCTATTTTGCCGACAAGTGTTGCTACTCGCCCAAGTATTTCGGTGAGCTGGTGAAGACAGAGACTGGGCACACCGCCAAAGACTTTATCAACGACCGTATGTTGCGTGCCGCCAAACAACTACTCAACAACGATGCTCTGAGCATCAAAACAGTAAGCCAGCAGCTCGGCTTTGAATATCCGCAACACTTCGTGAGGTTTTTTAAAGCGAAGACAGGAATGACTCCGACAGAGTATAGAAAAGTGGCGTAAAACAGGAAAGAGTATGAAGAAATACGGATTATTAATTACATTAGCAGCAATATCATTAAACCTCATGGCACAACAGAAAATAGTACAGACAGCCGGGCGCACCCAGCTTGGTGAGTTCGCTCCCGAATTTGCCCGCCTCAACGACGATATTCTCTTCGGAGAAGTGTGGAGCCGCAATGACCTGCTCTCGCTACGCGACCGCAGCTTGGTGACTCTCACATCGCTCATCAGTCAGGGCATCACCGATAACTCACTGAAATATCACCTTCAGTCGGCTAAAAGCAACGGCATAACACGCACCGAGATAGCTGAGATTATCACCCACATGGCGTTCTATGCGGGATGGCCCAAGGCATGGGCGGCATTCAATCTGGCCAAAGAGGTGTGGGCCGACGATGCCAACCCAAGCAATAAGACGGATGCCGGACAACTGGCTTTCCCGATAGGAGAACCGAATACGGCATACGCCAAATACTTCACCGGTAACAGTCATCTTGCCACACTCACACCAAAGAACCTCTCCGAAGGAGAAAAAAGTGCAATGCCGATGAGCAACGTGACTTTTGAGCCGGGTTGCCGCAACAACTGGCATATTCATCATGGCATCCGTCAGATTCTCATCTGCGTCTCGGGCAAAGGATGGTATCAGGAATGGGGCAAGCCGGCAATCGCGCTCAAAGCCGGTGATGTCATTGATATTCCCGAAGGGATAAAACATTGGCACGGTGCACAAAAGGATTCTTGGTTTCAACACGTCACCTCTCATATCGAGGTGGAAAACACACGCCCCGGATCGGCTCCCAACGAATGGCTTGAACCGGTGAGCGATGAGGAGTACAACAAATTATAAACAAAGAAAGACATTATATCGTATGAAGAACGTAATCGTAATCTCAGCCAGTCTGCGTGCTGGTTCTAATAGCGACAAGCTCGCTGATAAATTTATTGAAGGTGCCCGCGTTGCCGGACACGAAGTAGAAAAGATCTCACTGGCTGGCAAAGACATCAAGTTCTGCAAGGGTTGTCTGGCTTGCCAGAAGTTGGGTAAGTGCGTCATCAAGGATGATGTAAACGACATCATGCCGAAGGTGTTGAATGCCGATGTGGTTTGCTGGGCCACTCCTATTTATTACTATGAGATGAGCGGACAGATGAAGACACTTATCGACCGCATGAATGCCATGTACTCTCTCGACTATCAGTTCCGCGACGTGTATATGCTCACAACGGCTGCCGAAAATGAGCCGGATGTACCCAAGCGTGCCGAGGCCGGATTGACCGGATGGATTGATTGCTATCCTAAGAGCCGCCTTGTAGGAACACTCTTCTGTGGTGGCGTTGACGCTCCTCTCTCCATCGAAGGCAACAGCAAATTGCAAGAGGCTTATGAGTTAGGAAAAAGGGTGTAACGAGGAATAAGGGCGAGAAACGACTCACTAATAAAAGAATGAAACAATGGAAAAGAAAGGGAAAGTGCTGATTGTGTTCTTTTCTCATGCAGGAGAGAACTATAGTGTAGGAAACGTAAAGGTGGGTAACACCAAGCTTGTTGCCGACGAGATACAACGGCTGACCGGCAGCGATGAGTTTGAAATCGTGGCAGAGAAGAGCTACGACATGCCTTATGACGCCCTCACGAAACTGGCAAAGGAAGAGTCTCAAAAAGGTGAGAGACCGGCGTTCAAGGGCGAGGTAAAGAATATGGATGAATATGAGACCCTCTTTATTGGCGGTCCGATTTGGTGGGAGACATTTCCACAAGTGATGTTTACATTCTTCGATAAATATGATTTGAATGGCAAAACCATCATACCTTTCTCCACTCACGAAGGCAGCGGACTTGGCAACATTGTAAACGACCTGAAATCCATCTATCCGAATGCCACATTCAAGGAGGCATTCTGTATGTACGGTCATGAGACACGCCAAGATCTGTCCAAAGTATCTGACTGGTTGAAGACATTGAATCTGTAATGGTGAGAGCCACCTACCGGCAAGCGTAAGCAATATAACGAAGAGGGCGAAAAGATGAAATTCGGTGCAAGGTGATATATTTGAAGGGTAACTAAAAGGTTTATTCCATCCACGAACGGGAAGTTCAATGTATCAGCAAAGGGGAAAGAACATCTAAATCAGAATTTA